>NZ_BAAARK010000025.1:0-106763 GCF_039532155.1 Streptomyces lunalinharesii
GCGAATCCCTGATCCGCCTCACCGAGGACGGACGACGGATCGTCGACGAGGTCACCGCCCGCCGCCGCGAGGACATCGCCGCCATCGTCAGCCGCATGGCCCCCGCCCAGGGCCAAGCCCTGGTCGATGCCCTCACCGCCTTCGCCCAAGCCGCGGACGAACCCGCAGCTCCCAGCACCGGCCCTGACGCCTACCCACTCGGCTGGACCGACGACACCACCCACTGATAGTGGGCAGCGCTCCTGGCCGCGCCTCGACCGTCCTGCGGTGAAGCCGAGCAGGCCACGAGGCGGTGCCGGCACGGCGGCGACGGCGGACCACGGAACGCCACCGGACCCTGCCGCGGCCGCACAGGCAGGGGGCGAGAACCACGACAGCCGGCCAAAGGTGTGACGGCGGACCAGATGGAGTCGCGTTCTTCGCCCGACCCGGCACACGAGGGTGTCCTCGTGTCCGCACCCACCGATCAAGGTCGATCGCAGGTCGGCCCCCTAGGCTCGGGCCATGACGCCACCCCTTGCCAGCAGCGCCTTCGACTCGCTCCGCCTCGATGCCGTGCCCGACCAGGAGGCGCTGCGTCGGGCTTACGCGCTCCCCAGCGACGCGGCCGTACGCAAGCAGATGACGGAACTCACCGAACAGACCCGGCGGTTGATCGGCTGCTCATCGCTGGTCCTGGTCGCCAGCACGGACGCCAAGGGCAATTGTGATGTTTCCCCGCGCGGCGGCCCCGCAGGGTTCGTCGCCGTACTGGACGCACGGACGGTGGCGATACCGGACGCCACCGGCAACAAGCGCCTGGACACCTTGCAGAACGTCGTCGCCACCGGTCGGGCCGGGCTGCTGTTCGTCATCCCGGGGCGCACCACGACGCTCAGGGTGAACGGCCGGGCCTGCGTCTCCACCCGCCCGGAGCTGCTGTCGCAGATGACCGCCGTGGGCAAGCCGCCGGCCAGTGCACTGGTGTTGGGGATCGAGGAGGTCTACCCGCACTGCCCCAAGTCGCTGCTGCGCAGCGGGGCCTGGAAGCCGGAGCAGTGGCTGTCGGCGGACTCCCAGCCGACCTCGGCCGAGGTGACGCTGGCCCAACTGCGGATGCCAGGAATGACGATCGCCGACGTCGAGCAGGCCGAGGTGGATTCGCTGAAGTACCGGTACGAGTAACGGGCCGCAGCACGATGCCGACGCTCGTGCGCCGCGTGCTGCTTGCTGCTTGCTGCTTGCTGCTTGCTGCTTGCTGCTTGCTGCGGGCACGGTGGCAGGCAGGTCGGGTGGGTTGGTCGCCGAGCACGGGCGCGGGGAGGACGAACTGCCCGAAGCCTGGCTCACTGACGGCGTCGGCCCGGCACGGCGAGCGGTGTGGAGCGTACCGGCGGGGAAGAGCCGCGTTGGGCCTCATCCCTCCCAGGCGTACACGCGTATCGGATCGAGGTGCAGTTCGTGCGGCCCCATGCAGTCCGCGGCGAGGGTCGCGATGAGGGCCCCGCAGGTGCAGGCCATGTTGCGGCCGCCGGTGCCCAGGGGGCCGCAACAGCCCCAGTGCTGGCCGTCGGTGTTGACCAAGGTCAGGTCGGACATGTCGTCAGGGTGGACGATCGCAGAGTCCCTGGGGCCAGCGGAGACCAGGTCACACAGGTCCGCCCGCATCAACAGGGCTCGGTTGCCCAGGGGGCGCCTGGGCTCGCTCCCGGCCGGCTCGAAGGGGGCGCCCCAGGGTTCCGGATCGATCGCGTAGTAGCCCTGCGGCACCGTCGAGGGGGCGAGGAGCGTCTTCTTGTCACGGTCCTTGTCGTGCTCCGAAACCTCCGGAACGGCGGGCAGGCGTTGGAGGTCCGGCGTGAGTCGTTTGGAGCACTTTGAGCAGTAGAAGACCGTCATGCCTCCATTTTTACCCCAGTCCTTCCCTCAGCCGCTGCGGCGCATGCGCTTGGAGAGACGGGAGCCAGGCGGCGGTAGGGCAGGCGCCGATTCCCCTCGCCTCGCCAGCGCGCACTGAACACGCCGCGGCTGGCTGATCGCGTTCCGAACTGGCTGCCTGTCCCGAAGACAGGGATGAGAATCGAGGCCCAGGACCGCTGACGAAGGCGAGAAGGCCGTGCGGCACACACTGAACCTATGGCGCCAGGAGCTCGGAGAGGTGCCGGACTCCGTCTGGCAACGGACCGAACTCCGCGCGCTGATCCTTGCGAACAACGGGCTCACGGCCCTGTCGCCACGGATCGGGCGACTGCATCGGCTGACGACCCTGGACCTTGGCCACAACGCGCTCACGTCACTACCCGACGAACTGGGTAATCTCAACGGCCTCAGCGACTGCCTGTACGTGCACGACAACCAGCTGTCAGGCATTCCGGAAAGTCTGGGCAACCTGTCCCGGCTGCGTTACCTCAACATCGGTGAGAACTCCCTCGCCACCCTCCCCGAGGCCATCGGGCGGATGACCGGCCTCATCGAGTTCAGGGCACAGCACAACCGGCTCACCACGCTGCCCTACTCCGTTGGCCGACTCCGTAACCTGCGTGAACTCTGGCTTCGAGGAAACACGATCGAGCACTTGCCGCCGTCGACCGCTGAACTGCACGAACTTCGTCACCTGGACCTCCGCGAGAACTCCGTGGCCGAGCTGCCGCCGTCACTGGCCCGCCTCCCGCGGCTCCGTCAGATCGACCTGCGGAGCAACCGTCTCAGTCAACTGCCGGACTGGCTCACCCTGCTTCCCTCGCTGGAGAAGCTGGATCTGCGATGGAACGAGATCGATCCCTCCCTACCGCTACTGGGAGAACTCGAACGACAGGGCTGCGTCGTCTTGGTGTGAGCGGGACGACACGCGATCTCGCACGAAGCGGTGCTGCCGGGTCGGCGCTGCGGGCAGCCGCCGCTGCCCGCGGCGCACGGCGGCCCTAGCTTCCGAGGAAGCGGAGCACCGCCAGGACCCGCCGGTTCGTGCCGCTGTCCCGTGGCAGCCGCAGCTTGTCGAAAACCGCGTTGGCGTACTTCTCCACGGCGCTCTTGGACACGAACAGTTGCTGTGCGATGGCCGTGTTCGTGTGCCCTTGGGCCATGAGGGCCAGGACGTCCCGTTCACGGGCGGTCAGCAGGCTGAGGTCGTCGGCTCGGCGTGAGCGGGTCAGCAGGCGGCGCACGACCTCCGGGTCGAAAACCGTCTCCCCCGCGTTCACCCGCTCCAGTGCGGACAGGAACTCCTCCACCCTCGCGACTCTGTCCTTCAGCAGATATCCCATGCCGCGAGTGTCTGCGGTCAGCAACTCCGCGGCGTATCTGTGCTCGACGTACTGCGACAGCACCAGGACGCCCACCCCGGGGTGTTCGTCCCGTAGCCGCATGGCGGCTCGCAGGCCCTCGTCGGTGTGACTGGGCGGCATGCGCACGTCCAGGACGACGACGTCCGGTGGCCCGGCGGCGACCGCGGCCAGCAACGCCTCCGCGTCGCCGACCGCGGCGGACACCTCGTGTCCCTCATCGGCCAACAGATGGGTCAGGCCCTGGCGCAGCAGCGCCGAGTCCTCGGCAATCATCAGTCGCACGGCAGCTCCGCAACCACTCGTGTGGGTCCCCCCGGCGGGCTGTCCACGTGCAGGTGTCCGTCCAAGGCACGGATCCGGCGTGCCAATCCAGCCAGCCCCGGACCATGAGGGTCGGCGCCGCCGCATCCGTCGTCCTGCACCGTTACGCGTACCAGCCGGGCCTCCTGGCCGATCTCCACGTCGATTCGGTGGGCACCGGCGTGCTTGGCTGCGTTGGTGAGCGCCTCGCGCACGGCGAAATAGGCGGCCGTCTCCACGGCCGGGGCCGGGCGCCAGGACAGGTCGCCGCTGATGTGGACCGGGACCGGTGAACGCTCCGCGTCGTGCGTGAGGGCCTCACGCAGTCCCAACTCGTCCAGCGTGGCTGGATACACCCGCCAGGCCACCTGACGCAGTTCCTCCACCGCCTGCTCGGCTTCGGCCTGTGCCTGCAAGTAGAGTTTCGCGCTGCCCTTGCGGCGCGCTCGTCCCAACAGCATCGCCACGACGACCAGTCGCTGTTGCAGGCCGTCGTGCAAGTCCCGCTCGATGCGGCGCCGTT
Organism: Streptomyces lunalinharesii; assembly: GCF_039532155.1. Classification (NCBI taxonomy): domain Bacteria; kingdom Bacillati; phylum Actinomycetota; class Actinomycetes; order Kitasatosporales; family Streptomycetaceae; genus Streptomyces; species Streptomyces lunalinharesii. The sequence goes on from NZ_BAAARK010000025.1 coordinate 4,087, forward strand.
CGGCATCGACGGCTGCCACGATCCCCGAACGCGTCGCGGCCAGTTCGTCGATCCTCCGACGCATCCGAGCCAGTTCGTCGGGACCGAGGAAGCGCCGCACCAGGCGCCGCTCCCACTCCACGACCGCGGCCAGTCCGGCCAGGTCGAGGAAGAGCAGGAGCAGGCCGGCGGCGAGGAGGTATCCGACGATCGGCCAGGTGGGGCTCATGCCGTCGACGTCCTGGCCGGTCAGCCAGCGGAAGAGTCCGGCGGCGACCGTCCAGCCACCCGCGGTCAACAGCAGCAGTGTCCCACCGCCGAGTATGCCGACGGGGATGCGGCACCACAGGTACGCGGCGGCCCGCCGCGGCACGATGCCCTCCAGGGGGACGGGTTCGCCGCCGAGCAGGGTGGCGACTCGCCGCTGTTCCCATGCGGCCATGCCGATCAGCGGACCGCTGCATCGCGCCACGCCCCAGGCCGCCAGGACGGCGAGCGCGGCGCACACCGAGAAGGCACCGAGCGTGAGACCGGCGACCGTGCGCACGGGCCTCATGCGCGGTGCCGGGCGCTCGGGCGGCGGCGCAACCGCACCAGGAACCAACGGGCAACGGCCAGCACCGCCAGCGCTGCCACCGCTTTGGACACCATTCCCCCGTACTCCTCCACCAGCCGCCAGTTGTCGCCCAGCCAGTATCCCAACAGCACGAACGCGGTGTTCCACACCAGGCTGCCGCCGGCGGTCAGGGCGGTGAAGGCCGGCAGCGGCATGCGCTGGATCCCGGCCGGAACGGAGATCAGGCTGCGTACCACCGGCACCATGCGCGCGAGCAACACCGCAATGCGGCCGCGCCGTTCGAACCACGCCTCGGCGCGGTCGATCTCGTGCGGGCGGACGAGGGGGACGCGGGCGGCGAGCGCACGGGTGCGGTCGCGCCCCAGGAGGGCGCCGGCCCCGTACACGATCCATGAGCCGACGACGGAGCCAACGGTGGTCCAGGCGATGACGGCCCACAGGCTCAGCCGGCCCTGCCCGGCCGCGAAACCGGCGACGGGCAGGACGATCTCACTGGGAACGAACGGCAGCACGGTGTCAACGAGGTTGGTCACCCCCGCGCCCGGGGCGCCGAGGGCGCCCATGACGTCGACCGCCCAGCCGGCGATGCCGCTGGCGGGTTCGGCAGAGGATGCGAGAAGCGGCGCGGAGGCCGGCGTTGCGATCATGCCGCTCACGCTAGGCAGCAGGTCAGCACCACACCATGCGGTTGACCGCCCGACCGCACTGCGGTTTTCCGCAATGAGGACTTGTCCCGGCGATCACGTACGGAGCCAGCTGACCAGGACTGCTGCGGTGGTGGCGCCGAGGAAGACGGAGCCGTGCCGGTCGCAGTGAGTGGCCACGGCCGGGGTGACTGCATTCCGCTGGTGCCCGTTCGACTGGGCTGCGTGTCTTGTACCGCTCGTCCTCGGCGCCGGGCGGCCGTCCGGCACGTGACCTTTGCGTAGGCGGGCGGCTTGACTTCCGGTTTCTCTGGGAGGGTTCGCCGGATGTCCCGGCGCCGCAGGCACTCACAGAAGGCGCCGGCAGTCGCGGTCCTTACCCGGCCTGCCGACCCAACCCGCGGGATTCGAATCAGATGGCGCGGCATCGGCTGAGCAAGCGGACGCGGTCCGCGACGCCCCCAGGCTGCGCGCGGCGGCCGGGGAGCAGCACCGAGTCAGCCGCATGGTGCGGGTCGGCACGGTGAACGCCGCGACGGTGCCGCTGCTCGTGTCGGTGGTGCGTATGCTCCAACGTCGCAGAGCGGACTCCGTGCCACAGGCCGCACAGGACCTGCACGAGGTCTTCGTCCGCCGGGCCCGCGAACTGAACTGCCCCGTCTGACACTTGAACCTATGGACCTTCGTGACGCGGGAGATCCCCCAAGGCGTCCTCGCAGCCGCGGACCCAGTCGTCAAGGTGCTCCCGCGCGACGCCCTGGGTGACCGTCTCCTGGCCGGAGGCGAGACGGCAGTCGATGCTGACTGTCAAGCCAGAACGGGTGAAGGCGGAGGCGGGTGGCGTCCGTCCGTTACGGGTACCGTCCGTGGGTGTGGTGGGCGTGGTGGGCGTGGTGGGGAAATCGCGCTTGGTGCGCTCCTCGGCTGTGCGTTCTCGCAGCTTGGTGGTGAGCCACTGGTATCCCTGCCGGTACTCCGCGGCCCCGGAGACGCCGGTGTTGAAGACCCCGCCTTCCACGATCGTTGCGGTCAGTGCCGCGGCGAGGATCGCCGCGGCCGTGCAGATCAGTGCCGTGCGCGTCTTGCGCGTCATGCGCGTCATGCGCGTCATGCGCGTCATGCGCGTCATGCGCGTCATGCGCGTCATGCGCGTCATGGTCGGTCCCCCCTTGGCAGCTTGGAAAAGGTACCCCTGGCGTCGCGTTGTTCCTGGCTGATGGTCGGACGGGCGGGCGCCCCGAGGGTTTTCCTCAGGAGCAGTCGCTCGGGGTCCAGGTGCCCTGGACCCAGGTGCAGGTGGCCTTCGGGAGCGCCGACTTGAAGAACGCCTCGTACGCGTCGTACACCGAGCTGTCCTCCAGCTTCACGAAGGCCTCGTCGCTGTAGCGCAGGGAGTTGAAGGTGTAGTTGTGACTGCCGGTCCAGAGGATCTTACGGTCCTTCACCTTCGCCGAGCCGTCGTCGTAACCGCCCTTTACCAGGAGGAACTTGGAGTGGAAGGGCGTGGCACCGTTTGCTGACTCGGGGAAGGTGTGCACGACCGGGCCGTTGTACGCGTTGAACGGGGCGGTGAGGGCCGCCTGGGTCTTGCGGGTCGAGCCGTCGGGGCCCTCGGAGGCGTATCCCTTGGGGAGTTGGTGGAGCACCTCGACCCAGCAGCCCTCTTGGTCGAGGGACTGGAGCTTCTTGGCGATCTCGTACCGGCTGAAGAGGTTCATGCCGACACGCACGACGGTCCGGCCGTCCTCCGTGCCCCAGCCGGGCGTGTTGCCCTTGCAGACCACGCCGTCGAGGCGGCTGATCACGGCGTCGGTGGCCGGCTCGGACGGCCAGTCGGGATTCTGCGATGCCTCGGGGAAGAAGTACGCCTTGGCGTTCCCCGACTGGACCGTGCGGTAGTAGTTGTTGTTGGCCTTCATCGCGGCGAGGTCCGAGTGGTACGACGCGTAGCCGTCGTACAGGGCCGAGTTCGCGTTGATCTGGGCCGCGCTGTTCCACGCGCCGTAACCGCCGACGGACGGCCGGGCGTCGAGGTTCTCCGAGGACTGGAGGACGACGTCGGTGGTGCCGTCGGTGAGCTTGGAGAAGAGGAAGAACTTGTTGTGGTTGATCGAGGCGCCGTTCGTGTCGTTCCCGATGCAGCCACGGTGGGCGGGGCAGGAGACGGCATAGGAAGGGGCCGAAGTCGCGCTTCCCAGACGGGACTTCAGGGCGGCGAAGGCCGCGTAGTGCGTGGAACTCTGCCCCGAGATCGAGTCGACGACCACCTTGACGTGCACCCCGCGGTCGGCGGCGGCGTTCAGGGCGGTGGAGACGTCGGTGTCGTTGAAGATGTACATCGCCACCCGGATGTCGGCGCCGGGCGCGGTGCGGCCGATGAGGTCGAGCAGGCGGTTCTTGATCCCGGCCGGCGCGGCCGGGCTGCTGAACACGGCCGACGCACCGGTCTCGGCGGCCTGTGCGGAAGCCGGGGCCGCGGCGGCCCGCGCCCCGGATGCCTGTGGCAGGAGCGCGGCCGCGACGCACAACGCGAGCGCGCAGGCCGCGCGGACCGGCGTACGGCGCAGACCCGGGGCCGGGGATGTGGGTAGTGACATGGGTCCCTCCCTGATGGCAAAGTCGAGACGATATCGGCAACTGCCCGGTGGAACAGCGGACTTGACCGAGGTGCCGCGATGTCGTTGCCCGGCTCGGCCATGGCCATGGCCGCGGTCGAGCGGAGGGGGTCGGGCTGGGGACCGATGCGTTGTGCACGCTCGTTGTTTCCTGCCAGATTGGCTGCCCGTACTCATCAGGGGAGGGGATGCCGGTGGTGGTCGAGTCGGTGTACCGGAGTGAGGATGTACCGATTGCGGACAGGTTCGACGGCTGGAGCGCGCTCGTTGGCCAAACGCACGCGCCGGTGGAAGTGGTCAGCGACCACCGGGAGGACTTCCGTGTCTTCCAACGCACGTTGAGCCTCGGTGCCGTATCGGTGTGGCCGGCGTCGTTCCAACCGGTGCTCTTTCGGCGCACCCCTCAGCTGATCCGGGAGTCGGACCCCGAACGGCTGCACCTCACGCTCCCGCTCAAGGGGACGCTGCACGTCAGCAGGGAGCGAGACGACACGTCATATGGCCCGTACGGCCTGAACGTCGTCAGAACGTCGCATCCCTTCGAGATCCGTTCCATCGAGGGTTCCGATGGCCTCCACACGGGAGTTGGGCTGGAAGTACCTGCAGCGCTGCTCCCCGTTCCTGGCCGTCAACTCGACCGGTTGACCGGGCTGCGGCTGTCGGCGAAGGAGGGAATCGGCGCTCTGCTGGCGCAGTTGCTCACTCAGCTGGCGAACGGTACGCATGCGTACCAGCCCACCGACGGACCCCGCTTGGGGCAGGTCGTGGTGGACCTCCTGTCCGCACTGTTCGCACACGCCCTCGAGGCCGACGCCCTGCTCCCCCCGGAAACCCACCGGCAGACCCTCGTCCTACGCATCCGTGCATATGTCCGGGCGCACCTGCACGATCCGCACCTGACGCCGGCCGGCATCGCCGCCGCACACCACATCTCCACCAGCTACCTGCACCGCCTCTTCCGGCACGAGGACGAGACGGTCGCGGCGTGGATCCGCCGCCAGCGCCTGGACCGCGCCCGCCGCGACCTCGCCGACCCGGCTCTGCGCACCACCCCCATCCACGCCATCGCCGCCCGTTGGGGCTTCCCCCGCGCTGCCGACTTCACCCGGTCCTTCCGCACCGCGTACGGCGTGCCACCCAGCGACTACCGGTCCACGCTTCGGCGTGAGTAGCCGGGCAGGGAGCGGCCCTCGCACTCCCGCCGCTGCTGGGGCGGACGGGGATTCCGTCGTGCGAGGGCCGTTCTCGTGTCCGCGTGGCCACCGGGAGCGCGTGTTACGTGCGGCCCCGGTGGCCGGGCGGGCGGGCTACGCGGGACTTCTGCGCGTCACGGATTCCCGCCGGTTTCCTTGGTGAGCTGGTGGAATCCGCGGTCCAGGGCGGCGTCGGGCAGCAACCGTGCGAGCAGGGCGGCGGTCCGGGCGTCCTTGCCGACGCAGTAGCGGGTCCGGGGCCGGGCGGAGGTCAGTGCACGGAAGACGGTGCGCGCGAAGTCCTCCGGCTGGGTGCTGCTGGATTGCGCGCGTTCTCCGTTCATCCGCAGGAACTCCTCGAAAGGCAGTCGGTACAGGTCGGCGATGTCGTGGGGAGTCTCGTCCAGGATCTTCTCGCCGGTCTCCCGCACCTTGTGCCATATCGGGGTCGCGATCGCGCCTGGCTTCACGACGGAGACCGAGATCCCGAAGGGCCGCAGTTCGCGCCGGAGCGCGTCGCTCATTCCCTCCTTGGCGAACTGCCCGGTCGCGTACGCGCCGAGGTAGGGAATCGCCACGCTGCCCAGCCCCGAGGAGACGTTGACGATGCGACCGCGGCTGCGGCGCAGTTGCGGGAGGAATGCCTGGGTGACGGCGACGGCGCCGACGACGTTGGTGTCCAGCTGTTGCCGCAGCGACGCGGGCCGCACGCACTCCAGCGGGGCGGAGACGCAGGTGCCGGCGTTGTTGACCAGGCCCCACACGCCGTGTTCGGCCACGGACTCGGCGACTTCGGCGGCAGCGGTGCGGATGCTCTCCTCGTCGGTCACGTCGAGGAGGAGGGGCCGCAGTCGCGCCGAGGACGCCTCGGCGCGCAGCTTCGCAGCGTCTTCGGCCCTGCGGACGCCGGCGAAGACGTGGAAGCCGCGCCGTTCGAGTTGGAACGCGCAGTGCTTGCCGAGTCCGGTGGAGGCTCCGGTGATGACGATGGTGCGTCCGGCGGGGCTCAGTGGCTTGGCCTTCTGGTGGAACACGTGGCTTTCCTTCCGTGGTGGGGGGATGCGGTCGCGGATCTGCCGGTCAGTGGCCGGTGTTGGGGGTGTCGGGGGTGTCCGGGGTGTCGGACGTGATGGCGGAGCGCAGGGCCCGGAGGGACGCGTCGGCGAGGTGGTGGGCGCGGGGGGTGGGAACGATGTCGTCGACGTAGCTGAAGTTCCAGGCGAGTTGGCCGTGGGTGGTGATGGCGGTTGCCACGAGGGCGCCGGTGACGGAGATGCCGGCGACGAGTTGGGTGTGGGACACGCGCCAGGGGCCCATGCGGTCGGGGAAGTCGTGGCGACCGAGGTTGGAGAGGGTGAGGTTGAGCGGGCCCTGTTCGTCCATGTAGCGCATGAACGCCTCGCCGTCGGCCGAGGTCTTGGGCCCTGCCTGGTCCAGGAGGTTGACCAGGGCCAGGTGTTCCTCGCGCTGCCGGCGGTCCACCAGGTCCTGGCTGATGGCGCGGGCCATGTCCCACAGGGGTGCGCCGGGCTGGTACCGGACGTGGGTGGGCAGGGTGGCGGCGTAGGTGCCGGCCTCGTCGTAGGGGACGGCCGGGTCCAGGTCGGAGCGGAAGTCGAGCGGGGAGCCGATGGAGAAGTGGGTGGGCTGTTGGGTACCCGCCTCCTGGGCGACGGCGGTGACCATGGCGGCGGCCAGGGCTCCGTGCACGGTGGCATCGTGCCGTTGGCAGGCGCTCGCCAGGAGCCGCAGTTCGTCGGTGGTGAGGGACCTGTGCACCATGAGGGTGCGCCGCAGGTGGAAGGGGACGGGGTGGCTGGGGGCGATGCGTCGTGGCCGGAGTCGGCGGCGCTGCTCTTCGTCCCGTTGCAGGAGGGCGGTGAGGGGGCCGTCCCCTGCCTGGCCCCGGAGGTGGCGCGGCAGCAGGTCCTCGGCGGCGGGCAGGGGCCGGCGCGACGTGGTCGCCGGTTCGTGTCCGTCGGTGAGCTGCGCGGCGATGTCGATCCACTCCCTGAGCAGGGACAGTCCCGTCATGCCGTCGGCTATGCAGTGCGACGACGTCATGATCAGGTCGTGGACGTCCTCGGCGCGCTCGGCGCCCTCCCGCGTGAGCACGACGGCGCGCAGCAGCGGACCGGTGCGCCAGTCGACGCCTTCGGCGAGTTCGCGCTCGTTGACCTCGTGTTCCCATCGCGTGTCGGCGTCGGGGGCGTCGGCCGGCACCTGGACGTACCGCAGCGGAACGGGCTGCCCGGCCAGTGGCCGGAACGCGGCGGCCGCTCCCCCGTCGTCACCGCTGATCGCGACGCGCAGCAGCGGGTGTCGGGCCTGGAGGACGTCCAACGCGCGCCGCAGGAGCGGCAGTTGCAGGTGGCCGTGGAGCCGGGTTCGGATGACGGCGTTGAGCGGTGCGGTCCGGTCGGCGATCCAGTACCAGCGTTCCAGCGGGCTGAGGGTGCGTCGGACGCGGGGTTGCGGGGAGGGAATGCCGGGGAAGGTGAGGGCCTGGGCGTTCTGCCGGGCCAGGTCTTGACGTGGCGTCAGGCGGAAGTAGTCGTCCCTGGCCTGCCGGGTTGCGGGGGTGTCGGCCTGTTCGAGGTCGCTCATCGACCGGGAGGCTTCGACCATGGTGCGGGTGCGGTCGCGGCGGCGTTCTTCGTACGTGCGCAGGGCGAGCGGCAGGTCGTCGCGGGTTCCCGGCTCGGCCAGGGTGTGTGCGAGGACCACGGCGTCTTCGATGGCCATGCCCGAGCCCTGGCCGAGGGTGGTCAGCATGGGGTGTGCGGCGTCGCCGAGCAGGGTGACGGGGCCCGTTCCCCAGCGTGCCAGGAAGGCGCGGTCGCGGGAGGGCACGGCGAGGATGTCGGCGGCGGGGGTCGCTTCGATGACGGCCCGCACTTCGTCGGCCCAGCCGGCGTATGCCTGGGTGATGTCGTCCTTGGTGCCGTCCCAGGCGTGGGAGCGCTCGGCGGGCATGTTCTTGGTGCCCCACCAGTAGACGCGGCCGTGGCCGATGTCGATGAGGCCGAAGCGCTGGCCGCTGCCCCAGTAGTGGCGTACGCAGCCCGGGGTGAGCCGGGGGTGCTCGAAGGGTACGACGCCGAGCCAGCAGACGTAGCCGCTGTCCTGGGAGGTTTCGGGTCCGACGAGTTGGGCGCGGATGGCCGAGTGGAATCCGTCGGCGCCGATGAGCAGGTCGCCGTGTGCGACGCGCCCGTCGGCGAATCGGACGGTGACCCCGGTGTCGTCGGTGTGGAAGCCGGTGGCGATGGCGCCGAGGTGGAGAGGGCAGTCCGCGGTCGCGTCGAGCAGGGCTTCTTGGAGGTCCGAGCGGCTCAGGCAGACGCTGGGTGCGCCGACCTGGTCGCAGACTTCCTTGAAGGGCAGGTCCCTGATGGTCCGGCCGTGCTCGTCCAGGACCAGGAAGGACCCCGCGACCCGGCCGCGCTTGTCCAGGCCGAGGTCGATGCCCAGGGTGCCGAGTGCGGTGAGGGCGTTGCTCATGACCGACAGGCCGGAGCCGGCGGCCCGCAGCTCGGTGGCGCGCTCGTAGACCGCCACGTCGATGCCGACCTTGCGGAGGGCGGTGGCGCAGGTCAGGCCGCCGATGCCGGCCCCGATGACGAGGGCCTTGAGGGGGTGTTGGTCGGGCATGGTCAGTTCTCCTGGTGGGGCCGGTCGGGGGCGGTGCGGATCAGGTCCGCGACGGTCTTCGCCACGTGCTGGACGTGCGGTTCTTCCATGATCGTGAGGTGGTCGCCGGGTACGTCGACGACGTGGAGCGGGCCGTCGGTCATGTCGCGCCAGCCGTTGGTGGGGTCGGTGTGGCGGCTGCCGGCCGCGCCGTGCATCGCGGTGAGGACGTCGGGCAACGGTTCCAGGGCGCGGATCAGGGTGAGTTCCTGGTCCGTTGCCCGGGGCCGGTAGTCGAGCGCCGCCTGCCAGTTCGCCTGGTAGACGCGGAAGAGCCGGCGGATGACGGCCCCGGAGCTGCCGACCGGTAGTACCCCGGCCTCCGTGGCCAGGCGGGCGATGAAGTCGAACTTCTGCTCCAGCGAGGCCAGTTGGCGCGGAATGGCCTGGAGGGGGGAGTCGCCGCCGCGTTCCAGCCAGAGCAGCTCCCAGAAGAACCAGCCCAGCAGCGCGTCGTCGTCGTGGCGGTGGCGTTCGCCCTGGCTGAGGGCCGTGGTGTCCAGGAGTACCAGGTGGTTCACCTCCTCGCCCGCAGCCCGCAGTTGGCGGGCCATCTCGAACGCGACGAAGCCGCCGAAGGACCATCCGCCGAGGGTGTAGGGGCCGTGCGGCTGTATCCGGCGCAGCGCGGTGAGGTAGTTGTGCGCGATTTCCTCGACCGTGTGCAGCGGCGTGGTGCCGGGGTCCGCTCCGGCCGCTTGGAGGGCGTGGAGCGGTTGGTCGTCCGGGAGGTGCCGGGCGAAGCGCAGATAGCACAGGACGTTGCCGCCCATGGGGTGGACCATGAACAGTGGCGGGCGGGTGCCGTGCGGGCGGATGGGCACCAGGGGGTCGTAGGTGGCGATCGCGCTGCCCGCGCGCAGTCGCGCCGCGAGTCCGGCCACGGTCGGGGTCGCGATGAACTCGGCCAGCGGGATGTTCACCCCGTAGCGCTGCTCGATCTGGACCACCAGGCGCATCGCGGTGAGCGAGGTGCCGCCCAGGTCGAAGAGGCTGTCGTGGACGCCGAGGGCGGGCCGGTGCAGCAGGTCCGCGAGCATCTGCGCCAAGGTGCTTTCGTAGGCGTCGCGCGGTTCGTCCGTGGTGGTGTCGGTGGTGGGGGCCAGCGGGCGGCGGCGCAGGGCGGCGTCGTCCCGTTTCCCGCTGGGGGTCAGTGGGAGGCGCGGCGTCCATTGCAGGTGGGAGGGGACCATGTGGTCCGGCAGGGTGGCGCGCAGGTGCCGGCGGATGTCGGTGAGGTCCGCGCCGGTGTCGTCGTCGCCGACGAGGAAGGCGACGAGGAAGCAGTCGCCGTTGTCGTGGTGCCTGGCCACCACCGCGGCGTCGCGCAGGCCCGGGTACTGGCCGGCGAGGGCGTTGAGGGCCAGTTCGACCTCGGCGGGTTCGACGCGGTGGCCGCGCACCTTGACCTGGTTGTCGGCCCGGCCGGCGTAGGCGATCGTCCCGTCCGCCAGCACCAGGGCGAGGTCGCCGGTGTCGTAGAGCAGCTGGTCGCCGTCGGCGAAGGGGTGCGGGACGAAGCGTTCCTTGGTGAGGTCGCGGCGGCCCTCGTAGCCGTCGGACAGGCAGGCGCCGCCGAGGTAGAGGGTGCCGCGCGCTCCGGCGGGCACCGGGCGCAGCCGGTCGTCCAGGACATGGGCCTCGGCGCCGTCGATGGGGCTGCCGATCGGGGGCAGGGTGGGGAAGCCGGCCGGGTCGCCGCTGAGGGTGAAGGCGGTGGCGACGTGGGTTTCGGTCGGTCCGTATTGGTTTTCCAGGACGGCGCCGGGCAGTGCCGCGCACAGTGCGCGGATCTCCTGGGTGATGCGGAGTTGTTCGCCGGAGGAGATCAGCACCTTCAGCGCCCGGGGGGTGATGTCCAGTGCCTGTGCGGTCTCGGCCAGTTGTTGGAGGGCCACGTAGGGCAGGAAGACCCGTTCGATTCCGTCGCGGTCGATGCGCCGCAGCAGACTGGGCATGTCGCGTCGTTCGGCGTCGCCCATCAGGTGCAGGGTGCCGCCGGAGCACAGGGTGGAGAAGATCTCCTGGAAGGAGACGTCGAAGCTGAGCGGCGCGTACTGCAGGGTGGCGCCGCCCGGGGCACCGGTGACGGCCCGGATCTGCCAGGCGACCAGGTTGGCCAGGGCGCGGTGCGGCATGGTCACGCCCTTGGGCCGGCCGGTGGAGCCGGAGGTGAACAGTACGTACGCGGTGCTGTCGGCGGGGACGTGGGACGGCAGGTCCACGAGTGGGTCGGGGGCCGGTTCGGCCGTCGACTCGGCGGGCAGCAGCAGCGCGGGGTCGGGGAGGAGGTGGGCGTGGGCGGCGTGGGCGATGACGCGGAAGGGCCGGGCCTGTTCGAGCATGTGGGCCAGTCGCCGGGCGGGGTAGCCGACGTCGAGCGGCACCACGGCCGCGCCGGCTCGCAGCACGCCCAGGATGACGGCGATCGTCCGGGGGGAGCGGTCCATGGCGATGCCGATGCGGGCCTGGGGCGGGGCTCCGAGTGCGCGCAGGTGGCGGGCCACCGTGTCGGCCTCCCGGGCCAGTTGGGCGTAGCTCCACCGCTCCTCCCCCATCACCAGGGCCGTGGCGTGCGGGGTGCGGGTGGCCTGTCGGGTGAAGCGGTCGACGACGGTGGGGTGGGGCGTGGCCGGGGCGAGGGCCGGCCGGTCGGCGAGGAAGGCGGAGTCGGGCTCGGCGTGCGGGTCCCGCACCATCGTGGCCAGGATCCGTGCGTAGGCGTGGGCGTACAGGCGGACCTGGTCGGCGCAGAGCGTGTCGCCGTCGGCGTCGATCCGCAGCCATACGCGCCCGCCGTCGGGTTCGGTGACCGCGTTGACCAGCAGCCGGAAGTTGGTCTCCTCCCAGGTGCGGAAGGACCGCAGGTGGACGCCCGGCAGGTCGAGGACTTCGGTCAGTTGGTGGAAGTGCACGTAGTTGAAGGCGGTGTCCAGGACGGGGCCGCCGTGGTCCTCCTGGATGGCGCTGAGCGGGTAGCGGCGGTGGGGGTGCCCGTCCCGTTCCTGGTGGAAGGCTTCGCGTGCTACGTCCAGCCAGGTGGCCTGTGCGACGTCGAGGCGCAGGGGCAGGGTGTTGAGGAAGAGTCCCGCGGTGCGTTCGGCGTGGGCGAGTTCGGGTCGTCCGTGGGTGAGCAGTCCGGTGGTCAGGTCGTGGGTGCCGGCGAACACGGCGAGGGTCAGGCAGTGCGCAGCGAACAGCACGGACTTGACCGGCAGGTGCTGTTCGGCGGCGAACTCCCGTAATTCTGCTACGAGTTCGCCGGGGAGGTCGGCACGGTGCGTGACCGGTGCGCGGTCGGCGGTGGGCAGGTGCGCGGTCAACGCCTCGATCTGCAGGGGTGCACAGTCGGCCAGCTTCTCCCTCCAGTACCGCTGTGCCTGCGGGGAGGCCAGTGCCTCGCGCTCGCGCTGCACGAAGGCGGCCGCGGTGGGTGGTTGCGGGTCGTCGACGGGGTCGATGCCCATTCCCAGCCCGTGCGCGTAGTCCTGGAGGAGTTCCTGTAGGAGGGTGGCCACGCTTCCGCCGTCGAGGAGCGCGTGGTGGAAGCTGAGCACCAGATCGACGCCGTCGGGCCGGACGTGCGCCCGGAAGAGGTAGGGCGGTGCCTGGTCGAAGGCGTAGGCGTGGCGGCGGCGGGCGTCGACGTGCGCGCGGACCTCGGCGTCGGCGGCGGTGCCGTCGAGCGGGCGCAGGTCGACGACGTCCAGGCCGCCGGCCGTCTGAGGGTGCACGATCTGCAACGGTTCGGCGAAGCCGGCCAGGGCGAAGGTCGAGCGCAGGGCCGGATGGCGGGCCACCAGTCCGTCGAAGGACCGCCGCAAGACGTCCTCGTCCCAAGGGAGTTCGAGGGTGTACTGAAAGACGTCCTTGTAGGTGGCGGAGGTGGCGTGCTGGCGGCTGTGGTAGATCAGTCCGAGTTGGAGGCGGGTGAGTGGCCAGGCGTCCTGGGCGTCTTCCAGGCGGGCTCGGTCCACGCCGGATATGAGGGCGAACGGGGCGAGGGCCTGGTCGGCGGTGGTCTCCGTCCGGTCGTCGACGCGGGTGGCCAGTCCGGCGACCGTGGGGTTGCGGAGGAGGTCGGTCAGGGAGAACCGCAGTCCCTGCGCCTCGGCCTGGGCACGCACCTTGAGCATGAGGATCGAGTCCCCGCCGAGGGTGAAGTAGTCGTCGTGGACGCCGACGGTCTCCCGGTCCAGCACCCTGGCCCAGACATCGGCCAGCACGGCCTCGGTGCGGTTGCGCGGCCGCTGACCGCTGGTCGACGGGTCCTCGGGCAGGGGCAGCGCGCGGCGATCGGCCTTGCCGTTGGGGGTCAGGGGCACGGCGTCGATCCGTACGAAGGCGGCGGGGACCATGAACGCCGGCAGCGTCCGTGCGAGCAGCTCGCGCAGGTGTGCCGGGTCGATGGTGGCATCGGCGACGTAGTAGCCGATGAGTCGGGTGCCGCGAGTGGGGGTGGTGTGGTCGGTGACGAGGGCGTCGCGTACGCCGGGGGCCGTGCGCAGGGCGCTGGCGACCTCGCCCAGCTCCACGCGGTTGCCCCGGATCTTCACCTGGCCGTCGATCCGGCCGAGGTATTCCAGGGTGCCGTCCGCCAGCCATCGCGCGAGGTCACCGGTGCGGTAGAGGCGACCACCGGCGGCGAACGGGTCGGGGGTGAACTTCTCGGCGGTCAGTTCCGGGCGGTCCAGATACCCGCGGGCGACGCCGACCCCGCCTATGCACAACTCGCCGGCGACGCCGCTGGGTTGGGGCAGGTCGTCGGGGCCCAGTACGTACAGCTGGGTGTTGTCGATCGGCCGGCCGATCGGGATCCGCTCGATGCCGCGGGCGGGGTCGTCGGGGCAGTCGTGGTACGACACGTCGACGGTGGCCTCGGTCGGTCCGTACAGGTTCACCAGGCGCGGCCGGCACCCCGCACCGGATGTGCCGAAGACGTCGTTGAACTGCTCGACGCGCTCGGGTGGCAGGGCCTCGCCGCTGCAGAAGACATACCGCAGCGAGCGCAAGTCCTCGTGTGCCTGCGGTAACGCCTGGAGCAGGTCGAGGAACGGACCGAGCATCGAGGGCACGAAGTGGACGACGGTGACACGCTGTTCGCGGAGGGTGCGCAGGATCTGTGCCGGATCCTGCTGGTCGCCGGGCGGCAACAGGGCCACCGCGGCGCCCTCGACGGCCCACCAGAACAGTTCCCACACCGAGACGTCGAACGAGACCGGCGTCTTCTGCACCAGGACGTCGCCGTCGCCGAGCGGATGGCGTCGCTGCATCCAGGCCAGGCGGTTGACGACGCTGTGGTGCTCCACCATCACGCCCTTGGGGCGGCCGGTCGATCCGGAGGTGTAGATGACGTAGGCCAGGTCACGGGAGTTGCCGAGCGGCGGGAGCGGCGCGCCGCTGGCACGCAGCAGTTCCTCGACGTGCCGCACCGTCGTCCCCGCGGGCACCTCGGTGGCCGGCCGTTCGCCGTCGGTGATCACCACCTTGGCGCGACTGTCCTGGAGCAGGAACCGCACCCGGTCCGACGGATAGCCGGGGTCCACCGGGACGTAGGCGCCCCCGGACTTCAACGCGCCGAGGAGCGCCACCAGCAGGCGGGGTCCCCGCTGCATCATCACCGCGACCCGGTCGCCCGGGCCGACGCCCGCCTCGCGCAGGGACCGGGCGACGCGGTTGGCCCGTTCGTCCAGTTCGGCGTAGGTCAGGCGCTCGCCCGCGGCGTCGATGACGGCCGCCTGGCCCGGGCGGCGCCTGGCCTGCTCCTCGAACAGGCCCTGGAGCGTGGCCTCTTCCGCATAGGGCACGGTCGGCCCGTGACTGCGCCCCGAGGTGAGGTCCGCGTGTTCGACGGCGGTCAGCATCGGCAGGGCCGTCACGGGCCGGTCCAGCGTGTCCACGCCGTGCGTGAGCAGTGTGCCGAGGTGGCCGGCGACCGAGGCGATGGGCAGGTCCTGGTCGAAGACGTCGTGGGCGTAGTCCAGATCGATGCGGAGGTCGGCGGTGTCCTCGAAGGCGGACACCGTGACGCCCAGGGCGTCCTGTTCGTGCGAGGGGGCCATCATGGCCGTCTGCCGCGCCACTCCGGGCAGGGGTGCCGGCCGCGACCAGTGCAGGTAGGAGAGCGTGACGTCGAAGAGCTGGCGGGGGCCGCCGGCGGTGGTGGGAAGTTCGCGCAGGACATCACCGAGTGAGAGCCGTTCGTGGTGCCGGAGCTCGACGATCGCCTGCTGGGTGTCGGCGACCAGTTCCCGCACGGTCCGCCCTCCGTGCGCCGGCAGCCGCAGCGGCAGCGTGTTGGCGAACTGGCCCAGGGTGGCCTTGTGGTGGCTCTCCGGCCGGTTGAGGAAGGGCACGCCGAGGATCGCCTCCGGGCTGCGGTGCAGCCGCGTCAGCCAGGTGCCGAACATGGCGGCGAGGTAGGCGAACGGCGCGAGTCCGGCGGCCCGGACCTGCTCGACGACGCGGCCGTCGACGACGAACGAGTGGCGGCCGCGGCCGTCCCCGCCGGGGGTGCGGGTGAACAGTGCGGGCTCCACACCGGCGAGGGCGTCCCGATGGAAGGCGCGGTCGCGGTCGCCCGCCGCGCCGGCACGGTAGGCCGCCTCCTCCTCGATGAATGCCAGGTAGGAGGACGACGTGCCAGGGGCGGCGGCGCCCTGTCCGCCGGCGCCCGTGGCCCGCGCGTAGTCCTCGGTGATCTCGTGGCTCAGCCGGTTGACGGTCCAGCCGTCGGCGACGATGTGGTGCGCCTTGACGTGCAGATGCGTGACGTCCGGGCCCTCCAGCAGCAGCGTGGCCTCGACCAGCGCGCCGCCCTCGGTGAGCGGCAGTGCCGTCGCCATCGAGCGCCGCATCCACGCGGCACTGGCCGCTGCTGGTTCGGGCTCGCGCGACAGGTCGACCCGGCCGACCCGGATGCCCTCGTCCGCCACCCACTGCACGGGCCGGCCCGTGTGCTCCGCGAACCGCAGTCGGAACGTCGCGTGGCGGTGCAGTGCGCTCTCGACGCAGGCGGCGAGGACGTCGCGGTCGATCGTGCCGCGTAAGCGTTCGTGGAGGACGCAGTTGAACTGCGGCGACTGCGGAGCCTGCGAACCGGCGGCCCAGATGTCCCGTTGATAGGCGGTCAGCGGGCTCTGCGGATGTTGCTGTGCCTGCGCCTGCGGGTCACGGGGGGCTGCGCCGGCAGCGGCTGTCCTGTTCATGATCAACATCATGCCTACTGCACGACGGAAACCATGACAGGCCCCGACGCCGCCCCGCAAAGACGGACGAGTTCACGCCAATCGTCACGAGCGCCCCCTACGCCCGCATACCGACCCCGGCCCCTCCGGGATCAGCAAAATGATCACTCCCGTCGGCCCGGATCGGAGACCCTTCCCCCACCCACCGCCCCACCAAAAGTTGTCCGAATCCGCAACACAGGCAGGTGACTCCCCTCATCCGACGTGCCCGGGCTCCCCAGGCAGGGCTTGCTTCGCTCCTACTGGCGGGCCTCCCCTCCCCCTCCCGAGACGTTGAGAAGTGTTCCGCGCGCGACCCCACCACCGCCTCGACCGGCCGACAAGCCCTCGGGCACAGGCACCGCCCCGCGCCGGCATCGCCCACACCCCTGTCGACTCAGGAGCCCTCCTCCATCAGCTGAGCGACCTCGAAGGCGATGAACTCCGCCGGCCGGACGAGCGCGACGCCGACCTCGACCCGCAGCCCGGCGACCCCCTCGGGCGGGTTGTCGGACTCGTCGCAGATCACGTAGAACGCCTGCTCAGGCGATGCCCCCACCAACATCCCCCGCCGCCACAAACCCGTCAGGAAGCTGGTGACCATGGCCTTCACAGACGTCCGGAGGCGATCGTCGTTGGCCTCGAAGACCCCCCAGTCAGTGCTCTGGCGGATGGACTGCCTGATGAAGTTCACCGAGCGCCGCACATTGAGGTAGCTGTGCTCGATCTCGGTCTCGTCGGAGGCGGCGAGCGTACGGGCTCCCCAGACCAGCAGGCCCGCGCCGGGGAACTTCCGGATCGCGTTCACACCCTGGTCGTTCAACTCGATCTGCTCGACGTCGTCGAGGTCATGGGTGAGGCCGAGCGCGTCGCGGAGGTTCTCGTTCGCCGGGGCCTTGTGCACACCTCGATCCTCGTCGACCCGCGCCCACACACCCGCTACGTGTCCGGTCGGCGGAACCACCCACGAGTCAACCTGCGGGTCGTGGGCGCGGACGTTGATCCACGGGTGGTAGACGGCCGTGTACCGACGCGCCTCGGCGGTTTCGATGCCCAAGGCTTCCGCGGCGTTCGCCGGCGCGGCCCCGTTGGGAAGATGCAGGACCGCGACCCGGTCGGCCATCCGCCGGCAGTGGTCCGCGATCAGCCCGGCGGCCGTGCGGGCCTCCTCCTTCGTCGGCTCGCTCCACAGGTCCGGGGCGACGACGATGGTGATCTCGTCGTAGGACTCCAGCGATGCGAGCGCTCCGGCGAGACCGCCCCTGCCACCGGCGGGCGCCAGATAGCACTCGCCGCCCCCGTTGCCGAACCAGCCGTAGACCGCCGCCCAGAGTTCCTGGGACACCGGGATCGACCGTGTCGCACCACCCGCACCCGAGGCATCCTCCAGCCTCACCTTGTGCGTGAACTCGCTCCACGAGGCGAACCGTGCGGGATGTACCTCGCCCACCGTGGACCGGGCGAGGAACGCCGCGACGGACGTCTTCACGCCGCCGACGAACCGGACCCCCGCAGACTCCTCCCGCACCCTCACGCCAGGCGGTCGCCCCGGCGTTCCCTGCCCTCCGACCTCCACCACGTTGCTCATGCTCGCCCTCTTCCGATTGAAGATCATCGACGGTCGGGCAGCGTAGGCGACTCCGATACCGCACGAGTCCCACTTGCGGGAAATGTCCCCCGCAGGAGCCGGAAACCGTGACGCCTGACCGAACGGTGTGGGCCAGATGCATGGGCGACCCGGGCGCGGGCGCGGGCACTGGTGTGCTCGACTTCGATCGCAGGCACGACGCGGCCGGGCAGCGGCACCGGCAGCTCCTCGCTGCTCGGCTTGTTGCTCCCGAACGGGGTTCAGCCGGTCCGGCAGGTCAGGTCCTTGGCGGGGAGTCTGCCCGTGGCCAGTACGCCATGGCACTCGCATCCTCGTTGTCCGGGGGAACGTCGCCGGCGGAGGTCGGCGGGAGGGGACCTCGTGCCTGTCCGGACGCTGTGGGCTTCTTGCCGTCGGCCGTCTCCTTCAGCCCGGCGACCGGGACGGCGGCCTTCTGGACGCGGGCGAACACGGCGCGCCGAGTGCGGATGCCGTCACCGGTCAGGAGCGCCCCGCCGTCCTCGACGGGGGTGGCGTCAGCCCTGGCCACGGGGTTCCAGAAGGTGTTGCGGACCTCGGCTGGGGTGCGGCCCAGTCCGAACGTCGTGTGCCGCCGGGCCGGCCACCGGGTCCACCGTGTGAAGGCGGTCTCGGCCCGTTCGGCCTTGGCGAGGAACATGCCGCGCCCGTAGCCCGCGGGGTCGGCCGCGCTGTCCAGTACGAACCGGTCGGTCCGCCGGGGGAACAACTGCGTGTAGACGGCGCCGAGACAGGTGCCGTGGGACATCCCCAGGTACGAGATCTTCTCCTCGCCCAGCGCGGCGCGGATGGCGTCCATGTCGCGTGCGGTGTTGCGGTTGGTGAGGTGGCGCAGTGCGTCGCCCGCCGCGGCTCGGCACTTGGCGGCCACGGTACGGGCCCGCCCCACGTCCCTCGCGAAGGTCCCGGCCTGGTACGGGCGCTCGGTGTCCCGGTCGTCGTCGGTCAGACCGCAGCTGACGGGAGAGCTGTGCCCGACGCCCCTCGGGTCGACCCTCTGTCGGGGATCTTGGTTGCGCCGTGAGGTGCAACCAAGATCCCCGACAGAGCAAGTGAGGAATACGTCCCGGCTGCCGCCGGCGGGGCTGGACGCATTCGGAGCAGCCCGAAGCCCCGGCGATTCCGTCCCTTCCCTGCCGAGCTCAGCTCAGCTCGCGGAGCGAGTCGTCCGGCAGGATCCTGGACTTCCCGTCGGCAGTGGCGATGCGGTACGCCAACGGAGCGGACGGGGCATGGCCCAGAAGGTGTTCGGGGTGCCAGATGACCTCGATCAGCCGACCGGTCCCGCCGTCAACGAGGTATTCGTCACCGAGGCGGATCGCCCTGCCGATCAGGGCGGCGCAGTCCGGTTCTGCCAGAAGCAGAGTGTCGAGCGCCCCGCGGGCAACCCGCAGCCCCGCCTCCCATGCGGCAAGCAAGGTGCAGTCCGGGTGCCCCGGGAAGCGGCTCGTGAGGACCGCCGAGGCGGAGGTCACGTACTCCCAGGCGCGTGCCGCGTGGACCAAGTCCGCCCCATCGGGACCAGAAGCCTCGGCGAGCGGCACCGTCGCGAGACGCGTGTCGCACCAGGCGTACCAAAGGCAGCCGGTGGCAACCCGATGCCGCAGTCGGCCCGGCCGTCCACGGACGGCGTCGGTGTCGTAGCCCTCCAGATGCGTCAGGAGAAGCGTCAGCGCGATGACATCACGGGCGGCTCGGCGGGCAGAGTGGTGCTCGGTTGCGGCGACGTCCTTGAGGTACGCATCGGCGGCCCGCTTGGCCTGGAACCATCTGATCGGTATGTGAACCGAGCCCTCTTCGATCACAGCGCCACCCTCCTGACAGTGCTGACGTACCGGTGCCTGAAAGGCTGGTCGACCGGCCCTTTCCCATGGACACGCGAGGGCCCGGACGCGAGGTTCAGACACCACGCGTGTGTTTCGGAGACGGGCACCCGTAAGCCGGGAGTGAGCGGCCCGGACCGGCCCTTGGGGATGACGGCAGCCCGCTGAACCCGTCGCCAAGCTGCGTCCGTGTACCAGGCGACTGAGCCGCCGGCTCTCCGTCCACCAGGAAAGATTCGCGATGACTCATGCCATGACCATGCGCACCCGCCTGATCGCTGCCGCCCTCTCTGTCCCCGTCGCCATGCTCGCGCTCTCCGCATGCGGTGGCGGCGAGGGCAGCAGCGGCAGCACCCAGGAAAAGCCGCCAGGACGCGCAACGCAGGCCGCGCCCACCAAGGCGGGCGTGCCCGTGAACGACGACCGCGGCGCCGGGCAGACGCCCGTCGCCAAGGGGGACACCTGCAATCCCTCTGACTTCTCGCTGGAGATCACCGCCTCCCCGAAGGCAGACGACGGCGGCCAGAGCCGTCTTGTGCTCGCCGTGAAGAACACCACCGACCACACGTGCGCGGTCAGCGGTGTTCCCACCGTGGAGCTCCATGGGCCCGACGACGCGAAGTACGGGCCGGTGTACGAGGTTCCGAGCGGGCCGAAAACCTCCGCTACGGGCAAGGTCGTACGGATACCGGCGGGGCAGTCGGCGGGCGTCGAACTGACCTACCTCAAGGACGAGAACGCGGGCGCCTGGATGCCCACCGAGATCAGCCTCGCGCTGCCCGGGGCGAAGAACGAACCGCTGAAGGCGGCCTGGCCGTCGGCTGATTCCGGCATCACAGCGGGGGCCGTCCAGCGCCAGGACGCGGCGACCTACCCGGGGACGTTCAGCGGCACGTTCTCGCCGCTGTTCTGACCCGGTATGACGCCACTTTGATCTGCTTCCGCTCCGATAGTCGCGGACCGCGGTCAGGCCCGTGTCCCGGGCCCGTCGACGACCGCGACCGCCCCAAGCGGTGGCCGCGACGCGTCCCTACTGCCCGGCGTGCGCGGCCACGGTCCCGAAAGCCCCCGTGCTCGGGACCACCCCGGCCGACGGTCCCCGCCCGTCGGCCGGGGTCGTCGTGTTGCCGTGCACCAGGCGACGCCATGCCCGGATGAACCGCAGACGCACCTGAACGTATTGTTCGCCGCGGCTCTCCGCGAGCACGAACCCGGCCTGACCGCACTCCAGTTGTGTCCCGGCCGAAGCGTGCCCGGGGCCCACATCGATGCAGACGCCAGCGTGCTGTCAGGCCCGCCCTCGCCTCGATAGACTCCTGGCCGCGCCTCGCGGGCGAGGCGATGTCGGGAGGGAACACATGCACATTCGTCTGCTCGGTCCCATGGAACTGCGGACCGAGGACGGTGGTCTCGCCACGATCGCCGGGGCGAAACGCCGTGGCGTACTGG
Source organism: Streptomyces lunalinharesii (assembly GCF_039532155.1). Lineage (NCBI taxonomy): Bacteria > Bacillati > Actinomycetota > Actinomycetes > Kitasatosporales > Streptomycetaceae > Streptomyces > Streptomyces lunalinharesii. The sequence continues at coordinate 24,913 of NZ_BAAARK010000025.1, forward strand.
CCCTCCTGGCAATGGAGTTGGGGCGCAGCGTGCCGGTGGAGCGCTTCTTCGAACTGCTCTGGGGCGAAGAGCCTCCCGCCCAGGCCAAAGCGGCTCTCCAGGGGCATATCGCCGCCCTGCGCAAGGTGCTCGCCGGTTCGTCCTTCGAACTCCTCACGCGTGCGCCGGGTTACGTCCTGACCGGCGACCCGGAGGCCGTGGACGCCCTGCGGTTCCAGACCCTCACCGCCCGGGCGGCAGCGACGCCCGACGACAGGCAGGCTGCCCGGTTGATCCGGGAGGCGCTTGCGATGTGGCAGGACCCGGTGCTGGCGGACCTGCCGGACACCCCGTTGCGCCAAACGCTGGCGGATCGCCTGGACGACTCGCGGGTCCGGGCAACGGAGGCGTGGGCCGCGTGCGAACTGCGTCTGGGCAACGGTGCCGTGGTCATCCCCGCCCTGGAGCTCGTCGCCCGCACCGACGGGCTGCGGGAGCCCTCGCTCGCCCTGCTGATGCGGTGTCTGCACCAGGCAGGGCGCGGCTCCGATGCACTCCAGGTCTTCCAGGAGGCGACGATACGCCTCGACGAGGAACTCGGTATCCCTCCCGGCCCGGTGCTCCAGGCCGCCTACGCCGCCATCCACCGCGCTGAACCACAGGCACAGAGTGCGGCGCTGGTGGCTCCTGCCTCCGCGTCGCCCTCCGCAGCCGAACCGGAAACCCAGCCGGAAAGCTTCCCTGCGGCACCCTCCGACGTGGGTCCGCCGGCCACCCGCGGACCCATCCCGCAGATGCTGCCCCGCCAGACCGCTGGATTCGTCGGTCGCACTCGCGAATCGATGTGGCTGGACCAGGAATTGGGTGCGGAGCGCGCCGGCAGCGGTCTGGCCGTCGTGGTCGGATTGGCAGGTGTGGGGAAGACAGCCACGGTCGTGCGGTGGGCGCATTCGGCGGCGGCCGGATTCCCGGACGGACAGCTGTTCACCGACCTGCGCGGCTTCGACCCCTCCGGCCCGATGGACCCCGCGGATGCTCTCGGTGACTTCCTGCGCGCCCTGCGGGTGCCCGAAGCCCGGATACCGGAGGATCCGGACGCACGGTCGGCGCTCTACCGTGAGCAGACCCAAGACCGCCGTCTGCTGGTCGTGATAGACAACGCCGCCACCGCGGGGGACGTGCTTCCGTTGCTTCCCGCCCACCCCGCGTGCGCGACCGTCGTCACCAGCCGCAACGCCCTTGAAGATCTGATCGTCACGCAGGGTGCGTCCGTGCTGCCCCTGGACGTCCTGGCCCCGAAGGACTCCTGGGCTCTGCTGGGCCGGCTGCTGACACCCGAGCGGGTCCGGGCCGAAGAGGACGCGGCGCGGCGCCTGATCGCCCTCTGCGACCATCTCCCGCTGGCCCTGCGCATCGCGGCCGCCCGTCTGGCCACCCGCCCCGGCTGGACCGTCGCCGACCTCGTCGCCGCCCTCGAAGACGAGCGCACGCGGCTGCTCGCCTTGGACATCCAAGGCGCCGTCAGTGTCCGGACCGCCCTGGCCTTCACCCATCGCCATCTGGCCGCAAAGGCCGCCCACCTCCTCGCCCTCCTCACCGCCCACCCCGGCACCGAGGTGGACGCACCCTCCGCCGCCGCGCTGCTGGGCTCCGACATCGCCACCGCCCGCACCGCGCTCAGCAATTTGGCCGCCTACCACCTCCTCGACGAGACCGCCCCCGGCCGCTACAGCCGCCATGACCTCATTCGCCTTTACGGAGCCGAACTCCTTGCCGAACAGGGGCCCGAGGCCCATAGGGAGGCCGTCGCGCGGCTACTGGACTACTACCTGGCCGCGGTTGCCCACGCGGCCGTCCTGCCGCAGCCGCTCAGCCGGGTCTTTCCCCCGCTGGAGTACCCACCGGGCAGCCTTCCCCGCATCACCGGCGTCAGTTCCGCACTGGCGTGGTTCCGCCTTGAGGAAGCGACCGTTCGCCCCCTGGTGCAGACCGCGGCCCGCAGTGGTGAGTACGAACGCGCGTGGCGTCTGGCCGAGTCGTGCAACGGGCTGTACCACGGCGCGGGCCGGGTCGCGGACCGGCTGAAGTGCCTGCGCTCGGGCCTTGCGGCGGCCCGGCACCTCGCGGACCCGGAGGCAATCGCCACGCTGGAGGCGTCGACCGCCTCCGCCCTCATCGAAAGCGGACGGGAGCAGGACGCCCTGGCCCACGCGGAACAGGCCGTCGGCCGTACGACACCGCAGCACGGCCATGTGCACATCCACGCGCTCGCCACACTCGCCCTGGCCCATGCCGTCGTGGGAAACCTGGACCGTGCCGACGGCCTCTCGGAGTCGGCCCTCGCGCTCATCCGCGACACCGGGCTCATGGAGCGCGCGGCCTTCACGCTCAGTAACGCTTCCGCGATCAAGGGGATGTCCGGAGACGCCGAGACCGCGCTGCGTTACGCCCGCGAAGCACGCCAGGCGCTCCGCGACCACCCGGATGCCACCTACCACCTCTCGGCGATGGTCAACGAGGCTCACGCCTTGCAGGACCTCGGACAGCGGGAGGAGGCCGAGGCGGTCTGGACCGAGACGTTGGCGCGCTGCCGATCAGCGGGGAGTCTGCATCTGCATGCGCTCACCGAGCACCACTTCGCCGACTTCCTGCTGGAGGAGGGACGCACGGCGGAGGCGGTGGACCATCTGCGGGCCGCCATCGCGTTGTACGACGAGCGTGGCAACCGGGCTGTGGCCGAGGAGTTGACGGATCAGCTGGCGGCGCTTGCCCATCAGTGCGGTCCGGAGGCGGGGTAGCGGTCCTTTTCCCTGCGCGGCCGTCGACGAGCCCCGATCGGGGGCTCCGCCCGCCTGCTCTCGCACGGTCAGCGTTCAACTGTCTGCGTGAGCACCGAGATCAGCTGCTGCACACCGTCCTCCCCCAGCCGGTCCATCAGAACGGCCACCCATGCGGCCGTGCGCTGGAGCTCCTGCTCGGACCAGGTGTGCGCGGAAGGGTGTTCACCGATCACCAACGCGTCGGCGAGAAGGCACAGTTGGGAAAAGTCTTCTTCGCCGAGCCGCCCTCGAACCAGCTCCGGCAGCTCCTCGACTTCGTCGTGCCAATACCGGGCGGCAACGGAGCGCGCGGCATCGATCACGGTCGCGGCGTCGGCCGGGGGAACCGGCAAGCCCGTGCCCAGAGGGAGTTCGCTCTCCGGCGCCTCCGGAGGGTCCGGCAACGCATCGAGGAACCGACGGACGGTCTCGCGTCCGCGGGCGTCCCGCTCGGAATGCATCCGCCAGCCCCCCTGGCCGTCGATCGGCGCACGTGATTCGGCCCTGCGGCGCACCACAGCGGGGGCACGATTGCGCCTCCTCCCGAGTGCCACGCCCTTCGTCGGAGGTGCCGCCCTGTGGAAGCCGGCATCGTGCTCACTCACCCACCAAGCATACGACCCCGATATGGACCGCGGAGCGTCGGTGGAGCGGCACCTCCCTCGGGGGAACGGAGGCGGGCACAGGAGCGGTTCACGAGCCCATGCGTCGAACCGCGGGTGGGCACCCGCGGCTCGGTTCGCTCTTGTCTTGGCGCGCTCCCCCGGCCCTCGTCGGGGGAGCGCGCGACGGCTGCCGGGCGTGTGGTCAGTTGCCACAGTTCAGCTTCACGACGTCCGCTGCGTGATGCGCCCCGTCTGCGTCCTCGCCCCTGGTGTGCATCACCACGGCGACCGAACGGCCGGTGGACTTGAGCTGCCCTGTGGTGAACCACTTGCCGCGGTTTTCGACCTGGTCGATGTCGAAGGTCCCCAGAGTGTTCGCGCCGGCGCCGGCGCCTGGGTGGACGCTGTAGAACGTGGACCTGCCGCCGACCCGCTTCACATCGGGGTTGTCGGGAACGTGGACCTGTACCTTGCACGTCGCGCCGTTCAGCGAATCGGCGGTGAACGTCCACACCGCGGAGTTCCCGTCGTCCTTGGCGGCGCTGCCGGACATCGGCACGGCGTCGTACTGTCCGCTGCATCCGTCGCCGGTGTAGCCGCCCGTGGTGTCCCGTATCCAGCCGCTGTCGCCGTCCTCGTAGTAACCGTTCTCCGTGAAGGTGGCGCCCTTGCTGCCGCATCCGCGACCCACGATGCCGCTGTACGCCGAGCCATGGGAGTCAGAACCGGGCATCTGCGAGATCACCACGGTGACACCGACGAGCACGAGGCCCACGGTCGCTGCGGCCGCGATCATCGGCTTGGAGATTCCGCGGCGCCGCGACCGGTTGTCACCGACTCCAGCGGGGGAAGTCTCTTCCGTCCGGGGCCCGGCCGGGCCCATCGTCACCGTGGAGGTCCGCTGGGATTCCTGACGTCCCGTCCCCGGCGCCGCCCCGAAGTAACCCACACCGATGCGTGGCGCCCACCGCTTCCTGCCCGCTGCGTCAGGGGGGCGCTGCGCCGCTCCCCCAGGCGCGGGTGTCTGTGCAGCGGCGGCGGGCTCTTCACCGCCCCATGCCACCGCCGGCAGCTGGTACCCCGCGTCTTCCTGCGGATCGGGCGTGCGCCCACCTCCGACGCGCTCCTTGCCCACTGATGCCCCCTTCAGCGACGTGAACCGGCCGGGACGTCCCGAACGGCACTCCGTGCCTGTGCCCGCCGTAGACGCGCCCGGGGCGTTCCCACTTCTCACAACGGGCCGGCGCCTGCGTGGGGTTCACCGGCGGCGTCCGCTCGGGAGCCGCAGCTCAGCCGTGGTAGCGGGCGAGCGCCCGGCCGTAGACGTACGCCTCCTGCCCGATGCCGCTGCACGCATCGCCGTCGTGGTTGTCCGGTGGGCAGGCGCGGTCGCGGTTGACCGCCCAGAAGGACAGCCGGGCCAGGTGGTGTGCGGAGGCATAGCCGACGATCGTGCGGTAGTCGGCGAGGGTGACCGTTTCGCTGGTGTCGGTGATGCCGTTCATCGACGAGATGCCGGTGTGGGCGTAGGCGGTGGCCCGGTCGTATCCGTAGGCGTCGCGCACCGCCCTGGCCACTCCGTCCGCGCAGGTCGTCGTCACGGCGGCCATGGATCCCCGGTGGGCACCGAAGTCGAAGGTCATGGCGACCCAGCCGTCGATCTCGACGCCGACCGACGCGGCCCTGTTGATGAGGGCGAGTCCGTTTTCGTCGGGGCCGTCGGGCTCGGCGCTGAAGGTCACATACTCCTTGATGCCCGGGTTCTTCTCCTTGACGATCTTCAGCGCGTCGATCGTGTTCGCGCGGGAATCGGCGCTGCGGGCCTCGTCGGCCTCGATGTCGATGTCGATCGCGCGCAGCCGGTAGGCGTCGATGACCTTCTGGTAGGCGCCGGCCAGTTCCTCGGCGGAGCCACACGCCTGGCCCAGTTTCCGGCCCGACCAGCCGCCGAAGGAGACCATCACGTCGCCTCCCGCGGCCCGGATCCTGGTGATCGCCTGCGCTTCGGGACCGCCGTTCAAGGGCCGGGTGTCGTCCCATACGGGATCGCAGCTGCCGTCGCTGGTGACGAAGGCGAGGGCGAAGTGCTTGGTTCCGGTGGTCCGCATGATGTCGAGCGGATCCTGCGGATTGCCCCACCCAAGGTAGAAGTAGGGCGAGTTGCGGCCGACGGGCTCGGCCTGGTGCACCGGGCTCGGGACAGCGGCGGTCGGCGTCGGGCCGGCCGTACGCGTCCGGTCGTGCGCATGGCCCAGGTTGTCTGCGGGGGTCGGGGAGCCGACGGCGGCCTGTCGGTGGCCGGTGGACGCGGGGCCGTCTCCTGGGGCGGGAAGGAGAAGCGCACCGGCGAGGACGGCACAGGTGACGACGGCCAGGGCGAGCAGGCCCGAGTACCCCGGAACGCATTTCTTCACGGCTCCTCCTGGCCTGTCGTCGAACTGTTCCGCCTTCGAGCTGGTTCGTCTTGGGGTCCCACGGCCTGACGCACGGAGCGGTTCATGGGGGCGCCCGGCGGCGCACGGCAACGTGCCGCCCGGCAGGGGGCCGGGCGGCACGTCATGGCTGCGCGCGCCTAGTTCGCCCATTTGCGCATGAGTTGGTCCGCCCTCTGGTCGTGGCTCTGCTGCCAGTTCTTGGCGTTCTCGGCCCCTTCCGGACTGTCCGCGGTGTAGGGGTTCCGGGCGTTCATCTCGTCGAACTCTTCCTGGCTGAGCTCACCGCCGCCCGCGACAGCGTCGAGGTCACCGTCGGTGAGTTCGATCGCGTCAGGGCGAGGCGCCACGTTGTCCGCCATGGTGGTCCTTTCTGTTCGTGAACCGTCCTTGTGGATCTGTGGATCCGGACGTCTGCGACCGACACTGGGCCGCTCGACATCATGAACGGACCGCGGAACGCGTTCAGTTCACGGCGGCGCGGAAATCCGGGGAGCTCGTCAGGGCGTTCCTCCGTGAACCGGCGGAGGTGCGGCACCCGTTCCACGTGACGGGGCCGCGCCTCCCGTGTAGTACGCGCCGGCCTTCAGTGAGCGCGTTGCACCACGCGCCTTTCACTACGCACCAGCCATGTCCGCCGGAGGTCGAGGAAAACGCCGATGAGCGCACGTACGGCAGCCGCATCCACGACGGCTCAGCAGGCGACCGGGCCCGTTCCGTCGTCCGAACTCCGGCCCGTGGGGCCCCATCTCGTCGTCGCGCCCGACAACGCGATCCAGGGACCGCTCGCGGAGTCCCTGGCCGCCCTGTCCACCGGCGCCCGCACCCTGGTGGTGCTCACCGCCGCCCGCGACGCGGCGGCCGTCCTGCGCAGGGAACTCGCCGAGGTGGCCCGGATCGCCAAGGAACGGGGCGTCACCACCCTGGTTCTCGCCACCCCCGGACTGGCCGCCGCAGGCAGTGGCGGACCGCGCCCCGCCGAGCTGCTCGCCGATGTCCTGGGGCTGGCGGTCGTCGCGCCGGACGGCGTGGTCTCCCTGCTGTCCGACGGCAGGCTGAAGGTCGTGGCAGGAGCGACCGGTACGCCGGCCTCGTGGTGGCGGTGCGCACCCGCGCAACCGTCCACGCGGCTGGGCGACACCTGGCCCGAGCCGCAGGCCGTGCGGCAGCACCTTCCCCCGGTCGGCCCCGCCGTCGTCACCGAGATCGCCAACGGCTACTGGATAACCTCCGCCCCCTCGGAGCAGCGGCCCGGTGCGCTCGGTGACGCCTGGGCGGGGGAGGGCACCGTGACCGTGGTCGTCGGCTCGCCGGAGTCGCCCACCGTCCGCCCCGAGCAGCTCGCCGAAGCCGTCCGGCCCCGCACCGGTCAGGGGTCCCAAGTGGTGCTCAGCGCGCCGTGGTCCGCACCGGCGCCGCTGTACGACATGGCGGCCCGCCTGGCGGAAGACCTCGACGAGGAGGTCCTGGTCTCCCTCGGCCTGCCGATGCCCACCGCCTCGGGTGGTCAGCCCGCCGCCTTCCGGTCACTCGGCCTGCAGGGCGGGTGCGCCCCCGTGTATCTCGACGCGGACGGTTGCCCCACCTGGGAGCCGTATCTGACGAAACTCACCGCGGCGCGGGACCGGCGGTGGATCGTCCCGACCAGTTGGCGCCGACCGGTCCCGGGCGCGACCTGTGTCGGCCCGGCGGTGTTCGAAGCCTTTCCCGGCTGGGAACTCGAAGCCGTGCCAAGCGGGTTGTGGCTGCGGCAGGAGGGGGCTGCCGAGGACGGAGAGCCCCGTTTCCGGGCAGCGGACCCGCAGCTGCCGCTGCTCATGGTCGGCGAGAAGGGCCGGTCGCTGCCCACCGACATCTGGGAGAACGTGGGCGAACTGCTCAAACGGCTGCCGCAGCACGCGGAGGAGCCGCTCGGCCTGATGATCCGGGGCACAGCCGACACCGCGTCCCGGTCAGCGAGCCGCCTGACCGTCCGGGCCTTCGATCTGGTGCCGGTGGATCCGGACACGCAGCCGGGCGAGGTCGCACGGCGCTCGACGCCGGCAAGGGCGCGGCGCCAGGGGCAGGTGGCCACGCCTGCGCCAACGGGACCCGCCACGGTGGTCGCTCCGCCGACGGGGATCGTGACCACCGTGCCCGCATCCCATGCCGACGCCGACATACCACGTCCCGTGGCGGACGTGTCCCGTCCCGTCGGGCCGCCATCTGCCGATCCCCCTTCGTCCGTGCCCGCTCCGGCACTTGAGGACGCCGGCGCGCCGTCGCGCAGGCGCGATGCGGGGGACGCAACGGCGTGACGGCTTCTCAAGAAAAGGACGACCATGACGCAGAACGACGACAACGAGGCGATCGAAGCGACCGACGCCGATGACGCCGAGCCGGAAACGGATGACGTCGACCGCGACGGCGACGTAGCGGCTCCGTCAGCGGAACCCGCGCTGGAAAGTTCACCGGAAAGTTCACCGAAGAACGCCGACGAACGCATCAGGAAGCGCACAAAAGGATGGTTGCTGAGCTGATACCGGAACGGGCAGGGCCGGATTGGGAATTGCGCTCCGGCCCTCGTTTCGCGTTTTCCGGGTCCTGACCGAAGAGCGAATCCCAGGCCGGTGAACCAGATCTGCGGCGTGCCCCGTAGTGAAGAGTGCCGGTGCCTTCGACGTCGGCCTGCAAGGTTCCGGAGAAAACGGTTTGACCGCCGATATCGAAAGGACACTCCTTGACGAAGGACAACGAGAATACCGTGGAGCTCTCCGACACTGACCTGGACGGCGTTGCCGGCGGCTGGTCCGGCGCCGGCAACGTCAACGCCACCGCCCCCGTCTCCGAGCACGAGCAGACGCTGGAGCTCCAGGCCGGGATGACGTACGAACAGGCCGGCAACTCCTTCCCCGGCAACGTGGACAACCCCACACCCGCGGGGCCCGCAGAGGGCTGAACCTCTTCCGCACCGCACCCCGTATTCCCTTGTGTGCGTTTCGCATTCGACGCCACTGGCAACGGCCCCGGAAAACCCGAAGCCGTATCGCAGCGAAAGGAACTCTCATGACGAATGACCCGAACCACGATGCCGTCGAACTCACCGATGCCGACCTGGATTCCGTCGCGGGCGGTGACGGCGAGGTGACGATGGACCGGCAGCCGACTGTCCCTTACGAGCAGGAGCCGCAGGGCCAGGTGCTCCCGACTGTCGACCGGGAGTACGGCGAGCCGGCGCTCCTCGCCACCCCGCGCGAACCGAACTGCTGACGAGGGCTGATCTGGGCTGAGGACCGGAGCCGGATCCTGCTCCGGTCCTCAGTCCCTTCCCATCCGGACGACGACACACAACACCAGGAGGGCGGGCGTCATGGAGTACCGCCGCAACGCGTTGGCCCGGCTGGAGCAGCCGGAAGAGCTCGATGTGCCGGTCCGGTTCGCCCACTCGGGAGGCTGGCTGGCGCTCGGCATGCTGGTGGTGGCTCTGCTCGCCGGTGTCGGCTGGGCCTTCGTGGGCACCATCCCCCGCAGCGCCACGGGCGCCGGGATCCTGACCCATCCGCACGGCGGGTTCCCGGTGACCAGCACTGCGGCGGGGCAACTTGTCTCGATCGGCGACAACTTGGCGGTGGGCAAGACCATCAACGCCGGAGACGTCGTGGCCCAGGTGGTGACTCCGGACCAGCAGCGGGTCGATGTCCAGGCGGCCGCCTCGGGCGTGGTGACCTCGGTGGCCGCCCACAACGGCCAGGTCGTCACGGCCAATACGCCGCTCGCCATCGCCGAGCCCGCCTCCGACGCCGACGCGCAGCTGGTGGCGGTGCTCTATCTGCCGCCCGGCAGCATCGCCGGGATCGCCGTCGGCCAGCAGGTCGACCTGACCGTGGCGAGCGCTCCCCCACCCAAGTACGGAAGCATGCGGGGTACGGTCGCGGCCGTCGGCAACGTACCGGAGAGCCGTGCCCAGATCGCCTCGTTCCTCGCCGACGAGGATCTGGCCGCACGCTTCGCCCAGAGCACGCAGCCGGTTCGGGTCGTGGTGCAACTGACACCCGCCAAGGGCCGTACGCCCACCGGACTGGTGTGGTCCAACGGCGCCGAACCGCCCTTCCCACTTCCCTCCAGGTCCCTGGTCAGCGGCTCGGTCCACCTGGCCGGCCTGCGCCCCGTCGACTGGTTCGGGAGCAAGTGATGGCGATCGCGACGAGGGCCGCCGGCGCCGGCGCGGTAAAGCCGGTACGCACCACGCCGACCCTCCAAATGGAGGCCGTCGAGTGCGGTGCCGCATGCCTGACCATGATCCTGGCCCACCACAAGCGGTACGTTCCGCTGGAGGAACTGCGCCTGGTCTGCGGCGTGTCCCGGGACGGCTCGAAGGCGTCCAACCTGGTCAAGGCCGCACGCAGTTACGGGCTTGTCGCCAAGGGACTGCGCGTCGAACCCGACGGCCTCGCCCGCATTCCGGGTCCGGCCATCGTGTTCTGGGAATTCCACCACTTCGTGGTGTACGAGGGCACCGGGCGCCGGTTCGGCCGGCCGGTCGTCTTCCTCGACGACCCGGCCAACGGGCGGCGCACCGTGACCCCCGAGGAGTTCGACGCCTCCTTCACCGGTGTCGTCCTCACCTTCGAGCCCGGGCCCGACTTCCAACCTGGTGGACGCAAGCCCCGCCCCCTCTCCGGGCTGTTCTCGCGGCTGCGCGGCACGGGTTCCCCCTTGGCGCTCGCCATCGTCGCCAGTCTGCTGCTCATCCTCGTCGGTCTGGCCATGCCGGCGTTCACCCAGGCGTTCATCGACGGCGCCCTGCTGCGCGGCGACACCTCGGTACTGGCTCCGCTGTTCGCCGCGATGGTCGCGGTCATCTTGATCGGCACGGGACTGACCGCTCTACAGCAGACCTTTCTGAGTCGGGTTCAGATCATCACCGCGACGCTCAGCCATGCCGGTTTCTTCCGGCACCTGCTGAAACTTCCGGTCCATTTCTTCGCGCAGCGCAGTCCCGCCGAACTCACCCGGAGGCTGGGGACGGCTGATTCGATCGCGCAGATCCTGGCCCGCGATCTGGTCACCACGGCCGTCAACGCGGTGGTTGTGGTCGTCTACGCGTTCCTGATGTGGTCCTACGACCCCCAGCTCACGCTGGTCGGCATCGGCATGGCGCTGCTGAACATCGGCGCTCTCAAAGCCTCCTCCAGGATCCGGGAAAGCCTGGTGGCCAAACTCCGGGCCGACCGCGCCAAGTTCTACGCGGCGTCCTTCGACGGTCTGCAACAGATCGAGACCCTCAAGGCGACCGGCGGCGAGAACTCCCATTTCAGCCGGTGGGCCGGGCACCATGCCTCGCTGCTGGACACCCAGCAGCGGGTGGGCGTGCCCACCTCCCTGCTGGCCACCGTGGCACCGCTGCTCGCCGCGCTCAACAGCGCGCTGGTGCTGTACATCGGCGGTATGCGGGCGGTCGACGGCCATGTGTCCATCGGCATGCTGGTCGCCTTCCAGGCCCTGATGACCGGCTTCTCCCGGCCGGTCGGTGAACTGAGCGGCGTCGCGGCTCGCGTCCAGGACTTCGCCGTCGACGTGGCACGGCTGCGCGATGTCGAGCAGTTCCAGCCGGACGATGCCTTCACCCGGCCCGAACCGGAGCGGATCCGCCGTCTGGTCGGCCACCTCGAACTGGACGACGTCAGCTTCGGCTACAGCCCCCTGGGCCCACCCTTGCTGCAGGGCTTCTCGCTCACCGTCGGCCCCGGCCAGCAGGTCGCCCTGGTCGGCGGATCGGGCAGCGGCAAGTCCACCGTCTCCAAGCTGGTCTCGGGCCTGTACAAGCCCTGGGACGGCGCGATCCGGCTCGACGGACAGCTCCGCGAGGAGGCGCCGCGCAGCGTGCTCGCCGCCTCCGTGGCCTTCGTCGACCAGGACATCTTCCTCTTCGAGGGCAACGTGCGGGACAACGTGGCTCTGTGGGATCCCACCATCCCGGACGAGGCGGTGATCGCCGCGCTGCGGGACGCCGAGGTGTACGAGGTCGTGGCGGCCCGCGGCGGTATCCATGAGTCCCGGGTCGAGGAAGCGGGCCGCAACTTCTCCGGCGGGCAGCGTCAACGCCTGGAGATCGCACGGGCCCTGGTGCGCGACCCCAGCGTGCTCGTGCTCGACGAGGCGACCAGCGCGCTGGACGCCGAGACCGAACGGAAGATCGCCGACAACACACGCCGCCGCGGCTGCGCCTGCCTGGTGATCGCACACCGGCTGAGCACGGTCCGCGACAGCACCGAAATCATCGTCATGGAAAAGGGGCAGGTCGCCGAGCGCGGCACCCACGACGAACTCATCGCGGCGGGCGGCGCCTACGCCGACCTGGTTCGAGGCCACTGAGAGGGAGGCGTCCACCATGACGGAACCACGGATGTCGCCGGTCGCCACCGAGGAACAGCGGGTGGCGGACACGACGGCGCTCGCCCCCTACGCCGGCGAGGCGGCCGACGGCGACACGGTCGCCCTGCTGGGCCCCGGCCCGCTGTGGCTGGTCACGGGCGGCGAGATGGACCTGTACGGGGTGGCCGGCCTCGGGCGCGGTCGTTGGCGTTTCCTGGCCCGGCTCGGCCCCGGCAGTGTGCTGCCCAGCTGCTCCAGCGGGCCCGATCACGTCCTGGTCGGCCGTCCCGCGCCGGGTGCCTCGCTGCACCGCCTGGACCTCGTCCGGCTGCGGGCCGAACTGGCTCGGCACCACGACGAGCACTCCGCCCCCGATGCCCTGCCGCCGCAGCACGAGGCCCTCGCCCGCGGCGTCGGATCGGGACTACAGGGGATGCTCGACTGCCTGAGCACGACCTTCCTCAGCGAGGGGGATGCCGAGGATGATCGCACCCCCCTGACACCGGGCTCCGTGAAACTGCCCGCGGGCCGGGAGGGCGTCTCCGAGAGCGGCCTGCTGTGGGTGGGCATCGGCGGCGGCACAATCAACACCGCGCTCGGCCAGTCCGGCGCGGGCGAGGTGATCCCGCTGGCCGGGGGCGACGTGCTGCGGGCGACCTCGGAGACCGTACTGGGGCTCTGCCGTACCGGCGATCTGCTACTGGACGGTTCGCTCTGGCCGCAGCTCGCCGAGTGCGAGCAGCGGGTGCGGTACCTCTTGGACCGTCAGCGGCGGCACGACGAGGAGAGGCTGCTGGCCGGCCGGACCGCCGCCGCCCAAGCGCTCTCGGGAGCCGTACGGACGCTGCACTCCCAGCTGAAGCCCACCTCCGGTGCCGAAACCGCCGAGCAGCCGGCGACCGTGCCCGACGGCCGGCCCGGCCCGGATGCCGAGCCCCCTGCCGACGACGCGACGTTCGCCGCGGTCACCGTGGTGGCCAAGGCCATGGGGATCACCCTCACTCCCCCACCGAGCGACGCCGACAACCGCCTGGACCCGATCGAACGCATCGCGCTCACCTCCCACTTCCGCCTCCGGCGCGTCGGGCTCAAGGCGCAGTGGTGGCGCAGCGACTCCGGCCCGCTCTTGGGCAGGATCGGCGAGACCGGTGCCCCGGTAGCCCTGCTCCGGCACCGCGGCGGCTATCGGGTCGTAGACCCCGCAACGGCCCGGGCGCGGCGCGTGACGGAGGAGGTCGCCGCGGAGATCGAGCCGACCGCGGTGATGTTCTACCGGCCGCTGACCGCGGAGACCTCCGGTCTCGTCGGCCTGCTGAAGTTCGGTCTGCGCGGCAGCACGCCCGACCTGCTCCGAGTGGCCGCCGCCGGCGGGGTGGCGGTGACCCTGGGTCTGGTCGTGCCGGTGGTGACCGGGAAGGTCCTGGGCACGTTCATTCCGAACGGTGAACGCGGGCAGATCGCGCAGGCATGCCTCGCGGTCGTACTGGCCGCTCTGGTCTCGATGGCGTTCACCGTGGTCAAGAACCTGTCCATGCTCCGTGCCGAGGGACGCTTCGAAGCCTCCCTCCAGGCAGGAGTCTGGGACCGTCTGCTGCGCGCTCCGGCCGGATTCTTCAGCCGGTACTCCACCGGCGAACTCGCCGGAACCGCACTCGGTATCAGCCGCATCCGGATGTCCGTCTCCGGCATCACCACCACCATCACCCAGACGATCCTCCTGGCGATCTCCAACTTCGTTCTCCAACTGACCTACAGTGCATCGCTCACCTTGCTCTCCCTCGGCCTGGTCCTGGTCAACGCGGCGGTCTTCGGCGCCCTGGTCATGCGGCAGCTCAGGTGGCAGCGAGAGCTGATGCAACTCGACGACAAGCTGACCGACAAGGTCTTCCAGACACTTCAGGGGCTGCCCAAACTGCGGGTGGCCGCGGCCGAGAACTTCGCCTACGGCGAGTGGGCCAAGCACTTCGCCCGCAGTCAGGAGCTGACCCGTCGGGTGCTGCGCCTACAGCACGCGGTCACCGTCTTCACGTCGGCGTACGTCCCCCTGAGCACTCTGGCGCTGTACGGGACGCTCGCCGCGTCCGGCCCGGGAAGCCTTTCGGTCAGTGAGTTCCTCAGCTTCTCGGTGGCCTTCTCGATCCAGCTGTCCGCCACCGCTCAACTGGTCGGCGCCGTTGCGTCGCTCGGCTCCATCGTGCCGCTCTTCGAACGGCTCAAGCCGATCCTCGAAGAGCCCAGCGAAGTCCCCGAGGGCGCCGAAGCGCCTCGACCTCCGGGCACGTTGACGGGAAAGATCGAGGTACGCGATGTGTTCTTCAGCTACGGCAAGAACGGCCCGCCCGTACTCCAGAACGTGTCGCTGGAGATCGAGCCCGGGGAGTTCGTTGCGATCGTCGGTCCCAGCGGCAGCGGCAAGTCCTCGCTGCTCCGCCTGCTGATCGGCTTCGAACGCCCCACCACCGGCTCGATCCGCTACGACGACCAGGACATGGCCGGCCTCGACACGGTCGCGACACGGCGCCAGTGCGGTGTCGTCATGCAGCACGCCCGCCCGCTGCGCGGCTCGATCCTCGACAACATCCGGGGCGCCGAACAGCACTCCATGGCCGCGGTGCGGGCCGCAGTCGAGATGTCCGGACTCGCCGACGACATCGAGGCGATGCCGATGGGGCTGCACACCGTGCTCTCCGACGGGGGCAGTTCGCTCTCCGGTGGTCAGCGGCAGCGGTTGATGATCGCCCAGGCGCTGGTCCGCCGCCCGAAGATCCTCTTCTTCGACGAGGCGACCAGCGCCCTGGACAACGAGACCCAGCGGATCGTGACCGAGAGCACCCGCACCCTGCGCGCCACTCGCCTGGTCGTCGCGCACCGCCTCTCGACGGTCCTGGACGCCGACCGTATCGTCGTCCTCGAACAGGGCCGCATCGTCCAGAACGGTTCGCCAGCCGAGCTCCTCGCCGACGAGGACGGTCTCTTCCACCGCCTGGCACGCCGCCAGCAGGGGTAGCCGCTGCCGGTCAACGGCGCGGCGCGCCGCGGACCCCACCGGCGCGGAGCCCCTTGCCCAGGCCAGGGGCTCCGCGGCGTAGGCGCTTCCGGGGCCGCAAAACCCGGCGTCACCTCATCAGTTCGGCGAACGTGGTCTCCATCCAGGCCTCGGCGGCGGTCAACCGAGCAGCGACTCCCTCCGTCCACGCCGCATCGGCAGCCAGCGCGGACCGGGCGTCGGCGAGCAGTCGGCGCCAAGGTCCGGGTAGCTTCGCCGCGCTTGTAGTCGGTCAGTCCTGAACACACGTTGTGCGCGGCGAACGCGGTCGGGACGCCGTCGCCGAGTACCTCGCTGGCCAGCAGCCGGGCCCGGTTCAGTGCGACCGGGTTGCGTTTCTACGGCACCAGGGTGCTTGGCGCGAGCAAGGCGTTGCTGTCCAACTGAATCCACGGCCTGGCGTGGTGGTACTGGGCGTGCACGTCCTACAGGAAGGTGCCGATCGACAGGGCCAGGGTCATCGCGCAGGACGCCGCCTCGAACCCGACGTCGATCAACGGCAACTGGGCGGCATCGAAGGAGTTCTGGACGGGCTCGTCGAATCCGAGCAGTTCGGCCAGTCGGGCCCCGTTGACCGGGAAACCGGACGTCGCCAAAGCGGCGGCACACAGCGGGCAGCTGTTGACCCGCGGACATGCCTCGCCGAATCGGGCGGCCGATCGATACCTGCCCGGCGACGGCATTCATCAAAAGATGGTTGGCCTGGTCCGGGCTGTGCGTGCCGCAACCAGACGCATTCGGGCCGATCACATGGACCGTCATACTGCCCCAGGGAATCCCCTGTGCTCCCCAGATTCTTTCCAGAACACCGAGTCCACGTGGTCCGGCGCCGACAACGCCAACCGAGATGTTCATGAGTTCCCCTGATGGCGAAGCGGTCGGGAATCCGCAGCATGCCACTCGAGACTCACAGTCAACCACCAGTCATTCCATGCGAATTAGGATGAGCTCAAGCATGGGTAGCCGTCAAGAAAAGCCTTGACCGGGCACGTGATCAGCCCGTTGACGTCGACGAGCAGAGGTTCACCGCCGGACCGCATCAGCCATAGCGATACAGCTGAGTTGGGGTCGTTGGCGCTGTCCAGGCCAAGACGATCCAGGTGTTGCCCGAGCGGTCACGGAGTTGGAGCGGCAGTTGGCGCAGGACTCGTCGACGCCCTACCAAGATCCAACCTGGCCAAGCACGGGTTGCGGCGCAGGTTGCGTTCCTTGACGCGTACGGGGTCCTGAAGGGCGGAGTATCCACGGAGGCAACCGGTGAAGAGGCCCACGTCACAAGGGGGTTGGTCGATGACGGGGACGGCGGCGCGAACGAGGGGCGGCTAGAGCCGTCCAGGGGGTGGCCGGCGCCGTCCGGACGGCGTCTGGCACTGACGGCCGTCCGGACGTGTAGCGGGCGCTACGACCGCGTCGTAGCTCCCCGATGCTCGTCGGCCCGTGCGCGTCACCGTCTGGCGCGCGAGCGGCTGCGCATCGGGAAGACGTACCACCAGGCGGCGAACCAGGCCAGAGTCAGCGCCGCGAGGACGGAGGCGGTCCCCCGCCCCAGGACGACGTCGAAGATGAGCAGCAGTGCGGTCACTATCGACGCCATGAGCAGCGTGAGGCCGGCGACGGCAAGGCGACTGGCCAACTTGACGAGCTCTTCCCGCAGCCCACGATTGAGGAGCAGTCGGTGGATCGGCGCCGGGGCAATGAGCATCGCCGTCGCGCCCGCGGCGAGTAGCAGGGCGGTGAGGTAGAGACCACGCTGGAAGGTGCCGAGGGCCTCGAAACGCGGCGTGAACGCCATGGCGAGGAGAAAGGCCATCAGCATCTGAACGCCCGTCTGAGCAACTCGGATCTCCTGGAGGAGTTCGGCGTACTCGCGGTCCAGGTGGGCCCGATGAATTTCTCCTGAGGAGGGTTGCGCGCTAACCGGATCAGGCACGGACTCGTCGGTGGACACCTCGGCTATCGTTTCTGCGACTGCCATCACGGCTCCTATTTCTGGGGAATTCGCTGCCGCCCGTTCTTTGGAGCGCCTACGGCCAGATGCACACTCGGTGATGAAGCGTCTGGCCAGCTGCTCCAACCTCAAGAACGCAAAGCGACACGCGCAGGTTCACCCCATGTTCGCTTTCCGGCCATACAGGTAAAGGTTGCGTCGACCCCCCGGAATTGCTAGCTCAACCCGTCGGTCACCAACGCGGCGCCAATGTCGCCGCAGGTGCGTGCTCGGCCTGGTCGCCACGTAGTGTCCACGGCTTGCCATGGCCGGGTGAACAGATCGGATCCTCCCAGCCGTAGAGGAATAGGGATCCCTTTTGCGGAAATGCCAGAGATTCCCGACACCAGCGTACTCGCGTGGCGTCAGTCCGCAGTTGCCGCGCCCTCGCTTCGCTCACTCGGAAAGGAATCCGACATGACGCAACGCCCGCCCGACACGTCCCTGTTGTCAGCGGCGTGTGCCGATGCTGATCCCGAGCTCTTCTACCCGCCGACGTATGCCGGACCGTGGAGTGGACGCATTAGGGCAGCCAAGATCATCTGCTCGACGTGCGCCATGCGACTCGCGTGCCTGAGGCAGGCGCTCCGGGACTCGGAGAACACCGGCATATGGGGCGGGCTCACGCCGGAGGAGCGGCGCAAAGTCCGTCGGGATCGGCCCGATGTGTAGGGCACGGACGAGCTGCGGAGCACGCGCCCGCCGCCGCGGCGGCGGGAATGGACGGCCTCCCGCCGAGGGCTGACGGCATCGGGGATCAGGCCGCGTAGGCCATTCCACAAGCTTCCAGCACCTGCCTGAAGGCTCGTACCGCGTAGAAGTTGCGGGACTTGACGGTGCCGACGGGAATTCCGAGGGCCTCGGCGGCCTGGGCCATCGAGCGGCCCTTCATATGCAGTTCGACCAGGATCTCACGCTGCTGTGGCTGGAGCTCCTTCAGTGCCACCTGCATGTCATGCGCGAGGAGCACGCCGTCGTAGGGGTCGGCTCCGTTGCGGCGCTGCTCGGGAATCTCGTCGGTGGTCGTCTGCGGACGGGCCGCCTGCATCCGGAAGTGGTCGATGGCGATGCGCCGGGCAACGGTGAACAGCCACGGACGCGCATGCTCCGGGCCGCTCGCAATCGCTTCCGGGTGCTGCCATGCGCGCACCATCGTCTCCTGAAGGATGTCCTCAGCCCGCGCCCGGTCCCCCTTGGTGATCTTCATCAGAGCGCCTCGCAGATAGCTGCCATGCAGCCGGATCAGCTCAGCCAGCGTCTCGTCGTCGAGCGTGACCAGCTCGGTGGACTTCTTGCAGCTCTTGGTCGGCGCCTGCATGTCGCTCATGCCCCCTGGGAATTGGCCCTGTCGATTCCGGTGTCAACAGACTGTCCGCTGCGACCAACACGGCCCCAATGAAGCACCAACGCCGCCACGTGGGCGGCGTTGGTGCCGGTCGGCATTCCGTGCGTCGGGGGCTCCCCGAGCGAGCAGCTACGTGACCAGCCGCCGACGGGTGTGGATCAGCCGTGGACCGCCCGTTCCCACACCTTGTAGGTGAAGGCGTGGCGGAAGCCGCAGCGCCCATAGATCTCGGACGCTCGCGTCGAACTCCCGCCGTCCGCGAAAAGCACGACCCGGGGGATCTGCTGCGTCTGGAAACGGGCGAGGGCGCATCGCACGAGGTACTCGGCAACCCCCTGCCGTCGGTACCCCGGCCGGGTCCCCACCACCTCGATGAAGCCGACGGGTTGTGCTCCCCCGTCGTCCCGGAGTCCGGTGTTGCCCAGCAGCACCCCGGCCACGCCGCCGCGTCGACTGGCAATGAGCTGGATTCCGCCGGAGACCTCCGGCAGCCGGGCCTGCCAGCGCCGGACCGTCCAAGACTGGTAGCCGCCCCACTGGTCGGCCAAGGAGTCGTTGATCGCACCGACCCAGGTCGGGTCCGGGTGGATGAGGTCCGCGTAGTCGGCGACCTCAAGGTCGGGGTGGATCGGCTGCGGGTGCGGGCCCGTGAGCACGCAGTCCATCCGCAGCAGCCGGCGCGCCTCGGTGAATCCCGGCGGGGCGGGGAACGTGCCGCCACGCAGTGTCCGGATCTTGCGGCCGCCGTGGAGCCGGGCCGTCGTCGCCGCGGCCCAGTCGGTCAGGGGCTGCTGCAGCGCGGCGTCCGCGGCGACGATGTCCGCGAAGACCGCCTCGGTGGACGGTGGCCCGGCCAGCCCGAGGGGGCCGAGCGAGACGAAACCGGTGATCCGGTCCGCGTCCCGCAGCACGCCGGCACACGCACGGTCCGCGGCGAGGACGGCGTCCAGCCGTTCCGGCGTCGGGGCCGCGTCGAACTGCCCGGCTCGCCAGGCCGCTTCCAGCAGCCGGAGCACCGCTGGAAGGTCGTCGGGTGTGACCGGTTGGAGTTCCGTAGGGGTTCCGATTATCCGTGTCACTGTCAACTCCCCTTTTCTGCCCGTCTCTTCAGCGGTGGTGCCGTCGGGCAGGCTTCGAGGCCGCCTGCCTTGACGCGCCCATCGCGCCGGTGTCCGGGATGCGGATGGCGGTGCCCGCGGGCGGGCGGAGCAGGCGTGGCAGCCTGAGGTTCACCAGCGATGCGGCTCATGAGCGGGCGGTCCCCACGGGGCGGTGGAGACCGCGGCCACCGGCTCGGGATGAGTTTCGCACTCCCGGATTCCTCCTCCGTAGGACAGGGCTGTTCGCTCTTTGGCAACGGGTTCCGAATTTCGGAGATCTGATGCCGATTCACCTCCCGTTTACCGAAGGTAGGTACGCTCAACACGCCCGGTCAAGGGACTGGATTCGGAGAATCGGTGAAGTATGGACGATGTCGACCGCGCGATCGTGCACTGCCTGCGGCGAGATGCCCGGATGTCCAACGTCGCGCTCGCCCGAGAGCTGGGCGTGTCCGAGAAGACGGTGCGCAACCGCATCACCCGCCTGCTGGGCAGCCGTGCCGTCCGGCTCGACGTCAAGGTGACGGAGGACGGCCGGCCCACCCGCTTGTTGCTCCTGGTGCAGGCGGAACCAGGGCGCCGTTTCGAGGTCGCCCGAGCGCTCGCCGAGCGCGTCGAAGTGGATCACATCCACCTGACGACCGGCGCCTACGACATCGCCCTGGTGGCCTCGTTTCCGGACGGCGCGGCGGCGTTGGAATTCGTCGTCCGCGCGGTCGAGGGGCGGGCGGACGTCCAGAGTGCGGAGTCCTGCCATCTGATCTCCGAGGTCCATCCCACCGGCGAGTCAGGGTCCGCGACCGACAGTCCGGCCGTCGACACCGAGCTGATCGGCGCGTTCCTGCTCAGGCGGCCCGGCTTCGCCACCTCCCGGCACCTGCTCGACGAAGCGTGCGCACTCGCCCTCGACGGGCTGCACGCAGACCGAGCGCTCGCCTCGATCTTCGCCGGGCCTTCGCCGGCCGACGGGCTGCTCGCCACGCGGTATCGCGGGTTGTCCCAGGCGTACGTCGCGGAGACCATCCGACGGGCGGAGCGCGAGAAGGTGACCACGGTGGTGTCCCGTGTCGTCGCGACGGGCCGGCCTGCGCTCATAGCGGACTGCCGCACCGATCCCTTGATGGCGTGGGCGGCGGACCTGGTGCTCAGCGAGGGGTACATCACGCTCCTGACCGTGCCGATGATGCATGGCAAGCGTGTCGTGGGAGTCCTCTCCGTCTATCTGGACAAGCCCACGCACGTCAGCGACAGCTACGTGGCCACCACCCAAGCCCTGGCCGATCACCTGGGCATCGCCTGGGGCCGGTTGGACGCGCCGTCGGCGCCGTGAACGCGCTCGGGCCACCGGGCACGCGGGTCTTCCCTACGCCTCCCGCTCGTCCTGCGCGTCCGTATCGGCGGGGACGACCGGAGCGACCGGGACGGACCACAGCGCGACGGCTGGGGAGGTCCGCTCGACCGTCCAGCTATCGGGCTCTCCCTCGGACAACTCTTCCGCGACCGCACGCTGCACGTCGGCCTCGTGGTCTCGTCCGAGTCCCTCCAGCAGGTCGGCATACCAGTGCGTGGCGCTCACGAGATAGCCGAGGTAGTCGTACACCCGGCACAGGTGGATGCTCTCCCGAAGGCGCTCTTCCGCCTCCGCCACCGCGCCGAGCCGGAGCAGGGCCTCGCACAGTGTGAGCAGCGCCGCCAGGTAGGCCCGGCACACCGGCTGCGCGGACAGCAGGGCCACCGCCTGTCTCGCCGCATCCCTGGCCTCGTCGAAGCGGGCGCCCTTGAGCAGCGCATACGCCAGGTTGTTGAGGGTCAGCGCCTCGGCCGGTATGTGGCCCAGTGCCCGGCTCTCGGCCAGTGCCGACTCCAAACACGCCAGGCCCTCGGCGTCCTCGCCGAGCGTGATGTGGATCAGCGCGACGGCCAGCCCACTGCGTACACGGACCAGGCCGAGCGGCAAGTCGCGGGCGAACCGTAGCGCCGCGCGCAAGTGATGTTGTGCCTCCGGAAGACGCCCACGGGCCTGCTGAGCCGAGCCGACCGCATAGTGCAGCCTGGTCAGCGCGTAGGGGTCCGCCAGGTGCTCGGCCGCGCCCAACCCCGCTTGCGCGCACTCCAGCCAGGTTCCCGGGGCCTCCCGCGCCAGGTAGAGGTTGACGCAGTTGTCCGCGAGTTTCCAGGCGGCCTCGTATTCCGATGCCTTGGTGGCGTGCCCGATCAACGACTGAACGGCGCTCTCCTCCTCGCGGTACCAGGCCAGGGCCTCGGCCGCGCAGGCGAACCGCGGTACGGCCTCAGGCGGCACACCGCCCGGGCCGAAACCGACGTCCGCGCTGCTTCGGGTGAAGGTGCCCGCCTCCGCGGTGGCCGCAAGGTAGTAGTCCAGCAGCCGGGTCGTCGCGCGGCCCCGCTCGTCGTCTCCCACCTCGCCGTCCAGCAGCTCGCCGCAATAGAGCCGCACCAGGTCATGCCAGCCGAAGCGCCCCGGGCTGGCCTCCTCCACGAGGTGGTAGACGCCAAGAGTGCCCAGCGCCTCGTGGGCTCGCGGCGCGCCGCACCCCAGGAGGGCCGCGGCCGCCAGAGCGTCGATCTGGGGGCCGGGGTGCAGCGCGAGCAGGGTCAACAGCCGGTCGGCGTCCGGCGCCAACAGCCTTCGCGTCGCGCTGAGGGCCGCGGCCACGCCGTGGTCTTCCGCCATCCGCAGCATGCCCAGGCGCTGCCGCTCGTCCTCAAGTTCGGCAGCCAGGTCCGCGATCGACCAGTTCGGCCGGGCGGCCAGCCGGGCACCTGCGATGCGCAGCGCCAACGGAAGCCTGCCGCACAGCTCCAGCAGCCGGCGCGCCGCACCTGGTTCTGCGGCGACGCGGTGGGCCCCGGTCATGGCTTCGACCAGCTGCAAAGCCTCATCGCGGGACAGCGTCGCCAAGGCCAGCGGGGCGACCCCGTCCAGGATCACGAGGTCGGCCAGCACGCTGCGGCCGGTCACCACCGTGGCGCAGCCGGAACCGGTCGGCAGGAGGGGCCGGACCGACTCCGCCGAGGGTGCGTTGTCCAGGACGACGAGGAGGCGCAACGGCTGGGTGATGTCGCGGAAGTACGCCTGCCGATGGCCGATGTCCTCGGGTATGCGGGCCGCAGGTACACCGAGCGCCTCCAGGAACCCGCTGAGTACGGCGGCGGAGCTCGTCGGCCCGCCCGGGTCGAAGCCGCGCAGATCCGCGAAGAGTTGGCCGTCCGGGTAACGTTCCGCCACGCCATGGGCCCAGCGCACCACCAGTGCCGTCTTGCCCACCCCGGCGGGACCGGTGACCAGCGCCATTCCGTAGCCGTCCCGGGCGGCGTCGCACTCCCGGTCCAGCCATGCCAACTCCGCGGACCGGCCCACCAGTTTGCCGGGGAGCCGGGGCAGCTGACGGGGGATCACACAAGGCGTCGGGCGTCGATTTCCCGGACTTTGTTGCGGGCTGTGCCGAGCGCCGGCCGCGGGGCCGGGGGCGGCCGTGGACGTTGAGGGCCGGTGCCGCTGCTGTGGGGCGGCGGGCGCGTCGTCGTGTCCGCGCAGTACCGCTTCGAACGTCTTCAGCAGTCTCTGCCCCGGGGCCACGCCCAGTTCGTCCCGCAACCGTTGTCGCGTCTCGTGGTACACCTCCAGCGCCTCGGCCTGCCTGCCCTCCTGGCTCAAGGCCCGCATCAAGGCGCCCGTCAGTGGCTCGCGCAGTCTGTTGGAGGCGAGGGTCTCCTCCAAGAGCCGCACCACCGCGGCTCCCCGTCCGGACCGCAATTCGTGCTCCGCCAGGGTCTCCACCGCCCACAGGCGGGCCTCGTCGAGCTCCGCGCCCAGCGTGCTGCGCAGCTCCCCTTCCGGTACCCCCGTCAGCGCGTCGCCCTGCCACAGTCCCAGAGCCGCCCGCAGCAGTGCCGCCGCGGGCTCGTCCTCCGGCTCCGCGTCGGCCGCGGCGACCAGTCGGCGGAACTCCTCCGTGTCCACCGCAGCGGCAGAGCCGCGCAGCACGTACCCCGCCCCCTGGCGAAGCACGGACCAGTCGCTGCCCTCCAGTGCCTTGCGCAGTCCGGCGATGTGGCCCTGAAGCGCCTCCCGGACCCGTGGCGGTGGCATACCGTCCCACACCATGTCGAAGCACCGTTCCAACGGCACGACGTGGTTCACTCTCGATGCCAGGAGAGCCAGGACCGCCGACCGTTTTCCTGCGGTGACGGCACGCTCCCTCCCGTCCACGGAGGTCAATCCAACCCGGCCGAGCAGCACGATCCGCACACGTCACCCCCAAGTGCGGACCAAGATTCCTGTTCGACTCGTCGGCGTCAAGGAGGCCGCCGGGGTGATCACCGCCGCATTGCGGGCCGTGCCTTCCGCTGGGGATCACCAGCGCACGGGGAGTTCCTTCAGCCCGTGGACGCTCGCGGGCTCACGGAAGGCGAGTTCCTCGAAGGGCACGGCGAGCCGCAGACGCGGCAGCCGCCGGAACAGCGTCTCAAGGGCGATTTCGATTTCGAGCCGGGCGAGCGACGCTCCGAGGCAGTAGTGCGGGCCGTACCCGAGAGCGATATGGCTGGCGGTGCTGCCCGGTTCGCCGCCGAGGAGTTCGCCCGCGTTCTCCCAGACCCGGCCGTCGCGGTTGGCGGCGGGCAGCACCACCAGTGCGCCCTCTCCGGCGCGGATCGTCCGGCCGTCGATCACCACGTCTTCGGTGGCGACGCGCCCTACGCCGTGGTGGCCCACGGGCGACAGATAACGCAGGAGTTCGGCGGCCGCTTCGGCATACCGTTCCGGGTGCGCCCGGAGCTCTGCCGCCTTCTCCGGTTCGCGCAGCAGCGCCGCCACGGACATGGCGATGGCCTCGGCCGTGGTGTCGTGGCCGGCGACCAGCAACGTGCGGCACATGGAGGCCACTTCGGAATGCGTCAGGTCCGCACGCTCGACGAGGAGGCTGACGACGCGGTCGTCGGGAGTGCGCAGTTTGCTGACCGCGAGACGTTGCAGATAGTCGTGGAGGTCGGTCCAGGCCGCCAGCGTCTCGTCCTGGGTGGCGTTCCATCGCAGCATCGCCTGGCTGGTGCGCTCGAAGTACGCGTGGTCCTCGTAGGGAACTCCCAGGATGTCGCATATGACCAGGGAGGAGAGGGGCAGTGCGAACTCCTCGACCAGTTCGGCCTGCCCGCGCGGTGCGATCCGGTCGATGCGCGCGTCGGCGAAGGACTGGATCTTCGGCCGCATTTCCCGGATGCGGCGGGCCGTGAACCATTTGGTCAGCATCCCGCGCTGCCGGGTGTGTTCGGGGGCGTCCATCCGCACGAAGCTCGGCTCGCCCTGGAGCAGGAAGCGCTGCCGCTCGTTGGCCATGGGAAAGCCCGGGGTGCGCACGTCGGCACTGAACCGCGGGTCGGAGAGGACGAATCGGGCGTCGGCGTGACGGGTGATCAGCCACGCCTTCCGCCCGTCGTAGAGCGTCACCTGCGTCAGCGGCAGCTCGTCGCGTGCCGTCTCGTACGCGGGGGCCGGTGCGAAGGGGCAGCCGCCCCGGGGCGCCGGGAAGGGGAGCGGGTCGGACGCACCGGGTGTGGAGGTGGTGGTCGTCATCGTGGGGGCCTGTCTCTCCTTCCGTGTCGGTGGTTCTGCGCGGAACCGTGGGGTCGGTCCGGACATGTCGATCATGCCTCTCCTCAGCCGTTGTGGCAGGTGATCTGGATCTGGGCGGCAGCGTGGTGGGGGGTTACTCCTTCGGCCCAGTTGTTGTCGCCTCGGTCGAGCAGCATCACGGCGAGCTGCCCGCCGTGGACCTGGAAGGGGCCGGCGGGGACGGGCTTGCCGGTGTTGTCGGCCTGCTCGACCTGGAAGGTGTCGTACTTGGAGTCCTCGGAGTTCGGGTCGGAGAGGACGGCGTACGTCGTGGGGTGTCCGCCCACGTCGTTGTTGTTGGCGTCGTCCGGCACGTAGACGGCCAGGTCGCAGTTTTGGGCGTCCCCCACCGACCACCACCAGACCGCGCGGCCGTTGCCGTCCTGGTTCGGGTCTCCCGACATCGGTACGGCGGTGAAGCTTCCGTCGCAGCCGTTGTCGGTCAGGCCGCCTTGTTTGACGGTGTACCAGGCGTTGTTGCTGTCGTCGCGGTTTTCCTCGCGGTAGCCGCCGCCGTCCGGGGCGGGGCAGCCGGGGCCCGCCCAGGCGGTGTAGGAGGCGTTCGCGGTCGACGCGGCGTTCGCGGTCGAGGAGGGGTCAGGGGTGGCCGGAGCGTGGGGGGCCGGGTGAGCCGCGGCCGGGGCCCGCCCGGCCTGCCGGGCGACGTGGAGGAGCCGGAAGAGGTCCGGTGCGAAGACGACCGCGGTGGCCAGTGACCCGGCGAGGAAGGTCGCGAGCCACACCCGGCGGCCGGGCAGGAGATGCCGGACCGACGGGCGGTTGTACCGCGCGAAGGTGCGCGCGAAGCCTTCGCTGCCGGGGCGGCTGGGCGGGGGCTTGAGGGTGACGGCGGTGTCGGGGAGTGGTTCGAGCGCGAGGGATTCGGGTCCGGGCATGGCGGTGCTCCTAAGCGGTGGGCAGGTCCTCGGCCTTGAGCAGGACGAGGTCGGCGTCGCCGGGCGCGTCGAGTTCGGCGACGCGGTATGCCTGACGCTCCGTCATGGTCTGGAAGGTCTGGCGCGCGGTGCGGCCGTTGCCGAACCGGCGATCACGCGGGGTGGCGTCGAAGAGCTGGTGCAGCGCCTCGCGCGCCGATTCGGTGAGCTCGTAGCGATGGTGGGTCGCCTGGCGCTCGACGATGGACACCAGCTCCGGCGTCTCGTAGTTCTCGAACAGCAGGGTGCGGGTGAAGCGCGAGGCCAGGCCGGGGTTGGAGTCGATGAAGGTCTCCATCTCCTCCGAGTAGCCGGCCACGATCACCACCACGGCGTCG
Source organism: Streptomyces lunalinharesii (assembly GCF_039532155.1). NCBI lineage: Bacteria > Bacillati > Actinomycetota > Actinomycetes > Kitasatosporales > Streptomycetaceae > Streptomyces > Streptomyces lunalinharesii. Next base: position 51,488 of record NZ_BAAARK010000025.1, read on the forward strand.
CGGTGGTCCTCCATCAGCTTCACCAGGGTGGCGATCGCCTCCTGGCCGAAGTCGTTGCCGATGCCGGGCGGGACGAGCGAGTACGCCTCGTCGATGAACAGCACACCGCCCATGGCCTCTTGGAAGACGCGCTGTGTCTTGGGGCCGGTGTGGCCCACGTACTCGCCGACCAGGGAGGAACGGTCGGCCTCGACCAGGTGGCCGCGCTCCAGCAGGCCGACCGCGGCCAGGATGCGGCCGTACAGCCGGGCGACGGTGGTCTTTCCGGTGCCCGGGTTGCCCGCGAAGACCAGGTGCCGGCTGAGCGGCGGAGCGGGCAGGCCCATCTCCTCCCGCCGCCGGACCATCTGCATCAGCTTCACCAGCGACGAGACATCGTGCTTGACGCGCTCCAGGCCCACCAGTTGGTCCAGTTCGGCGAGCAGGTCGTCCAGGCTCTCCTCGGGCGGGTCATCGGGGGCCGCGGGGGCCGCCGGCTCCGGCTGACCCGCGGAACCCGCGGCGGGAACGGCACGCGTCGAGCCGCCCGGCTGGGGCCACCGGGCGGACTTCACCTGCTGCGAGGTGCAGTCCTCGATGGTCGGCTCAGCACCGTCCGCCAAGTCGAGGTCCTGATCGGTGTGCTGGACGCGCAGGCCGCGCAGCACCGGCTTGGCCCCGGAACCCACGTGGACGGCGGGGAATCCGGTGGACGAGATGGTGCAGCCCTCGAAGGTGCCCCGGCCGCGCTCGTCGACATACAGGCCGTTCTTGCCGCTGCCGGCCACCGTGGTGTCGGTGACGGTCGGGTCGGCGTCGCCGCCGACGACCAGCCCGCTGCCCTGGGTGTCGCGTACGGTGCAGTTCTCCACCGTGGCGTTGCTGCCGCCCTCGATCACCAGGCCCGCCGTGCCGGTCTCGGTGATGCGGCAGTTGCGGAGGATGGCGGTCGATCCGCGGCTGAGCGACATCCCGGCCCGCTCGACGCGCCTGATGTCGCAGTCGGCGAGCAGGAGGTCGCCGGACGAGGTGGTGGTGACGCCGCTCCTGCCGCGCAGGACGGTCAGGCCGTCCACGGTGGCGGTCGCCTCGGCCTCCAGGTGCAGTCCGGACATGGCGCAGTCCACGGTCCGGCCGCCGAGCAGGGACAGTTCGGCCTGGTCGGTGGCCCGGACGCCGTGCTCAGGGGTGGGCCCGACCCGGATCGTCTCCAGGGTCGCCCGGGCCTGCCCGCCGAGGTGCACGGCGGTGAAGGCGCAGTCCGCCAGGGCGCTCTCCGCCAGCTGCAGCTGTGCACTGTCCATCGCCAGCACGCCGTTGGCAGCGCTGCCCCGTACCGAGGTGCCGCGGACCGAAAGGCGCGCCCGGGCGCCGGCAAACAGGCCGGAGCCGCCGGGGCGGGAAACCTGGCAGTCCACCACCTCCACCCCGCAGTCCTCGGCCGCGGTGACGCCGGAGCCGGCGGTGTGCCGTACCTGGCAGTCCCTCAGCAGCACGTCGGCGTCGCGGGACACGGCCACGCCGTCGCCGCCGGTGCGCAGCACCTCGCAGCCCACCAGCACCACGCCGCCCTCGGCCGCGCCGGGCCGCTCATGGTCCGGGCCGACCCGTGGCGAACTGCCGGTGACCTGGACGCCGTCGCCGGCGGTGTCCCGCAGCCGGCAGTCGAGCAGCAGTACGCTCGCCCGCTCCTCCACCAGCAGTCCGTTGCGTCCCGCGCCGACCGTGTCGCAGTCGCGGAAGGCGGCTCTGGCCTCGCCGCGCACCCTCAGCCCCGAGCCGGTGACGCGGCGTACCTCGGTCTCGGTGAGCGTGGCGGCCGCCTGACCGTCGACCACCACGCCGGTGCCGTCGATGTCCTCGATGGTGCACTGCTCCAGGACCACGGGTCCGCTGGTGGTCAGATGCACCCCGGCCAGCGCGGCCCGGTGAATGCGGCTGGTGCGCAGGAGGGCCGAGGCGGATCCTGCGACCTCGATCCGACCGCCACTGATCTGACAGTCCGTCAGTTCCGCCGAGCCGGAGAGCATCACGACGGCGGGCCTGGCGGGATCGGCGCCTTCCACGACGATGCCGTTCAGGACCGCGTGCGGAGCAGCCAACTCGACGACGGGTAGGCCGGGTTCGGGTGTGGTGAGGCGGACCGTGCCGGTGCCCTGCTCCGGGAGCAGCGAGACCGAACGGTCCAGCAGGACCCGCTCCCGGTACGCGCCGGGGGCGAGGCGGATCTCGTCGCCGTCCGCGGCGGCGCTCAGCGCCTGGGCGATGGTGCGGTGTGCGCCCCGCCCTTTGGGCGCCACGAGCTGGACCCGGGGGGTCATGATGCCTCCGTGAGGTCGGGGGAGTTGAGGAAGGTGTCGGGGATGTCGGCTGCCGTCCGGGTCGGGACGTCGACGGGGGGCGGGATGTCGGCGGGGGGCCGGGCGTCGGCGGGGGGCGGGGGCGGCGGAACCGCCCGGCTGGAGCCGATGTTGACCGCGTTGAGGAGGGCCCGGGAGATGCCGGACTGGATGGTCGAGAAGCCCAGGCCTGCGAACTGCTCGCCGACGCCGCCGCGGTGGTACCACCGCGAGCCCTCGAATGTCTTGAGGGCGTTGCCGGCCAGGCCGACCGTCACTCCGGTCACCGCGGTCCCGGCCGCACCCCAGCCGCCCGCCAGCGCGGCGTCGGCACCGGTGAGTTTCACGCCCTTGACCCCGAACACCGCGGCGTTGACGGTGTTGCTGACGAAGGAGCTGAGCGTCGAATTGACCACGCCGGTGCTGATGTCGTAGGTCGCGGTCCGCCAGCGCACCGGGAACTCGTGGGAGGACCACTCGCTGCCCCAGTCATCCACCGAGGCGTAGTTGTGGCGGTTGTAGTTCTTTCCGAAGTCGACGTTCCACGTGCCGTAGCGCACCTCGCCGATCGGAGTGCGGTCGTGCAGCACGGTGTTCAGCGTCCGGAAGGCGCCGCCGACCATGCCGCTGACCAGGGACTTTTCCACGTCCTGGAGGGTGAACTGCTTGTGGTTCACCAGGTCGTCGGCGCCGTTGACGATCAGGCTGGAGACGAAGTCGGTCGCGAAGCCGGCGCCGAAGTCGATGCCGGCCTTGCGGACCGTCTTCTCGAAGTTGGACATGAAGACCGACTCGCCGCCGCCCGGGGCCAGCCCGGTCCACTGCTCGTGCCACGGGTCGCGCATCTGCCGGTAGAAGCCGCGGAACTCGCTCGCTCCGCCCTTGAAGGTCATGTCGCGGCCGGCGAATCGCCAGCCCGTGTCGCCGGGGTTGCCGACGTTTCCGTGCACCGGGTCGACCTTGGGGAACTGCCGGAACTCGCCGAAGGTCTTCGCCGCGCTCCACTGCCCGAAGGCATCGGTCTCCCAGACCCGGCCGGAGATCGTCTTCTGGGCGACCAGGTTGCCGTTCTGGTAATCGCGCCACTGCCCCCACAGGTGGTCGGTCTCGCGGTAGCGGCCGTTGATCCCGGGGACGGCCGTCTTTTCGCGGACCACCTTGCCCTGGTCGAACTCCTTCCAGACGTTGTTGTCGACCCCGTTGACCGTCCGGGTGGCGGTGCCGTGCGGATTGGCGTTCGCGATCGTGGTCTGGTCGAACTCCCGGATCCGGCCGCCGTTCCTGGTCCGGGTGACCAAGCCGTCCACCGCGTCGGTCCAGCGATCGCCGCCCGCTTTACCTGCGTAGATCCGGTGGCCCTCGGTGAGCACGTTCCCGTTGGCGTCGAACTCCTTGACCCGGAAGATCGGGGCGGTGCCGCGGGGACCCGCGTCGGTGGTGACGTCGGTCCAGTGATTCGGGTCGAAGACGTTGCGCTCACGCACGAGGTTGCCGTTGCGGTCGAAGTCCTTGAACGAGTCGTCCCAGGTGGGCGAGTGGGCAGAGCCGCGGTTGTTCAGACGCTTTCCGCTGTCGGCCACCGCTGTCGGATTGTTCTGGTCGTACGAGGTCCAGGTCCAGTTGTTCTTCCGCGGATTGCCGTGGCTCTCGACGTAGAGGTTGTCCCAGTGGTCGCGCCGGCCGGTGATCTGGTTCAGGTCGTTCTTGTCCACCCAGACGCCCCGGTTGTCGTCGGGCGCGTTCCGCAGCGGGAACTCGTCCTTGTACTCGCGCCACCCGCCGTCCTGAGAGCGGTGCATGACGAACTCGCGGTTGTCCCCCGCGTTGGTGAAGGTGTCCTTCCAGTTCCCGTTCGCCTCCACGTGCCGGGTGCCGTTCAGGGTGCCGTCCGTGTAGCGCCAGTTGACCGTGTAGGCGTGGTCGCCCCCGGGCGCCGGGCGCGGCGGGGCGGCCTCCCAATGGGTGCCCGTGACGTCCTTGCCCAGCTCGACGATCTTGCCGTTGTCGAGCTTGCGGGTCCCCCGGACGACCCGGCCGGCCTGGTCGATGTCCGCCCAGCTGCCGTCCGGGGCGGTCTTGCGGATACCGGTCAGGGTGACGTTGCCGGCGCCGTCGTGCTCGGTCCACCTGAAGACCTGGTTGAGCGAGTCCTTGGTGAACGTGGAGTTGGCGAAGCCGCCGTGGAACGTGTCCAGCCCCGCCTCCCTGTGCCACCACGCGGCGGGGATCCGCTGCTCGGCGATCCGGCGGACCTCCAGGGTGTTCCCGTTGGCCAGTGCCTCCTTGCTCGCCGTCGGCTTGTTCTGGACGCTGAACTCCTTGTACGCGTTGTCGTCCACATGCGCCAGGTTGTTGGCGTCCACCGTCATCCCGTACTCGCGGAACTTTCCGGAGAGGTCGAAGTTGCTGCCGAAGCCCTCCGGGAACTTCTGCTGCGCGAGGTGCGTCGTGCCGGTGGTCGGATCGACGTAGTGGTCCTTCCAGCCGTTCCCCAACAGCATCTGGCGATTGCCTGACGCGACCTCGGTGCCGTTGTTGTCGAAGCGCTGCCAGGTCCAGTGGCCGTCCGCGCCCTTCTCCGAGCGGATCCAGCCGCCGTTGGAGAGGGTGTGGTACTGGCGGCTGTCCGCCGAGCCGTGGAACATGTTGCTTCCGCCGACCCTGGTGTCGTGGATGGTCTGCCGGTCCGGGTCGAAGATCCGGTCGCCGTGCCTGACGGCGTTGCCGCTGGAGTCGAACGACATCCAGTGGGTGGCCTTGCCGGTCCCGCTCGCGTCCACGTGCAGGACGCGGTCGCCGGAGAGGCTCTCGCGCTGGAACTGGATCACACCGTCGCTGGTGATCGTCAGGCGGTCACCGACCCGCTGGGGCCGGCCGGTCGTAAACAGGCCCCGGTCTCGGACACCGTGCCCGTCCACCTTGAACGCGGCGCCGTTGGCGTGGTCGACCAGCCAGTACTTCCCCGTGGGACGGCCGTCGGCGTGGATCGCGATCCGCTCCGCGCTCAGGGTTCCGTCCTGCCCGAACACCTGATAGTCGTTGCCGCGCACCGCGTGGGTCGGTTGAGTGACGGTGTACTCGCCGGACACCGCGTTGTGCGTGACCCGGAAGTCGGTGTCCACCACACCGGTCCCACTGTTGGCCAGACTGTGCCCGGTCGCGTTCCCTGCCGCGTCGTAGTCCGTCGTCAGGTGGGTGTTCTGGCCGGTGATCCCGTTTCTGAGGTTCAGCGGCACTTCCTCCCGGGTCAGCCGGCCGTCCGTGGTGTAGTGCCAGACATTGCCGTGCGTGCCGGCCGCGGTGTTCTGTCGGAGTTCGAAGCCGGTGACGTTGCCCCGGGCGTCGGTGACCGGGGTGACGGTGTGACCGGTCCCACCGGGGGTCCGGTAGGCGGGGGCAGGCCCGCCGTGGTCGACGATGATGTGGCTGTGACCGGCGGGGTTGGCGCCGTTGCCGGCGTTGAGGTTGATGCGCTGACTGTTCAGGCTGCCGTCGCCGCCGAAGTTCCAGTGGTTGCCGGTGGCGTTGTGGGTGACGGTGTGGCCTGCGAGCGGGGTGCCGTCCGTCCCGGCGCCGCCGCGCGGGGCCACGTCGTAGCCGCCCACCGCGGCTCCGTTGCGGTCGACCAGCGTGTAGTTGGTGCCCCCTGGGGTGTGGGTCTCGTGAATGAACCTGCTGCCGTCGGGTCCGTGCCCGTCGAGGGCGAGCGCGTGGGTGTTGACGGTGCCGTCCGGGTTGATGTGCCAGACGTGGCCGCCGGGCTCGGTGATGGTGTGGCCGCCACCGAGGCCGCCCGCCGCGACGTCGTGCCTGAGGACGCGCGCGCTGTCGTCGTTCGTCAGCGTGAGCGTGGCGCGGCCGTCGCGGCCGTAGCCGGTGCCGATGTGCCAACCGTCCGGCGGGGTGATCCCACCGTCGCGCAGGGCCGTTTCGTGCATCTGCAGCGTGCGGTCGGGGGCGTAGTGCCACTTGTCGCCCGCGATGTTCTCGACGATGTGCCCGCGGGTGGGGCCGGCGTCGGTGACGCTGTGTCCGGCGACGGCTACTCCATTGGCGTCGGCCAACGTGAGGTTGGTCGAGCCCGGCGTGGTGCGGATGTGGGTGGCGGTGCCGCCGGGGGCCGGGCCCGGGCCGTGCGTCAGCTGCTGATCGAAGTGCTGGAGCGTGCCGTCCGCACCGTAACGCCACCTGTCTCCGGCGGCGTTGGTGAGGGTGTGCCCGGTCCCGTCGGAGGCGAGGGTGTGGGTGCCGACCGGCGCGCCGTCGCGGTTGAGCAACGCGTGCTCGTTCGTGGCCGCGTTGGTGCGGATGCCGGCGACGCCGTCCGGGGCCCGCATGCCGCGCAAGGTGACGTCGCTGTGCTGGAGCGTGCCGTCCGCGCCGTAACGCCAACTGTTGCCGGTCGCCCTGTCGGTGAGCGTGTGCCCGGTGGCATCGCTGGTGAGGCGGTGGGTGTCCACCGCTGCCCCGTCGCCACCGACCAGGGAGCGGGCGTCCATGGCGTCCGTGCGGATATGGGTGACACCGGCCGGGCCGTTGGCGCCCAGCGAAAGGTCGTGGTGCTGGAGCCTGCCGTCCGCGCCGAAGCTCCAGCGGCTGCCGGTGACGTTGTCGGTGACGGTGTGCCCGGCCGCATCGCTGACGAGGGTGTGGGTGCCGACCGGTGTCCCGTGACCATCGACCAGGGAGGCGGTGCCCGTGGGGTCGGTGCGGATGTGGGTGATGCCGGTCGGGGAGTTGGCGCTCCGCAGTTGGAGTTCGCTGTACTGGAAGTCGCCGTTCGCGGCGTAGACCGAGCTCGGCCCACCGTCCCTGGTGATGACGAGGGTCCCGTCCGGGTTGCGGGTGACCGAACTGCCCGTCACCACTTCGGCCCGGTCCATCAGCAGGGTACGGTCGTTTGCGGCATTGGTCGTGATGCTCATGTCGCCGAACTGGCCACCCGTGAGCCGGACCGGCCGCTCCGGCTGCATCATGCCGCCGAAGGCGCGGAAATCGTCGGGCGAGCGGGTCACCATCATCGCCTGGAGGTCGTGCTGCATGACCTGCGGGTTGATCCCCATGGTCTCCAGGGTGTGCTCGGTGTTGGCGACCTTGAGCTCGGCCTTGCTCACCTCCAGCTTCGCTTGCGCCTCTTCGAGCGAGACGCCCTTGGACGATTCCCCGGCCGTGCCGAGCGTCGGGTCGGCGCCCTGGATCTCCTTCAACGTCCGCTGGGACTGGCCTAGTTCGCTGAGCGACTGCTCGTAGTTGGACCATGCCTGGACACGCGCCAGGCCCTCGCTGTCGGCCTTGCCGCCGGAGATGATCTCGAACCGCCCCCTGCGGCCGGCGTCCATGTTGGCGGCGGAGGTCTCGCCCTTCATCGTCCAGCCGTTGTCGGGCACCTGCGTCGGCTGGAGAGCCTCCTTGCCCTTGTCCAGGCTCTGCGCGGTCTCCAGTGCGCTGTTTGTCTCGGTTCCGGCCGGGGAGTGGCCATGGTCCAGGAGCTCCAGGGCAGGGTTGGCCGGGCCGGGCTCGGGGCGAACGGCCACCAGTTGCTCGTCGAGGGCCGAGAAGGTGTGGCTGCTCTCGGATCCGGCGAGGTCGAAGCCCGTGACCTTGGCGCCGGCCTGGTCGAGTTCCCCGGCGGCCGACACCCCGTCCGTACCCGGTGCCTTGATCGCGGCCTCCTTGACGACGGCGGACTCGTCCAGTGCGTGCGAAGCCGTGCTGGAAACCGAACTCGGTTTGACGGCCGGCGCCTTGAGGGATTCCTTGCCTCCGAGCAGGTTCATCGCCAGGTCGCGCGAAGCGGTCGGGTCGTGCGTCAGGGCGGTGGTCTCGACGGCCTTGAAGCTGCCGAGACCCGCGTCCCCCTTGGTGCCGACTGCGGCGCTCCCCCCGGCGGTGTCGACACTGTGCGTCGTGAGGGCACTCCCGCCGACGGTTTCGACGCCGTGCGTCGTGGTGGTGCTGCCCAGGGTGGGGTGCACGCCCGGCGAGACCGCCGGGGGCTCCCCGATCTGGAGGGTGATGCCGTTGTGGCCGGTACTGACGATCCTGACATCGCCATCCGAGAGGGCCTTCAACTCCGGTATGCCGAACTCGAACGCGGAGTCGGCGTGCTTGGTCGCGCCGTGTGCGAAGCCGAGTCCGTCTCCGACGCCGGCCGTGTTGATCCCGCCGATCTCGATCTTGCTGGGGAGCAGCGTCGAGTGCTGCGTCATGTCGAGGCCGTGGAAGCCGAGCGACTGGCTGCCGGTTCCCACCGACTCCACGTGCGTGGACGGCATCGACAGGTCATGGGAGCCGAGCGAGGTGATGCCTGGGGAGTCCAGAGAGGTGGACGGCACCAGCAGACCGCCGTCGGTGCGGCTCAGGCCGGAGAATTCGTCGAGCGCGTGCAGCTTGTCCGTGGCGTTCAGGCCGTGGCCCACGTCGCCGAGGCCGCTGCTGACGCCCTGCAGGGGCTGGATTCCGTTGCTGCCCAGGGTGAGCGGACCGTTCTCGGTCAGGTGCGTGAACGTGCTCGTGGTGAATCCGGCGTTGTCGAGGTGGAGTCCCGGTCCCGACAGGCCGGCGTGCATCTCCGTCGGGGAGACGAGGGATGACGTGGGATGGTTCAGTTCCAGCCCGGCGTGCGCGACCTGGCCGACGATGAGCTTCTCCAGACCGGGCTGGGCCAACCCGAATCCGCGTTCAAGCACCGCGAGCTTGAACGCACCGCGGTAGCCGACCGTCGCGATTTCCCCGTAGTGCAGCGGCATGAGGGCGCTGACCGCGAGGTCGAAGGCCCGGCCGCCGAGGGTCAGCACATAGGCGCCGACCTTTCCCATGGTGCCCGTGGCGAACCAGGTGCTGAGGAAGAAGTCCTGCTTGACCGCGAGGGTGAGGCTCTTCCACTGGCTGGCGACGAACCCGCCCGCCGTGGCGAGTATGGCCGGTACGGCCCGCAGGCCGGCGGCGATCGCGCCGGGGATGGCCTTGATCGTGCTGAGGATCAGCTTTCCCACGCCCGCCGGGTTGGTGACGATCTGGTAGAAGCCCTTGGCGGTGGCGACCACGGCCGTCTTGGCGGCGATTCCCAGGGCTTTGGCGCCGGCGCCGATCCCCTTCAGGACGCTCAGGAAGCTGATCGCCTTGGTCGTGGGACCGAGCAGGCCGAGGACGGACAGCGCGAGTTCCACACCCGAAGCCTTGCCCTGGGCGAAGTCGACCGCTGTCTTGGCGAACAGCGCCGCGTTCATCGCGAACGCCAGCAGGCCCAGCGGGCCGCCGACGAAGATCGCCACGACCGAGACGGCGATCGCCATGTAGCTGAAGATCTCCCAGAAGATCTTCCAGCCGCTGACCGGGAGTTTGACCTTCTCCCCCGCCCGGCGCACTTCGCCCTCCATGGCGCGGTTGGCGGCGAGGAAGTCGAGGCGGGCGTCGGTCGCGTCCTTCTTGGGTCCGGCCAGCTGGGTCTGGTGGTCGTCGGCGTTCTTGTCCAGGGCCTGCGCGGCCGTCAGCGCGCGATCCGCCTTGGACTGGTACTCCTCCATCTTGGTCTTGTAGGCGCTCATACCGGCGGAGGCGATGGTGAAGGACTCCGACAGCGCGCTGATGAACGTTTTGAGCTCACCCGAGATCTTGGCGCGCAGCGCGTCCGCGGTCTTGCCGACGAACTTCCCCTCGCCCTGGTTGAGCAGGGCGGTCAGGCCGTCGTTGACGTCGTCGGCGAGTTGCTTCAGGGTGTCCATCTTGTTCTGGATCTCCTGGATCACGGTGGTGTCGCCGGGGGTCGGGTCCTTTCCGAAACCCAGCACGCTCCAGTCCCCGCCGCGCGCCATCGCGCCTCCCCTGTGGTCAGCCCGTCCATTCGATGGATGAACGGGGCGGCCCGGCGGCCGGGTTCACATGAACCTCGCGCTCGTCGCGCTCCGTTGAGCCGGTATCGGGACATCTGCCGGCAGAGAGGAGGAGGCCCTTGCCTGATTTCCTGATCGACTACGAGACGCTCTACAAACTGGGCACCAAGGCCGGTGAGTTGAAGAAGACGGTGGACGACGCCCAGGCCCATGACACGGGTACCACCCGGTACACCGAGGACCAGCTCGGGTCCTGGACGACCCCGGAAGTCCTCGGCGACTTCTACCAGGCATGGCGGTACGCGTTCCAGCGGGCCCAGGAGGTCCTGGGCAGCGTGGAGGGCACGTTCACCAGCGTGGCCAAGGCGTGGTTCGACCAGGACGCGGCGCTGGCCGCGGGCGCGCGGCAGCAGGCGGCCCAGTTCGACTACGCCGACTACCAAGGCAGGGCTGCCGCGTACCAGTCCTGGGAGAAGCTGTCGCAGACGTACGTGACGATGCACCACTGGGACGAGAGCGGAAACCTCGTCGAGGAGAAGGTCGCGCTCGCCGACCAGAGCAACAAGCCCGACCTGCCGGGTGAGCCGCCCAAGGAGTTCAACTACACCAACCCGGACGGCAGCACCAACAACACGACCTTCACCTACGGCGACGACGGCAAGGTGAAGGGCACCACCACGTCCGTCACCAACAAGGACGGCCTGTCGTACAAGGAGAACACCTCGTTCAGTGGCGACGGCGGCTACAAGACCGACATCGACCACTCCGACGGCAAGTCGACCCACGTCGCGATGGTCGTCTCGCCCGACGGCAGCACAGGGACTCGGACCCTCACCGATGAGGACGGCAAGAAGACCGAGTACAAGGGCGACCTCAAGGACGATCCCTCGACCTGGTCGAAGACCTACGACCAGAAGGAGAGGGAGAAGCAGGACGCCGCAAATGCGCAGAACGTGAACAACCCCAACTACTGAACCCACCCCACCACTCACCCAAGGAGTTCCCATGGCCGCGAACGACATCCAGCTCAACTACGCGCAGATCGAAGCCGTCTCCGCCAAGCTGAAGGGGGCCGTGACGGAGGTCGTCCCGGTGCTGAGCGGACTGCGGACCGACGTCTCGAACCTGCTCCATGACGGCCTGGTCTTCCGGCAGAGCAGCCCCGCGCTGGAAGCCTCCTACGACAAGTTCAACAACTCGCTCATCCAGGCGGTGAACAACATCAACAGCTTCGCCAAGCAGTTCACCGACATCAAGCAGCAACTGGAGGACATGGACGGCAAGATGTCCAGCTCGATCTCCTCGGGCTCGTCCGAGTAACGTCGGAAACGCTGCGGCCCGTCGCGACTGTCGCGACGGGCCGCAGTGCTGTGTGGATGGTCAGCCCCGCAGGACGGTCTCCGGGACCAGTACGGTGATCAGCGCTCCGGTCTGCGGGTCGGTGGTGAGACCGCGGCCGGCCGGGCGGTTGACGCGCAGCAGGTTGTGCGCGAGGCGGGCGCCGATCAGGTCGCCCTCCATCATGGACTGGGGCGAGAGCAGGATGCCCTTGCGGCCTCGTTTGGCCTCGGAGAGCCAGCCCGAGAGGCAGTTGGTGAGGGTCTCCGCGGTGGCGGCGCACGCCAGGCCGAGGCCACGGTCGCGGCCGGAGGCGATCAGGTCCTTCAGGACGGGCTCGGCGGCCGGGAAGTTCTCTATCAGGTCCGCGTCGTCGACCAGCACCACCGCCGGGCCGCCCAGCTCCTCGATGGCGCCGCGCAGCTCCTCCGCCGAGGGGTTGGTGCGGGCCAACACGCGTGCCTGCGGGTGTTGGTCCAGTGCGCGCAGCGGCGATTCACGGGGTGTGACGGCGACGATCTTGGTGCCGCCCGCGAGCAGGGAGACCCCGAGCGAGGCCAGGGTCGTGCTGCGGCCCGTTCCGGGTGGCCCGGCCACCACGAAGGTCGGCGCTTTGTCGGCGAAGTCCACGCCGACGGGGGCGACGTCGTCTCCGCCAAGTCCGAGCAGGGCCCACAGCGGGCGCCGCCGCTCGGCCGGCACCTTGTCGTACGCCTCCTTGAAGTCCACCCGGGCGGGCAGTACGCCGACCCGGAACGGTCGCCGGCCGGTGGGCACCTTGGCATGCCGGGTGGTGGCCGTCTTGCCGATCGCCCGCAGTGCCTCGGCCTGCTCCTGTCCGGTGCTGCCCGGCCCGAGGAGCGCCACCTGGAGTTCGGCACCGTTGGTGGTCCGCCAGCCGCGACCGGGCGGTACCGCCGCCGGTACGCGTCGGGCGTCGATGCCCGCGACGGAGTACTCGGTACGGTCGTTCAGGCGCAGCAGCAGGTGGTCGTCGTTGAGCACGGAGAGCCGGCCGCTGGCGAGCGCGCGTTCCGAGGTGGCGATGACGTGCATGCCCGCCGCCGTGCCCTCGCGGAGCAGCGCGAGGAGGTCGTTGAGCAGTCGGCCGTTGTCGTGTTCGGAGATGATGCCGTTGAGCGCGTCGTAGCCGTCGATCATCAGGATGATGTGCGGCGGGCGCAGCCCGGCGGGCAGCGTGGCGCGCAGTTCGGTGAGGTTGCCCGCGCTGTGGGCGGTCAACAGCTCCTGGCGACGGGCCAGTTCGGCCACCAGTCGGCTGATCAGGCGGTCCAGTCGCTCAAGGTCGGCGCGGGAGACCACCGCGCCGCAGTGCGGCAGGACGGTCATGGCGGTCAGTGCTCCGCCGCCCGCGTCGATGCCGTAGAGGTGGACGTCTTCGCAGCTGAGAGTGGAGGCGACCGATCCGGCCAGGGTGCGCAGCACCTGGGTACGTCCGGAGCGCGGCATGCCGAGGACATACAGGTGGCCGAAGTGCGCGAGGTCGAGGGTGACGGGGACTTGCAGCTGTAGGGCGGGCAGGTCCTCCATCGCCCAGACGACCGGGGCGAGTTGGCCGCGCCCCGGGGGTGGCGGCTCGGGGAGGTCGCCGAGCCGCACCTCGGTGCCGAGCGCGGGCAGCCAGGGGCTGGGGAGGGGGGTGTGGTCCAGCGACGCGGCGGCGTCCGAGACGGCCTCCACCAGCGCGGTGAGGTCGGTCGGGACGTCGGGCAGCTCGATCTCGGCCGTCTCCTCGCCCGGGCTCGGTGCCTCGGCCGCCCGGCCGAGGCGCTGCCAGGGCAGTTCGGCGGACCACAGCCGGGACCGCGGCTGCTCGTCGGCGGACTCGTCGGGCAGCCGCGGGGCGCCGACGAAGGCCGTCTGGAATGCCTGCACCGAGCGGTGTCCGGTGCGGGCGAGGGCGCGGCCCGGGGTGGCAGAGGAGATGGTGACGGCGTCGGAGGTGTCGAGGACGTCCTGGCTCTCGCCCGCGTCAGTGACGCGTAGGGCGATGCGCAGGTTGGTGTTGGCGCGGATGTCGTTGGTGACCACGCCGGCGGGTCGCTGGGTGGCGAGCACCAGGTGGATGCCGAGCGAGCGGCCCCGCTGGGCGATGCCGACCAGACCGGGGATGAAGTCCTCGACGTCGCGGGCCAGAGTGGCGAACTCGTCGATGATCAAAAGGAGTCGGGGCAGCGGCGGCAACGACGGGTCGCGGCGGCGCATGGCCCGGTACTCGGGGTGGTCCTTGGCCCCGGTCTTCGCCAGGATGTGCTCGCGGCGGACCAGTTCGGCGGTGAGGGATTCCAGCGCCCGCTGGACGAGGTGGCTGTCGAGGTCGGTGACCATACCCAGGGTGTGCGGCAGCCGTACGCACTCCTTGAAGGCGCTGCCGCCCTTGTAGTCGACCAGCACGAAGGACAGTTCCTCCGGGTGGTTGGCGACGGCCAGCGAGGCGACGAAGGTCTGCAACAGCTCGGACTTGCCGGAGCCGGTGGTGCCGGCGATCAGGGCGTGCGGGCCGTCCCGGACCAGATCGAAGGCGACCGGCCCGTCGTAGCCACTGCCGAGCACGGCGGAGGTGTTCGCAGGCCGTTTGCGCCAGCGTTCGGCGATCTGCTCGCTCTGCGGCGGTTCCAGCTCCAGTACGTCGAGCAGGTTGACCTTGTCGGGCAGCCCGCCATCGGCGTCCGGGGTGACGTCGCGCACCGGGGCAATGCCGCGGGCCAACCGCTCGCACCAGGCGGGCTCGACGAAGTCGGGGCGGATGCCGGTCTGGTCGGGCTGACCGGTACGACGGGCCGTCAGTTCGTGGCGGCCGACCGAGACGACGGTGACGCACTCCTCGGGCAGCAGTCGTTCCTCCTGGTCCACACAGAGCAGGAAGATCCGGAAGGCCGGCCCCTCCTTGAGTACCTGCACGACCCCGGGGATGTCACGCAGCCGCCGTGCTCCGTCCAGGACGACCATGATGTCCGGCTCGCTCAGCAGCGCCCGGCTCATCGTGGCCCGGTCGGCCTGGGATCGGGTGCGGATCGCGGAGACCAGTTCGGCGACCCGGTTGGCGACCGTCTCCGGGTCGTTGCCCAGCAGGGTCACGGGCTTCCCACCGTCCTCCTGCCCGCTCCCGGACCCGGTGCGGGCGTGCGGCAGCCAGCGGATCCAGGACCAGGAGTCCGCCGATTCGGCGTCGGTGAGCACGGTGATCCGCAGGTCGCGGGGGCTGTGCAGGACGGCGGCCTGCGCGACCGCCCAGCGGGCCAGCGCACGGGCCTGCGGACCCTCGCCGGCCAGGCCGACCACCCCGCTGCCCGCCAGATCGACGGCGACCGGCACGTCCGGGATCTGCCAGCGCACGCTGCGGTGGTTGTCCTCGCGGGCGCCGTCGTCGACCAGCAGCAGGGAGGGTTGACGGGAGGTGCCGATCCGGAGCATCAGGTGGTCCGGATCGCTGCGGCGGCGCTCCCAGAGCCGGGCCCCCGGCCCGACTGCCATCAGCCCGACGGCGGCGGGGTCCGGTGCGGACAGGACCCGCAGGCGGCGCTCGTCCTCGACCTTCTCTCGGACGTCGGCCTCCAGGTTGGCGCGCCTGGCGCGGTAGTTGCGCACGTTCTCGTGGTACTCCCGCCGCCCCTGTCGCCGACCGCTGATGTGGTTGCCGATGATCATGATCGGGCTCATCAGGGTGAACAGCAGGAAGTAGTACGAGTGGAGGACGAAGACCATTCCCGCGCCCATGAAGAGGGGGGCGATCATGATCAGCATCGGAATGGGACGTCGGCCAGGCGCCTTCGGCGGGCCGGGGAGCCGGAACTGCTCGGGCGCCAGCGGGGGGATGAGCCGGGGCGGCCGGTTGTAGTCCAGTCCCGTGCCCTCCTCCGAGGGGGCGACGGCGGCGTCGGCCTCGGTGGGTGCGGCCAGGCGCAGCAGGTACTCGCCGATCACCATTTCGCCGCCGAGGGGCCACTCGACCCAGCCGGCCGGGATGTCCGACGGGACGTCATCCGACGTGCCCGCTGCCGGGTCGTCGGCCGGCTCGGGCGGCAGATCGGGTTCGTCGACGCGGCGGCGCTCGGGCGGCGGCTCTGGGAGGGAGAGCCGGACCTCGCCCTGCGGGGGAACGGCCGCGATCGCGGTCCCGTCCGGGCGAACGGTCAGCCGGATGCCGGCGGCGGGCACGTCCCGGCCCGGCAGCGGTACGGCGCTGCCCGGGGCGGGGCCGATGTCGTGGGTGCCCAGGCCCAGCAGGTGGACCCGGCCGGCATCCGGTCCGCCGACCACCTTGAGCTCGACCGTCGGACCGGTCCCGACGTCGTCGGGTGGCTCCACCGGCAGCGGCATCTCGTCTCGCTCGGGCCCATAGGCGCCGGTGCCGCGTGGCACGGGCCGGCCGAGGCCGAGCACCGATCCGTTGCGGATCCCACTGTCCGAGAGCGGGGTTTCGGGGTCGAGGAGCTCCTGGCCCAGGTAGCAGTCGGGGACGGATCCGCCGGTGCCGGCCAGGTGCTCGACGAGCTCGCGGACGGTGGTGGCGCCGGACGCCCCGAGGACCACGTCCTGGGGTGCGGAGCTGTCGCGGTCGACGGTGCTAATGAGGAGTTTCACGGTGACTACCTCTCGGCTCACGGGTGTCTCAGTCAGTGGTCCGGGGCCCTCGGGCATGCGAGGCCGCGGAGACGCCCCCGGGCGAGGCTCCTGCTCGATCGGGCTCGTCGAAGGCGTGCGTGATCCGCATCGCGGGCGCCTCGGACGGGGGCAACGCCGCCGCGGCCGCGGACGCAGGCCCGTCGGAGCGGGGCAGGGGGGCGGGCTCGCGCGGCGGCCGCACGACGGGTACACCGCGCCTGACGGTGCGGGCCACCGCTCGGCCGAGTGGCCCGGCCTCGGCGCGCAGTGCGAGCCCGGGTGCCGTGATCCAGCCTTCGGTGTTCGCGTGCAAGCTCCACCGGTGGCCCGACAGCCGGCCGCGGACCAGGAACCGGGCGGACTCGGAGGCGGCGAGCCGCTGGATGCGCCGGGCCTGCTCCTGGTTGGGATCGACGCATACGAGGGTCACGGTGCTGTCGTCCGAAGGACGCTCCAGGGCCTCCAGCGCCACGTCGAGTCCGGGCCCCTCATAGCGCGGGTGGACACCACGAGCGACCGCCAAGTCACCCTGGTCGTCGAGCAGTTCCCACTGCGCCGCCAGCGCCTGCACCAGCGTACGAGCGCGTATCGGGTCTCCCTCGACCGTGAGCACACCAGGCCCGCGCAGCAGGTCCAGCACCACAGCGCCGCCCGCCTCGGCGCCGACGACGACCGGCAACCGCTGACGGCCGCTCGCCACCGCCTCCAAGCCGCCCGCGGGCGCCTCCCAGGACGTTGGTCCGACCACCCGCCACGGCGCCGGCGGCTCGGGCAGGCCACGGCCCGCCACCCGCACCACCACCGTGGCCCGATCGATCCGCACGGCGTACGCAAACGCACCGGGTGCCTGGGCCAGGACCGCGTCCGCCGCGTCCAGTGCCTGCTCGGCACGGGCCACCATCGTCGGATCGGCGATCCGATCCATCAACAGGCGTACTGTGCGCCGATGATGACGGAACGAGCGGAAGGGCTCGGTGAACCCCCGCCCGGTCAGCCTGAGCTCCCGCATCGCCCAGCGCCAGCCCCGCCGCCAGCCACCCTTGCGGCGGGCCAGCCGCCTCAGCAGCAGCCAGAGCACCACCATCGCCAGCAGGGCGGCGAGGACGCCGAGCACCAGGCCACGGTCCAGGTGGGCGAGATTGAACTGAGCTACTGTCATGAGGGTCCCCTTCAAGTGCGCCGGCTCTGCCGCATGTGGCCTCGGCCTCCCAACGGAACGCCGGGCTCCTACGGTTCACCGCTCGACCCAGCTGCGATTACCCGACGGGTCCAGCCGACCGCCCTCCGGCAGGCGGGACTCTGACGACAGGGCCCAACCCGCCCGCAGCCACGCCAAGTGGCCGCTCCGGCAACGGGGGACATCGCGCCGGAGCGGCCACCTCCCGGGCACCGCCGCGCCCGGAACACTGGATGGCGGCGGCAGCGATGCCACCCAGCTCACTTCCCTCCACGGCCCCGAGCCCCCTGCGGTTCACCCGGACATGGATGCACCAACAGCAGTAGAACGCTGAGCTCGTGACGGCGTCTCCACGGTCGATGGAGTGTCACTTCCAGCAGAGGGAGCACGGCGACGGGTGCCTGGAGCCTGGCTGCCGACCGGGGGTCGATGGCCAGGACGTCTCCACGGCCATGGCCGGCAGCCGGTCACCCACAGCCAGTGGGTGACCCATTCCACGTGCTGCTCGATGGAGACGACCATGTTGCTGAGCACCGACGGGCTGAGCGGCCCAGCGATCGTGAACAGGTTGGGGAATGAGGTTCCCCCGGGATGCGAAGGAAGCTGACGTCAAGTCAGATGGGGTTCATGAGAGGACCTGTGACCATGGCTGCTCCCAGAAAATACCCGCTGGAGTTGCGTGCGCGTGCGGATGTATCGCGACTGTGACCCGAAGCCGCAGATCAAGCGCCTGCCCATCGAGCTGGCCGAGCAGATCCGGCGGATCCACGCCGATTCCGGCGAGATCTACGGCTCGCCACGTGTCCACGCGGTGCTCAAGCGCGAGGGCGTGCACGTCGGCCGAAGGCGGGTCGAGCGATTGATGCGCGAGGACGGACTCACCGGGATCAGTCCGCGCCGCAAGACCCGCGGCTTCACCCGCCGCGGCCCAGAAGCCACCCTCGCCCCGGATCTGGTGGACCGCGACTTCACCGCGCCCGCGCCGAACAGGCTGTGGGTCACCGACCTGACGATGATCCCCACCGGCGAGGGACCGCTGTGGCTCTCGGCGATCCGCGACGCGTTCTCCCGCCGGGTGGTGGCCTGGGAGACCTCCGCCCGCGCGGACGAGGAGAAGTACTACGCCGACCAGGCAACGCCCAAGCGAACGAATCTGACATCCGGTCAACTCTCCCTGACCTGCTGATCAGCGCCTCCCGCACTGCGTGGGAACCTCAGAGAAGAAGCGCCCCCAGGAGATGGCCACGCTCCACCGCCTCGCAGTCAACGCCTACCAGGTCTGGGGCTATACAGGGTGGACGTATATCCGGACCGCAGCGTTCACTGTTATGCGGCCGAAGGAGATGTGGGGGCTGCAGCGGTGCTTGGCCTCACCGAACTGGCCGGCCTCGGATCCGCTCGACTCGGACGACGAAAAGCGTGAGCCGGACCTGGAGCGGTACATGAGGATGCCGGCTCCGGGCGCAGTACCAGCATCAGTGGGTCGAAGGGGAACGGGCGCTGCTGGCGTCGCAGTTGGCTCGGATGCGCTGACGGCCATTCCGGGTGTCGACACGGAACGGAGAGCCGTCACGGCACCGGAAGTCAGCAGGATTGCTCTTCGTGAGTTCGCATCAGGGTCAGTTCCGGGTGAGTTGCTGGCGGACGCACTGCTTGTACTGCTGGAAACTGTCGGGCTGGTAGCACTCCTGCGTCTCGTTCGCGTACCAGACCATGAAGACGGCCACCAGGACCGCCACCACGATCGCGATGGCCGAGGTCACCACGCCGGCGACGGCCTTGCCCCGGCCGCCTCGTGCCCGCCCGGTTCTCACCAGGGCGACGATGCCCAGGACCAGTCCGACGACTCCGAGCAGGCCGCCGAAGAAGAGAACCGAGGTGCTCAAGCCGGTGATGCCCAGCACCATGGCGGCCCCGGCCAGCCGGTTCTTGCGGCCCTGAGAACCGGGGAGATACGGATCCGCCGCACCGGTCCAGGCCGGTCCCGTGCCGCGCGGCGACGCCTCTGCTGCTTGTGTGTTCATCGGCCATCCTCCGGTCGAGTGCTCAGGGGGATGATTCTGGTTCTGGGAGCCGTGTCCGCACATCGCGGAAAAGCGGGAGACTTTCCTCCCCCGATCGAGGGAGGGCCGCGGTCGGCCGGCCGGTCATACTGGTCGAATCATGATCTGGGGAATCCGGCCGCTGCTGCGCGGCTCCACATATACGGGGATGCTTTTCGCCTCTTGCGGTGCGCTGGCGAGCATTCCGTTGCTGCCTTTCGCCATGCTCCCGACCCTGGTGTGGTCGTCAGCTCCTTATGGCGTGAAAGCCGTTCTGGCTCTCCTGGTCTGGGCAGCACTGGTCGCTGCGGTCGGTCTTGCCCGCACCACGCGGCGGGCGCTCATCGCGTGCGCCCGCAGGCTGCTGAGGGTGCCGTTGCCGGATCCCGTGGCATCGGGCGGCGACCGCTGGCGGACTCCGTTCTGGCTGCTGCTGCACGTAGCGCTGGGGTGGACGGGGGCGCTGGCCGGCGGCGTGCTGCTGCTCATGGGCCTGACCCTCCCGTTCGGCTGGTTCCGCAGCGAGGCAGAGCTGAGCCTCTTCGGCCGATCACTGCGGGTGGAGGGCGGCTGGCAGAGCTGGACGCTGGCCCCGTGCTGCGTACTACTGGCCGCGGTGGTGTGCGTGACGGTGACGGAGACCCTGCGCCGACTGGCCCCCAGGCTGCTGGGTCCCTCGTCGGCGGAGCGGCTCAGGCTGGCGGCCGAGCGAGAACAGGCGCTGGCCGAACGCAACCGGCTCGCCCACGAACTGCACGACTCGATCGGTCACACGCTCACGGCGACCACGATCCAGGCCGCGGTGGCGAGCGAACTCCTCGCCGCCGACCCGGTGGCGGCGCGGGCCACCCTGCGCAGCATCGAGGAGTCGTCCCGGACCGCACTGGAGGACCTGGACTACGTACTGGGTGTGCTGCGCGAGCAGCGGGCGGAGACAGCACCGACCCGCACCCTGGCCGACCTGCCCGAGCTGATCGACCGGTTGCGGCACGCGGGCGCCATGGCGGAGCCGGAACTGTCGGGCGACTTGGCGCAGGTGCCGGGGACGCTCTCCCGAGCGGCGTACCGGATCCTGCAGGAGGGCCTGACGAACGCGCTGCGGCACGGGGCGGGCGGTCCGATCGAACTCCGTGTGGCGGCCACGCCAGACAGCCTTGAACTCGACGTGGTCAACAGGACCGGCCCGGGAACGAGTTCGGGCCCGGGCACCTTCCCGACGTCCGGGCACGGCATGCCCGGTCTCGCCGAGCGCGTGCGGCTGCTGCACGGCCGGATCGAGGCGGGCCCGCACGGGCCGCAGCACTGGCGACTCGCCGTCCGCCTGCCGATACCGGCATCGGCATGACCGGCTCCGACACGAGCGCGGCCGCCGCCCCCGCAGACACCCCCGTCACCCTCCTGATCGCGGACGACGACGAAGTGACCCGCAGCGGCCTGCACATGCTGCTCACGGCTCAACCAGGCATCGCGGTGGTCGGTGAGGCCGCCGACGGCATCGAGGCGGTCGAACAGGCACGGCGACTGCGCCCGGACGTGGTCCTGATGGACGTACGCATGCCGCGCTGCAACGGCATCGAGGCCACCCGGCAGCTCCTCGCCGACCCGTCCGCCACATCGCCGAAGGTCGTGGTGATCACCACCTTCGAGAACGACGACTACGTCACCGCCGCACTCAGCGCGGGCGCCGCCGGGTTCGTGCTCAAGCGACTCCCGGTCCGCAAGATCGCGGAGACGGTACGGGTGGTGGCGTCCGGGGAAGCGATCCTCTTCCCCTCGGCACTGCGCCGCATGGTCGCTGCCCGCCCACTGGCCTCCGCCAAGGCGCTGCCGAAGGCTGCGCTGACGGCCCGGGAGGAAGAAGTGCTGCGGAGCATGGCCACGGGCCTGTCCAACCCGGAGATCGCGACGGCACTCACGGTGAGCCTGGAGACGGTGAAGACCCACGTAGGAAACGTGCTGACCAAGCTCGGCGCACAGAACAGGACGCACGCGGTGGTGATCGCGTACGAGTCCGGCCTCGTAGTCCCCGGCCTCACCGGCTGAGAGCCGGCAGGCCACAGGCCACAGCTTCGGGACGGTACAGCGGGCGCCTCGGCGGCCCGGAACAGGGCCTGCCGGCGGCCCGCTTCGGTCATGACGTCGGCTCCTGGCCGACGGCCTCGGTCACCGCGCGCGCCGCACGCAGGAGCCGCTCGCTCAACTCCTCCAGTTGGGCGGCGAGTTCGGGCCGGGTGTGCGCTGCGGGGTGGACGGTCGCCTCGGGGCCGAGGGTGAGGAGTTGTACGGCGATGTGGAGCGGGTCGTCGGCCGCGAGGTCGACGTTGCAGTGGTGGTCGTCGACGGGGTGGATGCGCTGGGGCAGGGCGTTGGTACGGGCACGGGTGGTGGCGGCGTCGAGGGGGACGGTGGCCTGGAGCGTGTGGCGAGCGGGGGCCGCCGCGATCGTCGCGGCCACGTAGCCGGCCGGGTCGCCGCCGGGCAGCTCGCGCGCGGCGACGCGGCGCCCCGTGGGGGTGGGGCCGGTGAGCCGGTCGACGCGGAAGGTGCGCCAGGCGTCCTTGGTCAGGTCGAAGGCGACGAGGTACCAGCGGCTGCCCGCGGCCACCAGGGAGTGCGGTTCGACGCGGCGGGCGGTGGGGTCCGGCGCGTGCTTGCCCCGGTAGTCGAAGGTGACGACCTCGTGGTCGCGGCAGGCCGCCGCGAGGGTGGCGAGCGTGGCCGGGTCGGCCTGGGGGCCGCCGTTCCAGGGCAGCGGGACGGTGGCCTGCTGGAGGGCTGCGACCTGGTGGCGCAGGCGGGCCGGCAGGACCTGTTCCAGCTTGGCGAGGGCGCGCAGGGCGGTGTCCTCGATGCCGGTGACGCCGCAGGTGGCGGTGCGCAGGGCCACCGCGATGGCGATGGCTTCCTCGTCGTCGAGGAGGAGGGGCGGCAGGTCGGTGCCGGCGGCCAGGCGGTAGCCGCCCGAGTGGCCGGTGGTGCCCTCGACGGGGTAGCCGAACTCGCGCAGCCGGCCGATGTCGCGGCGCACGGTCCGGCCGGTCACGCCGAGCCGCTCGGCGAGTTCGACGCCTGACCATTCACGACGGGTCTGCAGCAGGGAGAGCAGGCGCAGCATGCGGGCGGGCAGGTCCTGGGTCATGCCGTCCAGACTGCCAGCCTTTTAGGAAGTGAGCTGTCCTAAAAGCGCTCTAACGTCGTGGACGGATCGAAAACGCCCGACGGCCGCGTGGCCGGGGAATCGCCTGAGCGCGCGGAATCCCCAAGGGGCGTGGCGGTCGCAATCGAGAGTGTCACCGTGCGTGACGAACGTTGCAGGAGGAACTGTCATGGGGTTCATGGACCCGGGGAACATCGTCTGGTTCGAGATCAGCACCGCTGACGAAGGGGCCGTCAAGGACTTCTACGGCGCACTGCTGGGCTGGAGCTTCGCAGTCGACCCCGACTCGTCGGTCGGCGGCGTCACGTACACGCGGATCATGGCGCCGGGGATGCCGTTCCCGATGGGCGCGATCTACGACAACGCCGACAGCCCCGAGGAGACGATGAACGTCTCCGTCGTCTCGGCCGACGTCACCGCCGACCAGGCGAAACTGGAGCAGCTCGGCGCGTCCGTGGTCGTCCCGGCCACCCGGGTCGGCGACGTGACCGCCTTCGCCCGCCTCGCCGACCCGCAGGGCAACGTGTTCTCCCTCTTCCAGAACAACCAGACACCCGAGCGTCTCAAGGGCTTCGCCGAGCAGGGCCAGGAGCAGATGCAGCAGATGGCGGCCCAGCCGGTGCCCGGCGCGTACGCCTGGTTCGAGGTCGGCACCACCGACCCGAAGGCCACCGAGGACTTCTACCACCGCGCGTTCGGCTGGCGCTTCGACTTCGACGACACCGCCGGCGGCAAGCAGTACTACAACGTCTTCACCGGCAACCAGTGGCCCTCGGGCGGCATGTACGACCTGGGCCCGGACGGCGTGAACTACCTGATGCCCGACTTCCTGGTCACCGACGTCCCGGCCACCACCGCCCAGGCCGTCGAGCTGGGCGCCACCGTCGAGTTCGGCCCGGACACCAACCCCGACGGCCTGGTCTACTCGCGGATCGTCGACCCGCGCGGCAACCGCTTCGGCCTGTTCTCCGCCCCCACCGGCCCCACAGTCTCCTGACTCCCACTCCCACTCCCACTCCCACTCCCAGTACCCATACAAGTACCCGTTCGGCAACGGAGGAAGAGGACACCCCATGAAGATCGCTCTGCTGGGCACCGGATTCGGGCAGGCACACGCGGCCGTCTATGCCGCACGCGGGGACGCGGAGGTGGTGATGTTCGGGCGCGACCCGGACAAGACCGCCAAGACGGCCGGACGGTTCGGCTTCGCCCATTGCACCGACACGGACCGGGCGTTCGACGACGCCTCGTTCGATCTGATCGACATCTGCCTGCCGATCCCCCTGCACTCCGAGTACGTACTGCGGGCACTGGAGGCGGGCAAGCACGCTCTGGTCGAGCTGCCGCTCGCCGACAGCCTGGCCGACGCCCAGCGCGTGGCCGAAGCCACCGCGCGTAGCGACAAGCAGGTGTTCGTGGACATGTTCGAGCGCTTCATCCCGGCCAACCGGGCGCTGTTCGACGCCGTACGCGAGGGCACCTACGGGCGACTGGAGCAGCTGTCCCTGTGGAACCGCACCGCACCACTGTGGCCTGGCTTCTCCCTGGGGCTCAAGGCGCTCCCGCTGGAGGCCATGCACAGCGACATGGACATCGTCATGCACACCCTCGGCACGCCGACGCGCCTTGACATCACCACGGTCGCCCGCGACGCCGACCACGCCGCGGTCGAGGTCGTGATGGGCTTCGACGGCGCGTTGGCCCGGGAGTCGGTGTCTGCGCTGATGCCCATGCCGTGGAGCGCCCGCGGTGGCTACACCGCCACCTTCACCGGCGGCGTGCTGGAGTCCCGTTCCACGATGGGATTCGACGGCAAGCCGTCCGGCACCGTCACCGCGTACACCCCGGAGGGCGTAAGGGAGTTGGCGCTCCCCAAGGCCGATCAGTACGCCGCGATGATCGACCACGTCCTGGCCTGCCTGCGTGGCGAGGCCGAGAACGAGATCGCCCCGGCGAGCGTGCTCGACGCCCTCCAACTCACCCTCGACATCGACCAGCGGGTCAACGCCAAGGAGTAGTGCTTTGTGGGGTGGTGTGGTCGGGGTGGGGGTTTGGTTGTTCGGTTGCTCCACCCGGTTGTCGCACGAGTGGCTCTACGAGCTGTTGCTGCCAGAGGTCCATCGCCGGTCTTGGTCGAGGGGCGCCGCGCCGCCGTGCAGCAGCCGCTGCTTCGGTCCGCGCCGGCTACCCGTCGAGCAGGTCGGCGAGTTGGGTGCGGGAGCCGATGCCGAGCTTGGGGAACGCCCGGTAGAGGTGGTGCCCCACCGTGCGCGGGCTCAGGAGCAGCTGGGTGGCGATCTCCCGGTTGGTCGCGCCGGTCGCGGCGAGCCGCACCACCTCGCGCTCCTGCGGGCTCAGCCGCGCGATGGGGGAATCCGGGGCGAGCGCCGGGTCGTGGTGTCCGCCGGCTGCGCGCAGCTCGGTGCGGGCCCGCTGTGCCCACGGCTGCGCGCCCTCTCGGTCGAAGCGTTCCAATGCGACGTGCAGTTGGTCGCGCGCGTCGAGGTTGCGGCGCTGCCGGCGCAGCCACTCGCCGTAGAGGAGTTCGGTGCGGGCCCGCTCGAAGCCGTCGTCGGGCGGGTGCAGGTCGAGGGCTACGAGGTAGTGCTGCTCGGCGCAGGAGTTCGGTCCGGTCAGGGCTCGGCAGCGGTGGGACTGCGCGCCGATCGCGGGCTGCCGGAGGGCGTCCGCGCAGGCCGCGAGGGTTTCTGCGGGTGCCGTCGCCCGCTCCGGGCGGCCGGCTCGCACGGCGGCCTCGACGAGGTCGGGCAGGAGGTGGCGGGCCATCAGCGGATGGCCGGCCGCATCCCGCGCCTTCTCCAGCCGGTCCAGCGCCCGCTGGCCCTGCCCGGAACCGAGGTCGAGCAGGCCCAGCGCCCACAGCGCGTCGGTGGTGCCCCGGCCGACGTCCCGGGGGCGGGTGTACTCCAGGGCCCGGTGGGCGAGTTCACGGGTGCGGTCCTCCTCGCCGCGGGCGGCGGCCAGCACGGCGAGCAGGGCGCGCAGGTGGGCGACCCGGTGGTCGAGGTCGTAGTAGTCGGCGAGTCGGAGCGCCTCGGCGGCGTGTGTCTGGGCGTCGTCGCGGCGGCCGCGCGCGAGTTCCACTTGGGCGAGCAGGTGCAGTGTGGTGGGCAGCCAGCCGCCGACGCCGCGATCGCGGCAGTGTGCCACGGCGGCGGAGGCGACCCGGTGCGCGGTGCCGTGGTCGCCGAGCAGGTGGCAGTAGTGCCCGGTCATCAGCCGTTCCATCAGGCCGACTTCGGCGCGGTCGCAGGCGGCCACCAGCTCGGCGAGCGGCTGGCGCGCGCCGCGGACGGTGGGGAGAGTGGAGACGGCGGAGGCGGCGGAGACGGCGTCGGGGACGCGGTCAGCGGCCGGGTCCCCGTCCCCGCGCCGGGCGCCCCCGCTCCGGGCGTCCGCCGTATCGGCGAAGAGGTGCGCCGGCACCGCGAGGACCGGCAGAGCGGGCGCGCGGGCCGCGATCCGGGCGATCAGCGCGGTGTCACCCGCGGCGAACGCCGCGTGCAGGGCGTCCGTCAGCAGCACGGGGAGCTTGTCGGGGCGCTCCGCGGCGATCGCGTCCGCGCCCTGGGCCAGGAGCAGGGCGGCGCGCGCCGGGCTGCCGAAGCCGAGTTCGACCACGGCCCGCACCCGGGCGAAGTCCGCCGCCGTGCCGGGGTCCTGCAGCGGCTGCGGCACCTGGTCGGCGAGGGTGCCGCAGCGCTCGTCCTGTCCGGCTTCGCTGGCCCGCTGCGCCGCGCCGATCAGGCGCCTCGCCCGCAGTGCCGGGTCCGCGGTCAGGTGCGCGGCCCGCTCGTAGGCGGCGGAGGCCGACGCCATCGCCTGCCGGCTGCCCGCCCACTCGGCGACCCGCTCCAGCTCCGCGGCCACCCGCTCGTCCGGCCCGGTCGCCGCCGCTGCCAGGTGCCAGGCCCGGCGGTGCGCGTGCCCGGCGCCGTCCAGTGCCTCCGCCAACGCCCGGTGCGCCGCGATCCGCTCCGCGAGCGGCGCGCTCCGGTAGGCGGCGAACCGGACCAGCGGATGCCGGAACCGCAGCCCCGTACCGGAGACGGCCAACAGCCCGGCCCGTTCGGCGGGCGCCAGATCGTCGACCGATCCCCCGGACCGGGCCGCCGCCGCCAGCACCGCGACCAGGTCCCCGGTGTCGTCCGCGGCGGCCACCGCGAGGATCCGGCGGGTGGCCTCGGGCAGCCGGCGGATCTGCTCGGCGAGCGACTCCTGTAGCCGGCTCGGCAGCGTCGACGGCGCCTCCGGTAGCACCAGCGGCCCCAGTTGGCCGGACCGCTGCGCCGGGGTGAGCGCTGCGGACAGCTCCCGCAGCGCCAGCGGATTGCCTTGCGCCTGGTCGATGACCCGCTCGGCGACGTGTGGTGCGAGCCCGGGCAGCAGCGCCGCGGCCGCGGTCCGGTCGATGCCGGTGACGTGCAGCCTGGGCAGCGCCCGCCCGGTGCTGCCGGGCCAGTCGCCGCGGGCGGCGAAGAGCATCGCGACGCCCTCGGCGCGCAGCCTGCGGGCGACGAACGCCAGCACGTCCGCGGACGGCTGGTCCAGCCACTGCACGTCGTCGACGAGGCACAGCAGGGGCGTGTCGGCGGCGGCCTCGGCGAGGACTGACAGCGCGGCGAGGGCGACGGTCAGCCGGTCCCGCACCGGGGCGTCGACGAGGCCGAAGACCGAGCGCAGTGCCTGGGCCTGCGGGGCGGGCAGCCGGTCGAGCACCTGGAGGACCGGCAGGAAGAGCTGGTGCAGCCCGCTGAAGCCCAGCTCCATCTCGGACTCGATGCCCTCGACGCGCAGCACCCGCAGGCCCTCGGCGCGGGTGGCGGCGTGCTCAAGGAGCGCGGTCTTGCCGATGCCGGCCTCGCCGTGCAGCAGCAGGGCGCCGCTCTCGCCGCGCAGGGCGTCGGCGAGCAGCAACTCGATCCGCCGCAGCTCCTCGTCGCGTCCCTGCATCCGTGCCCCACCCCGGATCCGCCAACCCGGCCACCGTCGGGCCTCGTTGATCATCACTGTACGCGGACCGGGCGGGACGGGCCCGAGGGGTGGTGCCCGCTGCGCCTACGGCGTTCGCTCCTCCTCCTCGACCACCGGTGCCGACCAGATCATCCGGATCTCCGTGGTCCGGTAGCCGGCCCGGGCGAAGGCGGCCGCCATGGGCGCGTTCCCGGTGTCGGTGGTGGCGGTGATGCGCTCGGCGCCCGCCTCCACATGACTCCGGGTGACCTCGGCAAGCAGGTCGTCCACGTAGCCGCGGCCGCGGAACTCGGGCAGTACGCCGAGGAATCCGACGTTCCGGGCGTACGGCGTCGCGGAGGGGATCGCCATGCCGACCAGCCGCCCGTCGGGGCCGTACGCCAGCCGCCACCACTCCCGCTCGCCCGGGCAGTCGAGGTAGAACTCCAACTCCGCTCGGGCGGCCGCCTCGGCGCCCCGTGCGGCGACGTTGCGGCGGGTCTCGTCGTCCAGGCTGCCGACCGCGATCCGCCGGAACGTCCCGAGGAACTCCTCGTCGGCGGCCGGGGCGAAGGTGAGCCGGCCGTCGCCGCCCGGCAGCGCATCGCCGCTCGCCCACTCCAGCCGCAGCCGCTCCACCTCGTGGCCGAGGCCGGCGGCCCGCGCGGCGGTCCGGCGCCAGGCCACCGCGTCCACGGCCAGCGGGTCGTCGCGCCAACCGACCGGCAGCGTCAGGTTGTACAGCGGCGGCTTCGGCGCGCCCGCGGCGGCGAACGCCTGGAGTCCGGCGGTGAGCAGCCGGGTCGCCACCCGGGCCCGGTCGCCCGCCTCGGGGGCGACGTGCAGGCAGTCCAGGGCGACCGGGTGGGCGCTGTCCGCCCGGCCCCACCACAGGGCGCGGGCCAGCAGCCGGCCGTCGTCGTCCTCGGCGACCCAGGTCCACTGCGGCCGGTACATCCCCTGCCCGAGTTCGTCCCGGTAGCGGTCGGCGTCGATCCAGCCGACGGGTTCGGGGACGGTCACCGCGGTGACGCGGTCGAGATCGGCCCCCGTCGTGGGTCGAATCAGCATGAGTGCTCCTGGCGTCGGACGTAGCTGGTCAAGGTGGTGCCGGTGAGGAAGACCCGGGAGTCGCCGAGCAGCCAGTCGGCAGGGGCGAAGGGGGCGCGGAACAGCGGGATGCCGCTGCCGAACACCACCGGGTAGCGCTTGACGAGCAGTTCGTCGATCTCGCCCAGCAACTGCCCGGCGAGGCTCGCCCCGCCGCACAACCAGATGCCCGCGCCCGGCTGCCGCTTGAGGCCGCGGACGAGTTCCACCGGGTCCCCCGACACCACCTCCACCTCGGGGTCGGTGCGGGGCAGGGTGGTGGAGAAGACGTACTGCCGCAGGTGCGGATAGGGGCTGGTGACGCCGATCCGCAGGGCGGGCTCGTAGGTGGCGCGGCCCATCAGGATCGTGTCGAAGACCTTGTTGGGCGCGTCGACGAGACCCAGTTCCGCGCGGGCGTGGGCGGGAATCGTCTCGGGGTACTCGGTGAGGATCGCGTCCTTCAGGTCGCCGTCGAAGCCGGAGGAGTCGGTCTCCCCGTCCGGTCCGGCGATGAAGCCGTCGAGGCTGCAGCCGATGTAGTAGGTGAGCCGGCGCATGGCCGCCTTTCGCATGTCGCTGGTGACTGTCGGACCGCGGACGACCGACGAGGACGCTCCGAACCTAGGCCGCGGTCACCGCCCCGGGCATCGGTCACGATGACCCAATGTGCCGGTCCGACCTGCCGAGCCTGCCGGCTGCCGGCTGCCGGCTGCCGTGGAGACGGTCGGTCGGATCGCCTTGCCGGCGGTGAGCCGCACCACCAGGTCGTCCTCGACGACGTCACCGAGCACGGGCCGGGCCGGAACCAGTCAGCCGGCCCGGCCCGGCTCGGCCCGGCGGAGGCCGGCGCAGGCGATGTCGTCGTGGGCCGGGTCGGGCGACCGGGGGAGGTGGGGGGCCTGTGGTTTCCCCCATCAGTGGGATGGGGTTCGCGCCGGCGGGGGTGGATCGTCGCAGGTACGCACATCCGTAGGGAAGGTCGTTGCCATGCCTGAGCTCCCCGTCCGCCGGCGTGGACTGGTTCTGGTGGTCTGCTGTGTCGCCATCCTCATGGTCGGCGTCGATGTCACGGCGCTGAACGTTGCGCTGCCTGCGATGGAGCGGGACCTGGGGGCCTCGGTCTCCGGCATGCAGTGGGCCGTCGCGGCGTACAGCCTGGCCATGGCCACGCTGATGCTGTACGCCGGGTCGACGGGCGACCGGATCGGCCGCAAACGGGTGCTGGTAGCCGGCATGGTGATCTTCACGGCCGGTTCCGTGCTGTGCGCCCTCGCGCCCGACCTGCCCGCGCTGATCGGATTCCGCGTCCTGCAGGGCGTGGGGGCTGCCGGGCTCGGGCCGGTGGCCATGGCCATCGTTGCCCAGGCCTACCCCGACCGCCACGAGCGCCTGCGGGCCATGGGTGTGTGGATGGGGGCCTACGGCCTCGGGCTGGCCCTCGGACCGGTGGTCGGCGGCCTACTGGTGGGGGCCGTGGGCTGGCGGTCGGTCTTCTGGCTCAACGTCCCCTTCGGGATCATCGGGGCACTGGCCGCGGTGCGTGGCGTTGCGGAATCGCGGGCCCAGCGAGCGCGCCGTCCCGACCGTGTGGGTCAGCTGCTGGTGATCACTGTGCTGGGGCCGTTGGCCTACGCGGTCATCGAGGCGCCGCGGGCCGGCCTGGCTGCGCCGAGCGTCGTGGCCGGCCTGGCCGTCGCCGTCGCCTCGTGTGGTGCCTTGATCGTGTACGAGCGCCGATGCGCAGAGCCGTTGATCGAGCCGGTGTTCTTCCGTGACCCGCGGTTTTGCGGGGCGATCGCCGCGGTGACGGTCGTTTTCGGGTCCTTCGGCGCCTTCTTCTTCCTCGCCGCGCTCTACCTGCAAAACCCCCTGCGGATGTCCGCCTCGCAGGCGGGACTGTGGATGCTGGTGCCTGCGGGCGTACTGGCAGTCTCCTCGTTGTGCGCGGCCCCGCTCGCCCATCGGTACGGCGCACGGCCGCTGTTGGTCGGCGCCGGGCTGGCACTCGCGACGAGCGCCTCGTTGATGGCGTACTTCGCCGCGGACTCTGCCCGTCCCTTGCTGGTGGTCGAGTACGTCCTGTTCGGCCTCGGCATCGGCCTGTCCAACCCGCTGCTTCTCACCGCCGGCGTCTCGGGCCTGCCGGCGGACCGATCCGGGCTGGCCTCAGGCATGCTGACGACCTTCGGCCGCTCGGCCTTCGCGATGGGCGTCGCCGTCCTCGGCGCCCTCCTCAACACCGGACTCCACGGCGCACCCCTCACCGATCCCGCCGCCTTCGCTGCCGCCATCCAGCCCGCCTGGTGGATCCTCACGGCCAGCGGCCTCGCCATCGTCCTGCTCGGCACGCTGATCACCAGCGCGCCAACCCACCCGCCGGCCGGCAGCCCCCCGTCAGCCGCGGCGGCGGTTGCCCTGAAGGAGCACGCACAGCCCTGACGCAGGTCCGAACCGGCGAAGGAAAGGGCAGGCCGCCAGAGGCCGAATCCTCAGATCAGCCGCGCCGCCGAGATCGCCTCCGAGGAGGGGCCGGACGGCATCGCCATCGGCCGGCTCGCCGAGGAACTGGAGATGAGCCAGCCCGGAACCGCCGGGAGGCCGGCGGGCGTCGCAGGCGCGCGAGACCGCGAGCGGGGGTTCGCGTCCCTGGGCACCGCGCGCCTCTGCCCAACGCCGACGGTACTCCGGTACTCCGGTGGTCCTGTGCTCCGGTGCTCCGGTGCCGAAGGGTCCACCTGGTTGGCGCCCGGGTGGCAGTGTGACGGGATGAATTCGATCATGCGGGCGGCACTGCGCACCGCCAGTGAAGTGGTCGAGGCGGCAGTGGCCGAACCCGTGGTGGTGGGAAGCAGTCCGCGGAGCACGGTGCTGCGCTGCCTGCTGCACGACGGGGCCAGCAGCGTGTTCGTGAAGGTGTTCAGCGGGACGCCGGAGGGGCGGAGTTCCTTCACCTCGGAGGCGGCCGCACTCTCGTGGGGACTGGGTGGGCCGACACTGCTCGGGGCGGACGCCGAGGGCTTGGTGGTGGTGAGGGAAGACGTCGGCCCCGCCCTGTCGTTGGCCGAGGTGCTGGTCGGCGCGGATGCCTCGGCCGCGGCGCGGGGGCTACGGGGGTGGGCGCGGGAACTCGGTCGCTTGGCCGCCGCGTCGGTGGGGCGGCGGGACGAGTTCGACAAGCTGCGCGAGCGGTACGGCACGGGTGGGTTGTGGTGGGGAACGAGCCGTGGATCGAACGGAACGGCCGGGAGTTCCTTGCCGCGTTCGAGGCCGACGGCATTGCGGTCCCGGTCGGGCTGGCGACGGAGCTCCGCCGGATCGCGACGGCCGGGGACCAGGCGCTCTCGGCCTTCACACCGGGAGACCCCTGTCCGTACAACGCACTGGTCGCGCCCGGCGGTGTGCACCTGATCGACTTCGAACTGTCGGGGCACCTACCCGTGTCCCTGATCGCCGCGTACTGCCGCAGCCCGTTTCCCAGCTGCTGGTGCGTGTACCGAATGCCGGACGAGGTGCTGGCAGAGGTCGAGCGCGCGTTTCGCACCGAAATAGTCGGTGCCTTAGCTCAGTTGGCCGACGACGCGGTGTGGGAGGCCGGCATGAGGTGGGCGACCGCGGTGTGGACGGTGGATGCCACGGCGTACTGGCTGCGCCGGGTGGCGGCCGCCGACGGGCCGATGCAACCGAAGCGGTCCACGGGGCCGACGCGACGGCAGGTGCTCAGGTACCGGTGGGAGCGGGCGGAGGAAGTCCTCGTGGACGGTGACTACCCCGCTGTGCGGGACGTGGTGGGGGCGCTGTTGAGGCAGGTGGCCAAGAAGTGGGAGATACTGACGTTGCCGGTGTACCCGGCGTTCGCGCGGTCCCGCGAGCGGCGCCCGGGCCCTTCGGGGCGGTGACCGCGGCGCCCGCGACGACGCGCCGGCGACTCCCCCGGCGCCGGACCACAGGATGCCCCGATCCGCCCCGGGGCCACGTCCTCGGGCCCGCGGCGGGTATGAGGACCTGGTTGCGTGGAGTGCACGGGCGGCGGAGCGCTGAGCGGAAGGGCCTGGCGGAGCAATGTTGATCTGCGGCATCAAGGTCACGCACGACGGCGGTGTGGCCGTCATCGACGGCAACCGGCTCCTGTTCAGCATCGAGGTGGAGAAGCTCGGCAACGGGCGGCGGTACGACTACCTGGGCGACCTGGCGCGGGTGGCGGAGATCCTCACGGCGGAGGGCCTGGACGTCCGGGACGTCGACCGGTTCGTCGTGGACGGCTGGTTGGAGGAGGGCGCAGCCGAAAACACCCTCGTCCGTACCCGCCGGGACGGCCGACCGACGACGCTCACGGTCGCGCCCTATCAGGATCGTCCCGGCACCCGGGACCCGCTGTGGCGCTACGCCTTCGCCGACCACGACTTCGCTCCCGGGAACCGGGGGTACGCGAGCTACCACCACGTCAGCAACCACCTCTTCGGCGCCTACTGCACCAGTCCGTTCGCGGCACGCGGCCAGGACGCGCTCGCCCTCGTGTGGGACGGCGTCACGGTGCCCCGCCTCTACGACGTCGACGCGGTCGGACGCACGGCGACACCGGTGGCCGAACTGATGCCCTTCACCGGCAACAGCTTCGCCGACTTCAGTGTGCAGTTCGACCCGTTCCGACCCCGGACCGAGGCGGGATCGGAGGAGGAGAGCACCCGGCGCCATCTGTCCGTCGCGGGCAAGGCGATGGCCTACGCGGCGCTCGGCCGCATCGAGGAGTCCGCCTACCCGGTTTTCGACGAACTCATCGCCGCGTTCCCGACCGTGTCGCCGGACAACGCGGCGTACTTCGGCAAGAAGGTCGCCGCCAACCGCGACGAGTTGTTACCCGGACTGACGGACGCCGACCTCATCGCCACGTTCCAGGGCTATCTCGGTGACCTGCTGCTGCGCCGGCTCTCCGCGACGCTCCGGCGACGGCTGCCCGCCCGCGGACAGCAGCGCGAGGCTTCCTCCCGGCGGCCTCGCCTGGTGTTCGGAGGAGGGTGCGCGCTGAACATCAAGTGGAACAGCATGCTGCGGGCCAGCGGTCTGTTCGAGGACATCTGGATCGCACCGTTCCCGAACGATTCGGGTGCCGCGATCGGCACCGCCGCCTGCGAGATGATCCGGGCGGGCGGCCACCCGGCACTGGAGTGGGACGTCCACAGCGGGCCCCGCATCACGACCGGGACGCTCCCGGCCGGGTGGCGGGAACGCCCTTGCGACGAACGGCAACTGGCAGGGCTGTTGCACACCGAGGGAGAACCGGTCGTCGTCCTGTCGGGGCGCGCCGAACTCGGGCCGCGTGCGCTGGGCAACCGCAGCATCCTGGCCCCCGCCACCGACCCAGGCATGAAGGACCGGCTCAACCACCTCAAGAACAGGGCCGGTTACCGTCCCGTCGCACCGATCTGTCTCACCACACGTGCCCAAGAGGTCTTTTCCCCCGGCACCCGCGACCCGTACATGCTCTTCGAGCACCGCCTGCGGCCCGGCTGGGCCGACCGCGTCCCCGCGGTCGTCCACCTGGACGGCACCGCGCGACTACAGACCATCGACCCGTCCCAGAACACCGCCACCGCACGGATCCTGACCGCCTACGAGCAGCTCAGCGGCGTACCGGTGCTGTGCAACACCAGCGCCAACCACGAGGGCAGGGGCTTCTTCCCCGACGTGGCCTCCGCCGCCGCGTGGGGAGGCACCCGCTACATCTGGTCCGAGGGCACGCTGTACACACACCCGTCGGCCACCTGACGGGGCTCTCTTCCAAGCGCCCTCCCCCTGATGATGCGGGCCCCAGGGTCCCGGCGTCGGCCGTCACCCGCCGGCCGTCACCCGCCGGCCACCAGCCGCCGGAAGGCAACGACGGATACACCACTACCGGCGGGCGCCGGCGCTCAGCCATAGGCCCAGCTGCGCCTTCCCGTCTGGCGACACGAACCAACAGCCATCGACGACCACTTCCCAACCACCCGGCCCGCTCCCACTCCTGAGCGCGGGCCGGTTTCACACGGCCTCACGCGGCCTCCCACGGCTTCACGCGGCCAGGTCACCCGCCTTGGGCTCGCGGCGGCCCCAGCGTGGGCCCGTCTCGGGGTCGTGCGCCCACATGTACTGGGTGTGGGGTGTGCGCGTCATGCCGAAGTCCCACAGCTCCGGGGCGCCGGCCTGCTGCCATTCGCGCCAGCCGGAGGTCAGCTCGTCGGCCAGGCACCGCGGACCGCCCTGCTGTGCGACCGCCGGGCCTCGGCCGTCGTATTCGACCAGTGCCCAGGAGGACCGCCCGTCGTGGACCCAGGCGGTCACGCCGTGCTCTCTCGCTGCGGTGCGGACCTGGATGTCGGGACGGATGACCCGCAGCGCGAACACCGCGTGGTGGTCCGCATGGAGGGCTGCGAGGTCAAGGCCGAACACCGTCTCCACAGCGGTCGGGTGCCCGTCGCGTACCTGCTCCCAGAGGGGCCCCTCGGCGCCACGGGAGGGCATGAACGTCGCCAGCCCTTGGACCCATCCGTGCGCCGACTGACCGTCGGCTGCCACCGTCAAGGCAACGTGCCCGAGTCGGCCCCAGGGCATGACGATCCGGCCACCGGGACGGGTCTGCTCCACCCAGGCCCACGGCACCGTCTCGACGGCGTAGGTGGAGATGACGCGGTCGTACGGGCCGTCTTCGGGGGCACCGACGTTGCCGTCGCCCACGCGGACTTTCACGCCGCCGCCCGTGACCTCCAAGTTGGCGGTCGCGGCCGCGGCGAGCTGCGAGTCGTACTCGACGCTGACCACGCGGCCGGGACCGGCCTGGGCGGCGAGGAGTCGGGCGTTGCGGCCGGTCGCGGTGCCCAGTTCCAGCGTGGTGTGACCGGGCTCCAGGACCAGCGAGTCGAGCATGTCGGCGACGACCGACTCGCACGAGAGGCCGGAGGTGGGCAGCCCGCCGGCGATCTGGGTGACGGTCGACTCGTACGGTCCGGCGTAAAGCAGTTGGGCCCAGCCCGCGGGCTCCACGTCACGGTCGACCACTTCGTAGTCGTGCCCGTTCCAGGTCCACAGCCGCGGTGGCGGGGAAAGGCCTCCGCGGCGTGGCGAACCCACGGGGAGTCCACCGGCCACAGCCCCTGGACAGTGCAGCGCGACGAGGAGCGGATCGAAGCCGGCGAGCAGCCGCAGGGAGCGGACGAACGACCCCTCCCACACCCGCAGTCAGTTCGCCGGGGGCTCCAGGAGCCGTCGGCAGGCTCGGCCGTCTCGAACAGGACCTCCTCGACGCCGGAGCCGGCCGCGGGCACGAGCGCGTACGCGCACTCCTGCCGCTGGCCCGCCATGACCGCGGGCCGGCCACCGGCCCGCGGTCAGAAGGACCTGGCCGAAGGACCTGGCCGAAGCACATGACTGGGGGTGTCACTGCTCGTCGACGGGTGGCTGGCGGGCAAGGAACTCCTCGAACGCCGCCCGTTGCTTCGGATCCATGAAGCCTTGGCGGACGTTGCGGGCCTGCTCTTGGAGCCAGTGCGCCTCGCCGGGGTCCAGCAACTCGGCGACCACCACGCCTCCGCGGGCGACCGCCGTGCGCCCTCCTATCCGACGGCGAAAGAGCGTGAACGCACCGAATTCCTCTGGATGAGCCAGTTCCGGTCCTGCCTCTTCAGCTCGGCTCTCGCCCCCGGCGTCACCCTTCGGGTAGGCGGTGGGGGCCCAATGCTCCCAGAGCGCCAGCGTGACCGCGGGCACCAGCACGGCGCGCTCCGCCGCTGTGCTCCCCTCCCACTTGAACGTGACAGTGACGGGCTCACCGACCGCCTCGGCCAACCCGAGCACCCTCTCCACCTCATCGTTGATCGGGTAACCCACGACTACGTCAATCTCAATTCCCATGACGCCTGAGGCTACTTGGCACCTCTGACATCCCAGGCCCGCGGCCCCGTTGGCCAGATAGGCGGCGGTGCGGGAGCAGCAGACGGCCCGGGAACCGCGGCGCCGCCGTCCCCGGCCGCGGCCAGGGCGCGGGCTGCCGCCGGCGAGCCGTGCGCGGCCGCGAGGTTCGCCAGGTCCTCTCCGTCAACGTCCATGGCGCAGCGCTGCCACGAACGGTAGGAGAACTTCGGATAGCAGTCGGCTCCCGGCACCGCATGGGGCCGTACGCCTGATGGGGTGATTGCTGCCGCGGTTGAGGATGGACGGGTTGGTCTGCGGAAACCCACTCGGTGACGTGATGCCGGGAGTTTCCCGCTGCGGCCGGCTCGTGGCGGAATGGCGCAGAGGTGAGGGCTTGCATGCGGGAGTCGCTGTTCCGTGCGGCGCAGCAGGGGGAATGGCATACGACGGAGGAGAGGGTCGGTCAACGGCAGTCGCCGCGGCGTACCCGAGAGGTGTGGGAGGGGTCGTGGCAGCGCTTGGAGCCGCTTCAGCCGTCGGGTCCGCCGCCTGACGGTGCCGTGGTGGCCTGGCTGTATCCCCGGCGAACCGCCGCGATCATCGACCGCGCCAATTGCGCCGACCGGTTCCTGCGGGCCGACCCTCAGTACCGGGTCGTCACGGAGCACTTCCTCGACGGCGACGAGAGCCCTCTGTCGAACCGGGAGGAGAAGCTACTCCTGTTCTGCCCGTTCGACGCCGCGATGGACCGTCTGACCTGCACCGAGCAGGGACAACTCGCTGTCCACGGGCGACGGATCGACGTCGTGGCCAGCGAGATGACGGTCGGCTACCTGGCCCGCGCCGGGCACACTCCGCATCCGGCCAGGCCGCAGGAGGGCACGCTGGCGCCCCGACTGGACGGCTTTCGCACCCGGTTCGTCAACGGGACCGGCATCACGCTGCTCAAGGCGGCGCAGCTGGCACTGGGCGCACGGGAGCACGAGGCGCTGAGCAGGCTCGGGGTTGCCGTTCCTGACTTCGCTCTTGCCTGGACGCGTGAAGAGATCCGGGAGGCCGTGCTGCCCTGGCTGGCGGACAGGCAGGGCGTGGTTCTGCGGCCCTTCGCCGCCTCCCGGGGCGCCGGGGTGACGTTCCTCGGCCCCAACGACGTCTTGCCGCGTGCTCAGGCGATCGACCGCGCCGTGGACGAACTGGAGCACTCCGTACTGCGCGCGTACGGGCAGACGGCCCCCTATCCGGTCACCGTCTCGCCCTTCGTGGAGTCGATGAAACTCGATGGTCGGGTCTGCGACCTGCGCATGTTCGTGACCGCTGATCCTGAGACCTCCGGTCTGCGTGCGCTGCCCGGCATGGTGCGGACGGCGTCCCAACCCTTCAGCATCCGGGGCGAGTTCGATGCCGCCATGTGCTCGTCCAGTTTCTCCGGAACCGCGGACCACCAGGCCCGCGCGGGCCTGCAGAGCCTGCCGCTGACGGCACCTCACGTGCAAGCAGCACTCCGCCTGACCGGCGAGGACCTCGTGCGGCTCGGTCAGGCGGCCAGTCTGCTCTGGGCGGCCGCAGTGGCCGATGCGCGCCAACGCTCCGACGGCCCGGTGCCGTTCGCCTACGGGTCCGTCGACTTCCTGCTCACCGACGACGGTCGTGCGTGGCCCATCGAGATGAACGGCGCGAACGTCGGGGCTCACTCCTGCGTGCACCCCCTGTTCGTCGACGCGTTCCCCATCGCGATGTGTGCGGCGCTGAAGGACTGCGGGTTCTAGGGTGCCCATGAAAACGACGGAGCGCAGCCCCCGCCAGTCCCGCCGGCACGCACCATGGCCAGACATCCGGGTGCGGATCGCCGTGACCAACGCCGCTCCCTCCCCGACCGCTGTCCTGCACGCGGAGAACCTTCCGCACGACCCCGCGCAGCGCACGGACCTGCTGCGCCGGGCCCTTCGCCACGTCGGGCAGGCCGGTTGGC
Organism: Streptomyces lunalinharesii; assembly: GCF_039532155.1. NCBI lineage: Bacteria > Bacillati > Actinomycetota > Actinomycetes > Kitasatosporales > Streptomycetaceae > Streptomyces > Streptomyces lunalinharesii. Next base: position 89,894 of record NZ_BAAARK010000025.1, read on the forward strand.
ACTGCACCAAAGTGGTGATCATCGAGCACTGCACCGATGCCGAGATCAGCTGCCGCTTCCTCCAGGTCCAACCCGGCACGGACGATCGTTCCCGTCAGTTCGAGGAATCCGCGGACTGCGGGAACTCCATGATCGCCGCAGCTGTCGCCTGTGTTGCAGCGCGCCCTCCGGTTCGCCTCACCATCGTCAACAGCGCGACCGGGCTGCGGATCGACACCCACTTCGGCGACACCTCGACGCGACACGTGCCCGTCGAAGCCGACGTCACGCCCCGCTTCCACGGGCAACGGCCCGAGAGCTTCACCCTGCCCGGCAGCGATGCCTGCTGGAAGGTCGACGGCACACCGACCACCCTGCTCAAGGCAGCCAACCCGTACGTCATCGTGCGCGCCGCAGACCTCGACGTTGCCGTGGAAACCCTGAGGAAACCCGACCCGGGGGCCCTGTTGCTGGACCGGCTGCGCCGGATCCGACGGCATGCCGCCAGGCACCTTGGCCTGCCTGGCAGTAGCGAACTCCCCAAGATCGCCGTTGCAGAATGGACAGCGGCCGGAGTGCTGACCGCACGCACCGTCTATCTCGGCCGGTGGCACCCGCACCTGCCACTCAGCGCAGGCATCAGTGTGGCCATGGCAGCCCTGGTCCCGCGCAGCACCGTCTTCCGGTCACCACGCGATGAGGTGAGCGTCAGTGCCCGCGCATCCGACATACAAGTCCACCTGGCGCAGCACGACAGCCTCATCACGCGCTGCTCCATCAACGGACTCGCCGGCGAACTCCTCGCCGAGGTGACCGTGCCGGCAGAGCAGCAGTGAACGCCGCACCGACCACACCACACCCGGGGCTTCCGAGCCGCCCGGGCCCTCCGAAACGAGCGCCTTCCTTGTGCGACGAGTTCGGTGACGCTCATTCATCACCCGCAGAGCAGACCAGACGGAGTCGCAGTACTGCGATGCCGGACAGCTGAGGCGGTCAGGGGTGCGGGTGCCGGTCCTGGGACTTGCTTCCGCCGAGTCTCAATCGTCTTCGGTGATGAAGTCGGTCAGCGCGGTAGCGACGGCCTCGGGCTGTTCATCGGGGATGAAGTGTCCTGCGTCCGGCACGACGATCCCGGTGGTGTGGTCGGCCCACGGCCTGATGGAAGCTGCCATGTCGGGGATGGAGCCGTGGCTGCTGGAGATCCCAAGAACCGGGACCGTCAGGCGCTGTTGTTCCAGCGCTTCGTGGTTCTTCTGCGCCGACTCGGCGGCGTCCCGGTAGTAGGCCAGGGACGCACGGAGACCGCCGTCGGCGGCCACGGACGCGGCGTACTGCTCGATTTCGGCGTCGTCGAAGGCGTCGGAGGAGAGGGCCTTGACCTTCAGGAACCAGCCGACGTACTCCCGTTCGCGGCCGGCGAGCAGTGCCTCGGGCAGGTCGGGCACGAGGTGGAAGGCGAAGTGCCAGGTCTTCCACGCCTGCTCGGGGTCGGTCGGAATGGCGGCAGGGAGTGTGATGCCCGGGATGCCTGCGTCGAGCAGTGCCAGGCCGCGCAACTGGCTCTGGTACTTCAAGGCGAGGGAAAAGGCGACCCACGCGCCGATGTCGTGGGCGACCAGCCAGTAGGTCGAGACTCCGAGCGCCTTGACCGCGGCATGGACGTGCGCGGCGACCGTGTGCGTGTCGTAGCTGATGTCCGGGCGTTCGGAATGACCCTGGCCCGGCAGGTCGATCGCGATGACGTGGAATCGGTCGGCCAGGCACGGCATCACCTTGCGCCATGCCCACCAGGTCTGCGGGAACCCGGCGAGCAGCACGACGGCTGGGCCGTCCGGCTGGCCGCCCTCGACCGCGTGAAGCCGGACGCCGCCCGCGTCGACCCAACGGTGGGTGAAACCGGCCAGGTCAGGCAACGGCAGGTCCCGGACCGGGTTGCCGGAGACGCTGGGGGCACTGTCGGGGTCGTTCATGATTCTCCTCCACTGGTGTGAGGTGTGTTGACAGTCTGCTGACGGTGTCAGGTGCGCGTGTCGCTGCGCTGCCCGTTTGCCTGGGACCCGGCCATGATCACGCCTTCACCCTAACCCATCTTGGACCGATTGGTTCAAGATGGGATGATGGGCTTCACCAAGAAGGCAGAGCACGAGGGAGGCGCCGGCATGGCAGGCAAGAAGCAGTTCGACATCGCCACGGCGCTCGACGCCGCGATGATCCAGTTCTGGCGGGCCGGCTACGCGGACACGTCGCTGGACGACCTGTCCCGGGCGACCGGGCTCAACCGCAGCTCCATCTACTCCTCCCTCGGCGACAAGGACACGCTCTTCATGCGCTGCCTGGAGCGCTACACCACGCGCTACGGAGCCAAGTACGACGCCGCGTTGTCCTGCGCCGCCGACCGGCCCCTGGCAGCCGCGCGGGCGTTCTTCGACATCACCCTGCGACGCATCGCGGACCCCGGCCTGCCCGACGGATGCCTGGTGGCCCAAACCGTCATGGCGACCCCAGTGCTGAGCGCGAACGTCGCCGCGCGCGCACGGGAGGCGATCGGCCTCCAGCACACCCGGCTACGCGCCGCACTGAAGGCCGGCCGACTGCACGACGAGGCGGCCGAGTCCTTCGCGACCCACCTTGCGGCCGTGAACCAGTCCCTCGCCGTCATGAGCCGAGCCGGAACGAGCACGGAGCAGCTGCGCGCCATCGTCGACGTGACCCTCGACGCACTTGCGCAGACTCTCGACGCGAGCGACTGAGACGTCTCCGGCGATGCGGACTTCGCCGTCTGCCTGAGCAGAACCCGCGATGCGTCAGGGTGCGCGTCAGGGCCCCCGCACCCGACAACACCCACGACATCCACAACACCCGCCTGGAACTCAAGCGGCTCGTCGAGCGCGGGATGCTGTCCGAGACCGAGCAGGGCTTGTTCACCCAGCCGCGGCCGTAGGACGCCCGCCGCCGTCGCGACCTGCCCGCTCACCCCGGACGAAGCAGCGAATCGGGCACCAAGTCGCATACCGCCATCTCAAAGACGCGCGTGGTTCCTCGCCCCAGCCCTGCCTGGCCCACCGCAGCGCCCGGCGCCGCGTCATCGCTCGCGTCTTTCGTGTCGCTCGCCGTGTAGGGCGTGGCCGCGGGCGAGCAGGATGCTCAGCGCCGCGTAGTCCGATCCGGGTCGGCGGACGGGCATGAACACCTCCAGCCGGTCCCCTTCGGTGCGGTAGCCCGCCTTTGTCGCGCGCGCCGCAAGGGCCTGGCTGCCGACGTGCCTGGCCAGTCCCCGTACGTCGAGCCGGACGCCGCTGCCCGGGCTCGCGGAGACGAGGGCGATCCGGGACCAGTGCAGCGGGCCGGGGAAGGGGTTGAGCGTCAGTCCTTCGCCGGTGAAGGTCAGGGCGCCCCAGCGGACCGCGCCACCCGCGTCGAGCTCGTCCAAATGGCGTTGTGCAACGGCCTCGGCGACGGCTCGCGTCGCCGTCGTGACGAAGCGTGCGCCGGTGTCGGGGCTCGCTCCCGAGAGCAGCCGCCAGAAGCCGGACTCCTCACGGACCTTGACGTAGTCCAGGCCCCTGACCCGGATCCGGCCGCCCGCGTACGGACGGATCACGGTCTTGAGCACGTCGTGCGAATGGCTCAGGTTGATGTGGACGGACACCCGGGTCGACTCGACGGAGGCGATCTCCTGCCAGGCGTACCGCAGGGTGCGGCGCCCGGGCCGGCGCAGTTCGAAGCCGTGCTCGTACTCCCGGATCCGGATCCGGGTGTGCCGCACGCACAGGGCGACGCACGCCGCGCCCGCCCCGGGCACCGCCCAGAACGCGAGGCGGAACGAGGACTCCTGGTCGTAGTGGTCGCCGGCGAGGGTGCACAGCACGATGAACGAGATGACGAGCGGGACCAGCACGGTCAGGGGCCTGCGAGGCAGTGTCCCCTGGTAGGTCCACACCCGCTCCCCCAGCCACTCGGCCCGCTCCCGCCCTGCCGCCGCCGCTGCCGACAACACACACCCCCGTGATCGTCCGATGTCGCGTCGTCGAGTCTCGGGCGGGTGCGCGCGCGGGGCAACGGGAGAACTACTCAATTCCCGCGCGCCCGCGGTGCCTGTGCCGTCGCCGTGCGTCCGTAAGATGGCCGCTCATGGAAACGATGGCCGTTACGAGGGCGTTCGGCCTCGACGGTGAGCGGACGTCGCTGATCGGGCGGCGGGCGGAGACGGCTCGGATCGCCCGGCTGCTCGCCGGCGCACGCCTGGTCACGCTCAGTGGCGTCGGCGGCGTGGGCAAGACCCGGCTGGCGCTGCGCGTCGCGGCGAACGCGGCGCGCTCGGCGTTTCCCGACGGCGTGTACGTCGTCGAACTCGCCGACCTGCGGGACCCCGAGTTACTCGCGCCGAGCGTCCTCGGCACCCTCGACGTGGCGCCCGCGGGGCACCCTGGCGTCGACGCGACGGCCGTCCTCGCCGATTGGTTGCGCGAGCGGCGCGCACTGTTGGTCCTGGACAACTGCGAGCACCTGCTCGACACGTGCGCCCGGCTCACCGACGCGCTGTTGCGGGCCGCGCCCGGGCTGCGCGTCCTGGCGACCAGCCGGCAGCCGCTCGGCATCGCGGGCGAACAGGTCTTCTCCGTGGAGCCGTTGCCGGTGCCGGACGCCGCCGCGGGTCACGACGTGCGCGCCCTGAGCGGCAATCCGGCCGTCGCGTTGTTCGCCGACCGGGCCGCGGCCGTCCTGACCGGCTTCGCCTTGACAGCGTCCGATGCCCCTGCCGTCGCCGAACTCGTGCGCCGTCTGGACGGGCTGCCCTTCGCGATCGAGCTGGCCGCGGCCCGCGTGCGGAGCCTGACGCCGCAGGAGATCCTGGAGCGGCTCACAGACCGGTTCGCGCTGTTGACCGGGGGCAGCCGCGTCGCCGCCGAACGGCAGCGCACCTTGCGCGCGCTGATCGACTGGAGCCACGAACTGTGCACGCCGGGTGAGCGGTTGCTGTGGGCGCGGGCCTCGGTCTTCCGCGGCGGCTTCGACCTGGAGGGCCTCGAACGGGTCTGCACGGACGCCGAACTGCCGCCCGCCGCCGCGCTCGACGCCCTCGACGCACTGGTGGCCAGGTCGATAGTCAACTGCCGCCAGGATAGCGGGCGTTCGCGCTATCACATGCTGGAGACGGTACGGGAGTACGGGCTGGAGCGACTGGCCGCGTCCGGCTCGCTCGACGTGCTGCGCGGCCGTCACCGGGACCGGTACGCCGAACTGACCGCAGGGGCCGGGCAGGAGTGGTTCGGGCCCCGGCAGGTCGACTGGTTCACGCGACTGCGCCTGGACCATCCGAACCTGCGTGCGGCCCTGGAGTTCTGCCTGGAGCGGCCCGGGCAGGCACGGGCCGGCCTGGCCCTGGCCGTGTCGCCCCGGCACTACTGGATCACCGCGGGCCTGCTACCCGAGGGCCGCCGCTGGCTGTCGCAGCTGCTCGCCGCCGACCACACGCAGGACGACGGCGCCGACGCGGCCGGCCCGGACGCCGCGGTCCGCGTACAGGCCCAGGTCACCGACACGTACCTGGGCATACTGCAAGGCGCCCCGGACGTCGATGTGCAGCGCGCACTCGCCGCGTGTGAGGCGGCGGCCCGACAGGGCGGTCACCAGCGGGAGTTGGCGTGGGTGTGGCACCACCACGGGATACTCGCCATCTGGCGCGAGGACTTCGCGAGCGCCGCCGGGCTGTTCGCACGGGCGGACACCGAGTTCCGTGCGCAGGGCTGCCTGGACGCGGCCTTCGAATGCCGGGTCAAGTTCGCCATCGCGCACGCCTACGGGGGTGAGGTCGCCGCGGCCGACGAGGCGTGCGGCGAGGTCGAGGCGGCCGCCCGCGCGCACCACGAGTCGTGGCTGTACGGCATGGCCCTGCTCGCCCGCGCCCTGCTGGCCTGGCGCGCCGGTACACCCGACGACGCGATCGCGCAGGCCAGGGCGGCCATCGCCCGGCTGCGCCCGTTCCACGACTGGTGGGACGTGGCCATGTGTGTGGAGGTCATCGCCTGGAGCACCCAGGACACCCCGCGGCGCGCGGCCCGACTCCTGGGCGTGCTGCGCCTGTTGTGGGAGTCGCTGGGCGGGCGACTGGCCTCGGCGCCGTTCATGCGCGCCCAGCACCTGCGCTTCGAGACCGCGGTGCGCAAGGCGCTGCCCGCCGCCGCCTTTGACCGGGAGTTCGACCGCGGGGCACGCGCCACCGTGGACGAGGCGATGGCCTACGTGCTCGACGACGCGGCCGGGGTGCCGGGGCTGACGCGGCGTGAGAGCCAGGTCGCGGAGCTGGTCGCCGAGGGCCTCACGAACAAGGACATCGCCGCGCGCCTGACGATCGCGCAGCGCACCGCGGAGAACCACGTCGAACGCATCCTGGGCAAGCTGGGGTTCACCTCGCGCACGCAACTGGCGGTGTGGACCTACGAACGGCGCGACGAACCCGCCGGGAACTGAGGCCGGCAGCGCTGCGGGTCGATGCCGGCGAAGGGCCGTTCCCGGACCCAAGGCGCGGCCCGCCGGCGCATCCGCCACCGGAGCGTCCGGGCGTTCACTGTGCGGGCGTTGAGCAGTTTGACGATGCCGTCCGGCAGGACGCCCTTGCCGTACGTCACAGCCCGCAGAATCCGTAAACTCAGTAGTCCCGGAGACCGAAGGTCTACGCGAAAGCGCTGACGTGGTCGGTGACGAAGGTGCGCAGGGTGCGGGGGCTGCGTCCCGTGAGGGTGGCGATGTCGTCGGACAGCCACGCGGCATCTCCCTCGGCGATCAGGCCGAATGCCTGGGCGTTGGAGGTGGCGACCGGCTCGGGGAGTCCTGCCTGGATCATTGCCTCGCGGTGCTGATGGGGCGTGACCCGGTGATACGCGATCTCTTGGCCCAGGGCGCGGGTCAGCTCGGCGGCCACGTCCGCGTAGGTGACGAGTTCCGGGCCGGTCAGCAAGTAGGTGTGCGCCTCATGGCCGTTGGGATCGGCCGCCACGGCCGCCGCGGCTGCGGACACGTCGCGGGAATCGATCGCGCCGAACTGCCCGTCGCCGGCCGACATCACGAATCCGTGCGTCTGCTTGATCATCGGAGCCACGCGGAACAGGTTCTGTAGGAGGACGTTGGGCGCGAGCAGCGTGTACGCCAGTCCGCTCGCCTTGAGGTGAGCCTCGATACGCGCGTGGCCGCGGCGACGGTCGACGGGGGAATCCTCGGTCGCCTTGTGGTTCGTGATCTTGACGATGTGCTGCACGCCCTGGCCGACGGCGCTGTCGATGACCGCAATCTCCTGGGCGGGGACCGAAGGGCTGATGAGCAGCAGGGTGTCGACACCGGCCAGTGCCGCGTCCAGCGTGCCCGGCCGGTCGAAGTCGCCCACCGCGATCTCGACGCCGCGCCAACTTCCATCCTGCGGGGCGCGCGACGCGTCCCGTACCAGGGCCTTGGTGGGGAGGCCCTGCCTGGCCAGGAGCCGGACCGCTTCCGCGCCGATCTTGCCGGTCGCTCCAGTTACCAAAATCATGGTGCCTCCGTCGTCAGCTTCAAGGGGAGTGATCTGCTCCGCAGCGCGGCGCAGTTCCCTGCATAGCCTGCACACGGCCGATATCGGTTGTGAAGTAGGCACCGTTTGGATATATAGGTACCTGATGGATACCGACTCGAAGACCACGTACTCGAAGGACTGCCCGTCGCGCACGGTTCTCAGCGTGCTGGCGAACAAGTGGACGCTGTACGTCCTGGGCGTGCTGGGCCGGCACGCCCGCCCCCTCCGCTTCACCGAACTCCGCCGCCACGTCGAGGGCGTGACCCAGAAGTCCCTCACCCAGGCACTACGGAACCTCGAACGCGACGGCCTGGTCGGCCGCACCGCGTACCCGACCATCCCCCCACGGGTCGAATACGCCCTCACCGACCTCGGCCGCGACGCGGAAGCACTCACCACCGCCATTGCCGACTGGTCCAAGACCAACGCAGCCCGCGTGCACACGGCCCGGGCCACGTACGACGCCGGCCCGACCGACCAGCCCGGACGCAACGACTCCCAACGCCCCTGACGCGACCCGACCACCGCCACGCCTCCGTGCGGCCGGGCCCGGGCACCACCAGCTCGCGCTGATGGCGCCCTGCTGGCGCTAGGCCAGCTTGAGGAGCAGTTCGCTGAGTTCGCCCGGCATGGTGATCATGCAGTCGTGGCCGGTCGGCAGCTCCCGGACCTGCGCGGGAGTGCCGTTGGGCTGGATCGGGGGAACGGGGCGACGGGTGATACCCGACGGCGTGGCGCCGACGTTGTGTATGTGCGTGCGCGGAATCTCGTTCACGGCTGGGTTGTCCAGGCGTACCGGCTGCTGCAGGCAACGCACCGGCTGGTCCGAGAGCATCCCGCGCAACCAGGCAACGTCCTCCGGGTCGGTGACGCCGAACAGGCCGAAAGGCGCGGGCCGCTCGGGCATCGGCGGCACGCGCCAGCCGCTCTCGGACTTCTCCGCGAGTTCGATCAACTGCCGTGCCACCGGCTGGACATCGACCGCGGACTCGCCGTCCTGAGGGACCATCGCATCGAGGTAGACCAAGTGCGCGATGCGTTCAGGAATCCGGTTGGCCGCGGAGGAGATCACCAGGCCGGCGTAGCTGTGGCCGACGAGTACGACGTCGCTGAGGTGCTGCTCAGCGATCAGTTCCACCACGTCGTCGACGTGCGTATCGAGCCCCACATCCGGACCGAGCAGGTGCACCTTGTCGCCGTAGCCGGTCAGGGACGGCGCGAACACCCGGTGCCCGGCGGCCTCCAGCAGCGGCACCACCCGATCCCAGCACCGTCCGCTGTGCCAGGCACCGTGTACCAGCAAAAACGTGGTCATGGGGTATCAACCTTCCTTCGCAGAAGCAGAAGTACAAGCAGACGGCACGGTCACCCACCCACCTGCCGCTGGTTCACGGCTCTGATGGTTATCTTTCGTGCCTCGGTATCGTTCGAGTACCACCTGCATGCTGGTGCACTCGACGCGCCGCAGGCAATAAGGCACTTTTCGGTGCCCCGGTTCTCTGGAGGTAACCATGGAGGCGGCACAGAGCGATCCGCGGCCGGCGGCGCAGTCCGACGACGCGTGCCGGACCCGGGTGGTGCTCAACATCGTCGGGAACAAGTGGTCCATGCTGGTCGTGCGCCATCTCAGGAACGGCCCGCGCCGTTTCACCGAGCTCAAGCGGGCCACCGACGGCATCAGCCAACGCATGCTGACTGTGACCCTGCGCAGCCTGGAACGTGACGGAATCCTGACGCGCACGGTCCACGAGGTGATGCCGCCGCATGTCAGTTACGAGCTCACCGAGATGGGCATGACCCTGCGCCAGGCCACCGCTCCCCTGCTCGATTGGAGCATCGCGCACCTCTCCCGGATCGACGATGCCCGCGCCACCTACGACGCCCGCGCGGACCCCTCTGCGGCCTCGTAGCGGACGGCGGCCCGTCGACCGTCATCCGACACTCCCCCGCACCCGACAATCCCCCGTTGGAAGTCACGGCCTGAAGAGGCCGGCTCCCGGCCCTCCCGTCGCGTCCCAGCCGTCCAAGAAGGCGGCGAGGGCGCGGCGTTGGTCTTTCTCGCGGGCGGGCTACCCGGCCAGGCCGTCGCGCAGGCACAGCACCGCGACCAGCACGCCGACTGGTCCCCAGCCGCGGAAAGCCCGGCGTGACGGCGGGCTACCTGGGCATCGGAGCCGACCACTACGGATCGTTCTCCAACCCGGCCGAGGCCGGCACCGGCGGGCCCGGGCAGAAGCCCAACAACATGGTCATCCGCGGATCCGGTGACCAGAACAAGGGCTTCGCCTACCTGACGGGCGCGGCCCTGCCCGGCGACCTGTCCCTGACCGCGGACAAGCCGGCGCGCGTGCACCTGACCGTCCTCGACGGAAAAGTGACCGCCGGATTCCGACCCCCGGGCGGCGTGCAGAAGCTCATCGCCGACTTCACGATCCCCCACGACAACGGGCAGGCGGCACTGCCCGACACGCTCAAACTCGGCCTGTCGGCCGCCACCAGCGGCTCCACCAGCAACTACGTGGTCCGCAACCTGGTAATCAGCCTGCCACCGGCCTCCTCACAAAAGCGCGTCGTCTTCGCAGGCAAGTCGCTGCCCGTCGACATCACCGTCGACTACCCGGACAAGAACGACGCCCACAACACCGTCGCCAACCTGCTCGCGCAGCAGAACGCCTGACGGCGCCTGATCCGCCGGCGGGGAGAATTCAGCTGCTGGCCGGCCGACTCCTCGGCCGGCCAGCTCCAACTCGGCCACGAGGCTGTTTCCGGTCATGTGGCCAGGTCCAGCCATTTCCCGACGGCCAGCACGTGCGCGCGCCGTCCGGCGTGGGTGCGGAACTCCTGCTCCGGGTCGGAGACTTCGACGTAGCCCGCGATCTTGTCTGGCTGCTCCGCCTCGTAGTGCATCGGGACGGCGTACCGGGCGTCGAGGATCTCTGCGGCCGCGGCGGCCTGCCTCGGGTCCATCGCGGCGGGCAGCGGGCTCGGCGGCTGGAGGTGCGGCGCATCGACCACCGCGCCGTTGGCGGGTAGGAACGCCACGTCGAACGGGCCGAACCGGCGCGCGATGCGCCACCAGTAGCCGTGGAACATCGTGTCGCCGCCGTGGAAGACCCGCTGCCCGTCGGCCTGCACCACCCAGTTCAGTTGTGGGTCGCCCAGCCCGTCGACGGAGGGAACCGCGGTGACGCGGAACGGCCCGAGGTCGCGGGTGGACCAGGCATCGACGACCTCGGTGGCCATTCGGTGCAGGGCCAGTTCGCGCTCGGCCGGCAGCGTCGTCACGTTGTCCACGTCGTCGCCGTGACCGGGTGCCGGTCGCAGCACCGGCGCCCCCGGCGTCAGCGCTTCCGCGAGTGCGGTCGCGTCGGTGTGGTCCCGGTGCAGGTGGGTGACCAGTGCGGCGGCGACCCTCCCGCTCGGTGCCGCCAGCCACTCGCCGGGCTTCCAACCCGTGAACAGCGGTGAGAGGTCCCGCACGTAGTCGATCACCAGTCGCTCGCCGGCTGCCTCGATCTCCAGTCCGGCCCAGCCCAGTCGCCGCACCCGCATCTCGCACTCCTTCGTCCCGGTGGTTGCCGCTGTCCCCGTGATTGCCGCGGAACTTACCGTACGGTCGTTCGCCAAATCAATAGCGAACGCTCGTACGCTATCCTCGTTGCATGTCACCACGACGCTCAGCGGCCGAAGCTCAGGCCACCAGGGGCCGGATCCTCAGCCGCGCCGCCGAGATCGCCTCCGAGGAAGGGCTCGACGGCATCACCATCGGCCGGCTCGCCGAGGAGCTGGAGATGAGCAAGTCAGGGGTGCACAAGCACTTCGGTACCAAGGAGACGCTGCAGATCTCCACCCTGGACAAGGCGTTCGTGGACTTCTGGCACCGGGTGGTCGAGCCCGCACTGGCCGAACCGCCGGGCCTGCGGCGGCTGCGCGCGGTGTGCGCCAGCTCCGTGGACTATCTGGAATCGCCCCTGTTGCCTGGCGGCTGCCTGATGACCGCAGCGCTCTCCGAGTACGACGGCCGCCCGGGCCGGGTCCGCGACGCGGTGGCCGAGGTGTGGTCGCGCTGGCGCGAACAACTGCGCGCGGACCTGGCCTCCGCGGTGGAGAACGGCGAACTGCCCACCGGGTTCGACGTCGACCAGGCGCTGTTCGAGATCGTCGCCGCCGGACTGGCACTCAACGCGGCCATGCAGCTCCACCACGACCGGGCAGCCGCAAACCGGGCCCGCCGCGCGATCGAACGGGCTCTGGACCAGTCCTGACCGCACGCCAGGCCCGGCACCGGCCAGTCACCGCGGCGAGTTCGACTCCGGTGGCGGACCGCAGGGCGCAGCGCGTACAAGTCAGGCCGGCAGCTGCGATGTTGGCTCACACGGGATGGCGACGCCGGGGCCAGGACGTCCAGCAGCCAACGGAGCACAACGGGACTGGTCATGCTGACGGTGGCGGTCACCACCGCCCCCTCCCTGCCCAGTTCGGCGTCATATCGGGCCGAGCACCTCCCGGGGTACGGCTGCCAGTTCAAGGGTTTCCAGCACGCTGAGCAGTTGCCGCTCCTCGTAGCGGAAGTGGTTCTCCATGAGCGCGGCGATGCCTTCGAGGTGCTGGTCAAGCTCCGCGGGCGTCGCAGCCCGGTCGACCGCGGCACCCAGGCGGCCGAGCAGGTCGGCGATCATCGAGTGATCCTGCTCCAACGAGCGCAGCACCGGGCGCAGTTCGGGGTGCGCAGCTGCGACGGCCGGGAACAGGGTGCGGTCTTCGCCCTGGTGGTGGCTGTCGAGAGCCGTACAGAAGCCATGGCAGTACAGCAGCAGCTCACGGGTGGCCGCCTCACCGGGGGCGCCGTCGGCAAGAGAGGCGCGGGTCACGGACAGCGCCTCGCGCAGTCGGCTGTGCACCCGACGGAGTTCTTGGCTCCAGGCCACGAGCCTGGTCGTCTCGCGCTCAGTCACGCGAGAGCGAAGGGTACGACGAACGCATCGTCGACCTCCTTCGATCCGGCGCCTCCATGCCTGACACGGTCTGCCACCGACACGCGACGCTCCCCACACACTACCCCCCCCCCGCGGGCTCAGGTGCACCATGGTGAACTGGCAACCACATCCTTCCTGTTGCTCTGACAGACACCGCTTCCCCCGCTTCCCCCGACTTCTCCACCTGCCCGGTTCGGGGGCAGGACAGGCATCCATCACGCTGGGCAGCGGGCCCCTGTGATCCGGGGCGATGCGGCACCGCCCGAGTCGACGGTCCGGCGCAGCACCCGCCGGGCCCCGGGCACGAGCACCAGGTGGCCGACGCACGACTCGGCTGACCAACGCAGGATGGGGGCCTGAAGCCCGGGTTCCAGTCCCCCATCCTGCGCACTCAACGTTCGAGTGGGCGAGGCTCGGCCGGGCCAGGCGTGGGGGTGAGCTTGTCCACGATGGTTTCCACGATGTCTTCGAGGTGTCGTTCTCCGTCGCGGGTGTGTGCGCCGGCGGCCAGCGCGGCCCTGGTGAAGCGCCCTGCGACGGGTTCGGCGAAGAGGCTGCCGAACAGCTCGTTCGCCTTTCGCAGGCCATGGGTGGTGGACTCCGTCGCGGCGTCGACCGCTTCGACCGCGGCGCGGGCGACGCCGGGCGGCAGTGCGGCGATGCGAGCGGCGAGGGTGTCGACGACGTGGTCGAGTTCGGCGCTCGGCACGGCCCGGTTGACCCAGCCGATCCGTTCCGCGGTCGCCGCATCGATCAACTGCCAGCCGAGGATGATCTCCAGGGCGCGGGCGCGGCCGACGAGATCGGGCAGGTACGCGGTGCCTCCCGCGCCGGGAATGATCCCCATCCCGCACTCGATCTGTCCCAGGCCGGCGTGCTCGAGCGACGCGAAGCGCATGTCCATCGCGGACAGGAGTTCCGCGCCGCCACCGCGTGCCAGCCCGCGGAGTTTGGCGATGGTGACTTGCGGCAGCGACCGGATGCGCTCATGAAGCCGCATCATCGGGTTCAGCGACTGGTCTTCGTCAGGCGCGATGGGGAGTTCGGCGAACGACGCCGGGTCGTCGGCCATCGTCATGTCGCCGTGTGCGACGAAGAAGTCCGGGTCCGCACTGTCGAAAACGATCACGCGGACGTCGTGGTTGCCGGACATCGAGTCCGCGAACCGGTCCAGATCAAGCAGAAGGGTGGAGTCGAACAGGTTGAGCGGCGGGTTGTCGATGGTGGCTTGGGCCACGCCGCCGGTGACGGAGACCGTGAGGGCCGAGTATGCGTGGGTCATGGGTTGCGCCTTCGCTGGTAGCGCTTGCTAGATATCCTTTGTATACCTCGTAGCAGTGAAACACTTCAAAGAAACCAGGTATCGCGAAGGGAACCGCCATGGCCGGGATGGAACTCGACGACGAGGGGCGTCGCCTGCTGGACCAGCTCTTCGACAAGTGGTCCCTGCTGGTGCTGCATGCGTTGTGCGACCGCTCGCGGCGCTTCAGCGAGCTGCGTCAACACCTGCCCGCAGTCACACCGAAGTCGTTGACCACCTGCCTGCGGCGACTGGAGCGCAACGGCGTGGTGGAGAGAGTGGTTCTGTCCACGGAACCGGTGGCGATCGAGTACCGCATCAGCCGCCTGGGCCGGAGCCTTGAGTCACCCCTGCGAGCCATGTTGGGGTGGGTCGTCGATCATCTCGACACGGTCGAAGCCGCCCGCACCCAGTACGACGAGCGGCGTGCGGACATCTGACGGCCCGACAGGGATCGTCTTGGAGTACCGAGAGCCCCGCTCGTCACCCGTACGCACCAGTGTCGTTGGCGGTGACATCGGGTTTCGCCTGGGGTGGCTCCACTCGCGAACTCGGCATCCGGCCCGAGGCGTACGACCCGCACGTGGACGTCGACTTCAGTCCGCTGCGCGGCGAAGGCCCCCGGCACGAACGGCTACGGCCGAGCGGCCTGACCACCCACCCGTGCCATCCCGTGTCGATACTCCAACGGCAGCGCGATGCTCACACACACGCGCTTTTCACCCCCAGGCAGCGGACTCCTGACGCCCACCCCCTGATCATCCCGTCGCTTCCGCGGCAACGCCCGGCTGCGGCCGGGTCCGCATGCCCCAGTGGGCGACAGATGGGCCGGCAGCACCCAGCGCCGCGAAGAACAACGCCAGCAGCAGCCAACCCGCCGTGCCGAGGCCGAGCACCACCGTGGTGAGGATCGCGGGGGCAAGTGCCTGGCCCGCGCCGAAGCCGAGGCCGAGGAGACCTTGGTACTGGCCCTGGGCATGGTCGGGGGCAAGACCGAAGCCCAGGGCGAAGCCCGCCGAGGACTCCCAGACCTCTGCCAGGCTGTGGACGAAGATCGCTGCCAGGACCAGTCCCGCTGCCGCCCAGACAGGGGCGTACGCTGCCAGCCCCATCATCGGGCAGCTGACGAGGAAGAGCAGCCCCGCGGTACGAAACGCCCTGCCGCCGTCGTGCGGGGTTTCGATGCGGGAGCCGATCCTGGTCTGCATCAGTACGCAGAAGGCGGCATTGACGGCGAACAGTGCGGCCACCGTCCAGCGCGGCGCTTCGGTGTGTTCGGAGATCCAGATCGGCAGGAGCAGGGAAACCACCGGGTATTGCAGTCCCATGGCCCCGTAGAGGGCGGTGAACGTCAGGAACGGGCGGTCCGTGAAGGCCAGCCAGCGACGCTGCTGCGGCGGTGCCGGCAGTACCGGATAGCTGGGCAACAGGAGCAGCAGCACCGCGCACAGGGCGAAGCTCGCCGCGTTGCCGAGGATCAGCGTGACATAGGCGCCGCGGGTGCCCGCGGCCAGTGCCAGCCCGGCACCCACCGTTCCGAGGATGACGCCCAGGTTGACGAAGGTCCGCAACTTCGCCCGGAACAGGGCCGGGCGCTCACCCCCGACCCGGACCACCAGAGCGCCCCAGGCCGCCCCGCCGGCCGCCGCGGCGATCTGATCGACCGTCGCGATGATCGTGAGCGCACGCCAGCTCTCGACGAGGACGAGGGCCGCCATCGACGTCGCCTGGACCGCGAGGGCCAGCATCATGATCGTGCGTGCCCCGCGTCGGTCGGCGAGCTGCCCTCCGGGTATGCCCGCGCACAAGCCCACCACTCCGGCGATGGTGAGCGCGGCGCCGACCTGCACCGCAGGCAGGCCCACGACCAAGGTGAAATAGAGCGCCGACGCCGCGTTGAACAGACCGTTGCCGACCCGGTTGACGAAACTGGCCGCGATCAGCACGCGCTCCGGCCTGCTGCCTCCCGCCATGCGGCCTATTCGGCCTGCCAGGCCACCCTTGATCATGGACGGCAGGCTAGCAGCGGTCGCAGAACCCGCCGCGGGTGCACCACATCGCGTGCCCTCATCGCGACGCGGGCCTCGACGAGGAGTGCGCAACGGCTGCGAAGCTCCGAGGACCTCTCCGTGCTGCGCTCTGGGGTGGGGTTGTTACAGCGTTTCCACGTGGACGCCGAGGTGCGTGAGGGTGCTGGTGATGAACTCGGCCGTCTCCACGTCGCGGCTGAGGTTGTTCCAGTCCGCGACCCGGACGGTGTCACCGGCCCGCACCGTGCCCACCAACTTCCGCCAGCCAGGCGCCCGGGCGAGGGTGCTGACGACGAGGTCATCGAAGACCTGGCTACAGCCCGAGGTGAACAGGGCTCTGTCCAGGTCATCAACATGCAAGCTACCGGAGCAGACATAGCCGTAGACAGTCATACCGGGAGCCTAAGGCCTCCCGTAACTGACCTCGGAGGTGAGCTGCCGGACGACGCCCGGACGGCCGAGCCGGACCAGCGCCCGACCGGCGGGCGGCCGACCGGCCGGCACAGTCAGCCGCCCGGGCAACCTCCGGACCGCGGACCGACGGTCGGTGGCGGACCGCTGAGGCGGCGCAGTCACGGTCCGACCGCCCGCCTCGGGGCACGGCCGGAAAACCGAGCCGGGGCCAACCGCCTCAGGCAGCGCCATGGGCCCGATTCGCGGCCTGCCGCCGCTCCACGCGTCGTTGGTCGGCCATGGAGCGGCAGACGACACCTCGCCTCTCACCTGCGGCCGGGGCGATCACGGGCCCCTGAGCAGGGTCCGTCCGAGGATGAGCCGCAGGACGATGTCGTCGGAGCGGTTCAGTACTGCTCGGGCTCGGCCAGGCCGGTGTCGTCACCCGCGTCGAAGGCGGCGGCGGTCGGGTCGAATCCGGGCGGGCTGTCCCGGAAGGTCAGGCCCATGCCGGCCAGTTTCGCCTTGACCTCGTCGATCGACTTCGCACCGAAGTTGCGGATGTCGAGCAGGTCGGCCTCGGAACGCGCCACGAGCTCACCCACGGAGTGGATGCCCTCGCGCTTGAGGCAGTTGTAGGAGCGGA
>NZ_BAAARK010000026.1:0-102957 GCF_039532155.1 Streptomyces lunalinharesii
CATAGTGTTTCGGTGGTTTTAGCGTTAGGGAAACGCCCGGTTACATTTCGAACCCGGAAGCTAAGCCTTTCAGCGCCGATGGTACTGCAGGGGGGACCCTGTGGGAGAGTAGGACGCCGCCGAACAATCATTCAGCTCCGGTCCCTGAACCTTTCTGGTTCAGGGACCGGAGCTTTTTTGTTTGTGCGGTGAAGTGTTGGTCGTAACGTGACGTTCAACTGACCTGGACATGCTCCGCGGCATGGGGACAGTGGGAACGCTCAGGTCGGCCGGTGTCCGTGCTGGCGACGAGGTAGTGGTGCCGGCCTACGGCAACGCCGAAGTCGCCCGGGCGGTGGTGGAGTTGGGGGCGGTGCCGGTGTTCGCCGACGTGGACGCCGAGAGCTACTGCCTGGATCCGGCGGCGGTGGCGGACGCGGTGAACGGGCGGACCGCCGCGGTGGTGGCGGTGCATCGGTTCGGACGGCCCGCGGACGTGGCGTCGCTGCGTGAAGTCGGCCAGCGGCACGGGGTGTTGGTGCTTCATGAAGACGAGCCGGGAACGCGGCCGGACGGGGCGGAGCTGCGGCGGGAGCACGCCGAGTACCTGGACGGACGGCTCAGCGGCGTGTGGACGCCGGTGCCGGTGTCCGGGCACCACTACGAGCAGTACGTGGTGCGGGTGCCGGGGAACGGGCGGCCGGACCGGGACGCGTTCGCACGGGCCCTGCGGGGCAAGGGAGTTGGGTGCAAGGTGCCGGTGCAGGCGCCCGTGTACCGGATGCCCGGCCTGCGGCGGGACGTGTTCCTGCCGGAGACCGAGCGGGCGGTCGACGAGACGTTGGCGCTGCCGTTGGACGCGTCGATGACGCGGCGTGAGGTTCAACGGATGGCGGGGGCCTGCAATGCGCTGGGGGGATTGCTACAGCCGGCTTTCTAGGGCTTGGGGCTGGTTCGGGATTACCTCGATGGTGGGGTAGTATTTATCTCGTTGCCGGCCCCAATAGCTCAGTCGGTAGAGCGTCTCCATGGTAAGGAGAAGGTCTACGGTTCGATTCCGTATTGGGGCTCAAATAAGGGAAAGTCCCCCGCCGTTCGGCGGGGGACTTTTTCGTATGGAGGAGTGGGTGCGGGGGCCGCAGCCGCCGGCCCGCCCCGATGGGGGCTAGGCGGCGGGGACTTCGGGCACGCGCAGGGCGAGGATGGCCATGTCGTCGGAGGCCGGTTCGGCGGCGAAGCGCTCCACGGCGCGCAGGACGCGCGCGGCGACCGCGCCGGCGGTGAGGCCCGTACACGTCGTCAGGACGTCAGTGAGGCCGTCGTCGCCGAGCATGCGGGTGCCCTCGCGGCGTTCGGTGACGCCGTCGGTGACGCAGAGCAGGACGTCGCCCGGGTCGAGGGTGACGGACTGTTCGTAGAGTTCGAGGTCGTCCATGACGCCCAGGAGCGGTTGGGGCTCGGCGGCCGGTGCGACGGTGCCGTCCTGGCGGAGGCGGAGCGGCAGCGGGTGGCCGGCGCAGACCACCTTCAGCAGGGCGCTGCCGTCGGGCTGGGGCCACAGTTCGCCGTATAGGAGCGTCAGGAAGCGGCTGCGGGCGCCCTCGTCGAGGATGGCGGCGTTGAGGCGCTCCAGGACGGCGGGGCCGCCGAAGCCCTCGCGGGCCAGCAGGCGCAGGGCGTGCCGGGCCAGGCCGGTGACGGCGGCGGCCTCCGGGCCGGTGCCGCAGACGTCGCCGATGGCGAAGCCGTAGGCGCCGTCGCGGATCGGGAAGAGGTCGTAGAAGTCGCCGCCGACCTCGTTGCCCTCGCCGGCCGCGCGGTAGATGACCTCGACCTCGACGCCGGGGATGTCGGGGAGTTCGGGGGGCAGCAGGCTGCGCTGGAGCGACTGGCTGATGGCGGTGCGCTCGCTGTAGAGGCGGGCGTTGTCCAGGGCCAGGGCGGCGCGGCGGGAGAGGTCCTCGGCGAGTTCGAGGATCTCCTGGCGGAAGTGCTCCTCGGTCGGCTTGCCGAGGGTGAGCATGCCGATGACGCGGTTGCGGGCGACGAGGGGGAGGACGACGGTTTCGCCGCCGACCGCGGAGGCGGTGGCGAGGGTCGCGCCCGGCCCCTTGGACGGGCGGGCGGACTCCTCCAGGCCGAGGCTGCGCAGCGAGGTGCGCAGCGCCGCGTCGTGGGCGGCGTCGGAGGGGGCGGTCCAGACGCGGGCCCCGGGGGTGGGGACGGGTTCGGGCGGATCGACCTTCATCAGCAGGGTCTTGAGGCCGTCGATGCGGTCCTCGTCCTCGTGCAGGACGTAGGAGAGCTCCGGCTCGGACGCCTGGTCGGCGACGGTGTAGACGGCGCACCAGGTGGCGAGGGTGGGGACGGTCATCTGGGCCATCAGCGCCAGCGTCTGGTCGCGGTCGAGGGTGCCGGCCAGCAGGTCGGACGCCTCGACGAGGAAGGACAGGGAGCCGCGGCGGAGCTTCTCCAGCTCGGTGAGGCGGGCCCGCTCCACGGCGAGGGCGATCCGGTCGGCGGCGAACTGGAGGCGCAGGGCCTCCTCGTTGGTGTACCGGGCGGCGCCCTCGGCGGCGACGCCCAGCGAACCGGTGAGCCGGCCCTCGACCTTGAGCGGGACGGTGACGACCGAGCGCATGCCGGTGCCGGCCAGCAGCGGGACGGCTCCGGGGACCGCGGTGAGGTCCTCGTGGACGGCGGGCATGCGGGCGGAGCCGTAGCGTCCGGAGCCGGCCTCGACGGGGACGCGGGCGAACCGCTGGCGGGCGGAGGGCAGGCCCGTCGAGGCGCGGACCTCCAACTCGGTCTCGTCGTCGGTGGCCAGGAGGAGGTAGGCGGCGTCGCCGTCGAGCATGTCGCGGGCGCGTTCGACGGTGCGCTGGAGCAGGCCGTCGAGGTCGTCCGGGGCGGGGGAGCCGATGAAGACTTCGAAGGGGTCGGCGGGGCGGCCCTCGGCGGGGGTGGCGCCGCCGGTGGACGGCGGGCGCTGGGGGCTCTGCAAGATGGCGCGCTCGTGGTCGCGGACCAGGAGGCAGACGGTGGACGCCTCGCCGTCGGCGTCGCGGACCCGCAGGTGGGAGGCGTAGACGGGGACGACCCGGCCGTCGGCACCCCTTATGCCGTAGGAGCCCTCCCAGCGGGAGAGCTGGAGGGCCTCGGCGATGCCGGTGCCGGTGCCGGGGGTGTGCGGCCAGGCGGCGAAGTCGGTGAGGGGCTTGCCGACGACCTGTTCGGGGTCGTAGCCGAAGAGGTCCTGGGAGTCCTCGTTCCAGAAGGTGACGCAACCGCCGCGGTCGATCTGGATCACCGAGACCCGCACCCGGGGGTCGGTGACCGGGAGGGCGTCCACGGGGAGCGCGGGGCCGGCCGAACGGGTGCCGGCCGGGCGTTCGGGAAGGTCGAGGTGGAACCAGACGTGCTTCTGGGCCGTGGTGTATTCCACACCCCAGCGGGCGGCCAGGGCGCCGCAGAGCAGCAGCCCGCGGCCGCCCTCGCGGTCGGGGTGGACCATGGCGGGGCCGGTGCTCTGGAGTGGAATCTCACGTTCGGGGTAGCGGTCCGCGACGGAGATGCGGACGCCGCCGTCGGTGCGCAGGCACAGGACGTCGGCTGCGGTGCCGGCGTGGACCACGGCATTGGTGACCAGTTCGCTGGTGAGGACCACGGCGTCGTCGACGATGTCGGCGTAGCCCCAACCCTGGAGGGTGTCGCGGACGAAAGCACGGGCAGTGGCGACCGAGCGCCCGACCGGCTCGAAGGTGGCGGCGGCCCGCGCGGTGATCACTGGTCTCCTCATGCGTGTGTCGGTGATCTGCTCCCCCATGGTCGCGGTGCCCCTCCGAATACCTGTCGTGCTCGCACCACCGCCCGTAGGGAAACGCCGGGGCGGGTGGACAGCCGTATGCCAGGTTACTTACCTTCGCCGGGCCCGGGGATGCCGGTCACGTGTCTTTCGCCCCAATCGTGCATCGGGACGGTGTGCGATGCTGCCGAACTGTTATGGCCTGGTTGAGCCATGGTGAAACACTGGGCAAGCATGAAGGCAGAGCCCGGAGAGAACGGTCGACCCTGCGGGAGGGACACGGTGGAGTCTGGCGCAGCGGCGCGGGGCGTAAGCACGCGCGCGAAAGGCGGACGATCCCGGAGTAATGGGACGACCGAGGTAGATACAGCTGCCCTGAATCGGCTGCTCGCCGCGCTCGTCGCCATGCGGGACGGGAACTTCCGGAAACGGTTGACGGTTTCCGGCGAAGGCGTCATGTCGGAGATCGCGGCGGTCTTCAACGAGGTCGCCGACCGCAATCTCCATCTGACCGGCGAGCTGGCGCGGGTGCGCCGGGTCGTGGGGCGTGAGGGAAAACTCACGGAACGGCTGGAGGCCGGTGCGGCCGAGGGGTCCTGGGCCGCGGCCATCGAGGCGTCCAACGCCCTGGTGGACGACCTGGTGCGGCCGGTCTCCGAGGTGGGCCGGGTGCTGTCCGCGGTCTCCGAGGGCGACCTGGAACAGCGGATGGACCTGCGGTCGCGGAGTTCGGACAGCTCTTCGGAGCATCCCCTGCGCGGTGAGTTCCTGAAGGTCGGGCGGACCGTCAACGGTCTGGTGGACCAGCTCTCCGCCTTCACCGACGAGGTCACCAGGGTGGCCAGTGAGGTCGGTACGGAGGGCAAGCTCGGCGGCCAGGCGCGGGTGCGCGGCATGTCGGGCTCCTGGAAGGACCTCACGGACTCCGTCAACACGATGGCGTCCCGGTTGACCGCGCAGGTGCGGGACATCGCGCTCGTCACCACCGCCGTCGCCAAGGGCGACCTGTCGCGGAAGGTGACCGTCCACGTCGCCGGCGAGATGTTGGAGTTGAAGAACACCGTCAACACGATGGTGGACCAGCTCTCCTCGTTCGCCTCCGAGGTGACCCGGGTGGCCCGCGAGGTGGGCACCGAGGGCGAGCTGGGCGGTCAGGCGCAGGTGCCCGGCGTGGCCGGGGTGTGGAAGGACCTGACCGACTCGGTCAACCTCATGGCCGGCAATCTCACCGCGCAGGTGCGCGGGATCGCCCAGGTCACCACCGCGGTCGCCAGCGGCGACCTGTCGCAGAAGGTCACGGTCAGCGCCCGCGGCGAGGTGGCGCAGCTGGCCGAGACCATCAACACGATGACGGAGACGCTGCGCACCTTCGCCGACGAGGTGACGCGCGTCGCGAACGAGGTCGGGGCCGAGGGGCAACTCGGCGGTCAGGCGCAGGTGCCCGGCGCGGCCGGCACCTGGAAGGACCTCACCGACTCGGTGAACAACGCCTTCCGCAACCTCACCGGCCAGGTCCGGGACATCGCGCAGGTGACCACGGCGGTGGCCAACGGTGACCTGTCGCAGAAGGTCACCGTCGACGTGGCCGGCGAGATGCTGGAGTTGAAGAACACCGTCAACACGATGGTGGACCAGCTCTCCTCGTTCGGTGCCGAAGTGACGCGGGTGGCCCGGGAGATCGGCGTCGAGGGCGAGCTGGGCGGCCAGGCCGCCGTACCGGGCGCCGCGGGCACCTGGAAGGACCTCACCGACTCCGTCAACACGGCCTTCCGCAACCTCACCGGGCAGGTCCGCAACATCGCGCAGGTGACCACGGCGGTGGCCAACGGCGACCTGTCGCAGAAGGTCACCGTCGACGTCTCCGGCGAGATGCTCCAGCTGAAGAACACCGTCAACACCATGGTGGACCAGCTGTCCTCGTTCGCCGACCAGGTCACCCGCATGGCCCGGGACGTGGGCACGGAGGGCCGGCTGGGCGGTCAGGCGCGGGTGGACGGCGTCAGCGGCACCTGGAAGGAACTCACCGACTCCGTCAACTTCATGGCGGGGAACCTCACGTCGCAGGTGCGCCAGATCGCCCAGGTGACGACGGCGGTGGCGCGCGGCGACCTGTCGCAGAAGATCGACGTCGATGCGCGCGGCGAGATCCTGGAGCTGAAGAGCACCATCAACACGATGGTCGACCAGCTGTCCGCCTTCGCGGAGCAGGTGACCCGGGTCGCCCGGGAGGTCGGTACGGAAGGCCGGCTCGGCGGGCAGGCGCAGGTGCCGGGCGTCGCCGGCGTCTGGCGCGACCTGACCGACTCCGTGAACGGCATGGCCGGCAACCTCACCGCGCAGGTCCGCAACATCGCGCAGGTCGCGACGGCGGTGGCGCGCGGTGACCTGTCGCAGAAGATCGACGTGGACGCCCGCGGCGAGATCCTGGAACTGAAGAACACCCTCAACACGATGGTGGACCAGCTCTCCTCGTTCGCCGAGGAGGTCACCCGGGTCGCCCGCGAGGTCGGCACCGAGGGCATCCTGGGCGGTCAGGCCGAGGTCCAGGGCGTCAGCGGCACCTGGAAGGACCTCACCCAGTCCGTCAACTTCATGGCGAACAACCTGACCTCGCAGGTGCGCAACATCGGCGAGGTGACCACCGCGGTGGCCCGCGGCGACCTGTCGAAGAAGATCACGGTCGACGCGAAGGGCGAGATCCTCGAACTCGTCACGACCGTGAACACCATGGTCGACCAGCTGTCGCTGTTCGCGGAGCAGGTGACGCGGGTGGCCCGCGAGGTCGGCACCGAGGGCCAACTCGGCGGTCAGGCACGGGTTCCGGGCGTCACCGGAATCTGGAAGGACCTCAGCGACAACGTCAACCTGATGGCCAACAACCTGACCATCCAGGTGCGGAACATCTCGCAGGTCTCGGCGGCGGTCGCCAACGGTGACCTGACGAAGAAGGTGACGGTCGAGGCGCGCGGCGAGGTCGCGCAGCTCGCCGACACCGTCAACACCATGGTGACCACCCTCTCGTCGTTCGCCGACGAGGTGACCCGGGTGGCCCGTGAGGTGGGCACCGACGGCATCCTGGGCGGCCAGGCCCGCGTGCCCGGCGTCGCCGGCACGTGGAAGGACCTCACCGAGTCGGTGAACTCCATGGCCAACAACCTGACGGGTCAGGTCCGCAACATCGCCATGGTCACCACCGCCATCGCCAAGGGCGATCTGACCAAGAAGATCGACATCGATGCGCGGGGCGAGATCCTGGCGCTGAAGACCACCATCAACACGATGGTCGACCAGCTGTCGTCCTTCGCCGAGCAGGTCACCAGGGTGGCCCGCGAGGTGGGTACGGAAGGCCAACTGGGCGGTCAGGCGCAGGTGCGCGGCGTGGCCGGCACCTGGAAGGACCTGACGGAGTCGGTGAACGAGATGGCCGGGAACCTCACCCGGCAGGTGCGGGCCATCGCCGCGGTGGCCGTGGCGGTGACCCTCGGCGACCACAACGTCCGCATCGACGTGGACGCGGCCGGCGAGATCCTGGAGCTCCAGGACAACATCAACACCATGATCTCCACGCTCCGGGAGACCACCCTCGCCAACGAGGAGCAGGACTGGCTGAAGGGCAACCTCGCCCGGATCTCCGGCCTGATGCAGGGCCGCCGCGACCTCAAGGACGTGGCCACGCTCATCATGAGCGAGCTGTCGCCCGCGGTCTCGGCGCAGCACGGCGCGTTCTTCCTCGCCGCGCGGCCCGACGTGCAGGAGATCGGCACCGACGGCGACAGCCGGTACGAGCTGCGGCTGATGGGCTCGTACGGCTACTCCATGGGGGAGATGCCGACGACGTTCAAGCCCGGCGAGACGCTGATCGGGACGGCGGCCGAGGAGGGCCGCACGATCCTGGTGGAGAACGTGCCGTCCGGATACCTCAAGATCGCCTCGGGGCTCGGGGAGGCCCCGCCGGCCAACGTCATCGTGCTGCCGGTGCTCTTCGAGGACAAGGTGCTCGGCGTGATCGAGCTGGCGTCGTTCCAGCCGTTCACCCAGATCCAGAAGGACTTCCTCAGCCAGATCGCCGAGATGATCGCGACCAGCGTCAACACCATTTCGGTCAACACCAAGACCGAGGTGCTGCTGGGCCAGTCGCAGGAGCTGACCGAGCAACTGCGCGAGCGCTCGGCGGAGTTGGAGAGCCGGCAGCGGGCGCTGGAGCTGTCCAACTCCGAACTGGAGGAGAAGGCCGAGCAACTGCGGGCGCAGAACCGCGACATCGAGGTCAAGAACACCGAGATCGAGGAGGCGCGGCAGGTCCTGGAGGAGCGCGCCGAGCAGCTCGCGGTCTCGATGCGCTACAAGTCGGAGTTCCTGGCGAACATGTCGCACGAGCTGCGCACGCCGCTGAACTCGCTGCTGATCCTCGCCAAGCTGCTGGCCGACAACGCCGAGGGCAACCTCTCCCCGAAGCAGGTGGAGTTCTCCGAGACCATCCACGGCGCCGGCTCGGACCTGCTCCAGCTGATCAACGACATCCTCGACCTGTCGAAGGTCGAGGCCGGCAAGATGGACGTCAGCCCGACCCGGATCGCGCTGGTCCAGCTCGTCGACTACGTCGAGGCCACCTTCCGGCCGCTGACCGCCGAGAAGGGACTGGACTTCTCGGTACGGGTCTCCCCGGAGCTGCCGGCGACGCTGCACACCGAC
The DNA here is from genome assembly GCF_039532155.1 of Streptomyces lunalinharesii. Lineage (NCBI taxonomy): Bacteria > Bacillati > Actinomycetota > Actinomycetes > Kitasatosporales > Streptomycetaceae > Streptomyces > Streptomyces lunalinharesii. The sequence goes on from NZ_BAAARK010000026.1 coordinate 8,477, forward strand.
GAGCAGCGGCTCCTACAGGTGCTGCGCAACCTGCTCTCCAACGCGGTGAAGTTCACCGACAGCGGCGCCGTCGAGCTGGTGATCCGGCCGGCCGGGGAGGACGTCCCGGTGGCCATCCGCGAGCAGTTGCTGGAGCACGGTTCGCTGCGCGACCCGGACGCCCCGATGATCGCCTTCTCGGTGACCGACACCGGCATCGGCATCGCGTCGAGCAAGATGCGGGTGATCTTCGAGGCGTTCAAGCAGGCGGACGGCACCACCAGCCGCAAGTACGGCGGCACCGGTCTGGGCCTGTCCATCAGCCGGGAGATCGCCCGGCTGCTGGGCGGTGAGATCCACGCCCAGAGCGAGCCCAGCCGCGGGTCGACGTTCACCCTGTACCTGCCGCACAACCCGGGCGGGCTGCCGCCGCAGGGCTACCCGCAGCTGGTCGCCGGTGGCCTGGCGATGGACGCGGAGGCGCGCGAGACCGAGGACGGGCTCCAGGAGAGCGAGCAGCCGCCGAGCGAGCCGGGAGGCGGCGGCAGCCTCAACCGTCGGCGTCGGCGGGCGGTTTCCGGCGGGGCACAGCGGTTCGCGCTGCCCGGCCGGCCGACGCCCGTGGCGCAGCAGCTCGCCGCCGCGGCGGCGCAGCAGGCCGCCCAACAGCCGGACGAGTCCTGGCTCGGCAACGGACAGGACCTGGTCGACCCGGGCTTCGAGGGCGGGTTCCACGGCGAGAAGGTGCTGATCGTCGACGACGACATCCGCAACGTCTTCGCGCTCACCAGCGTCCTGGAGCAGCACGGCCTCTCGGTGCTGTACGCCGAGAACGGCCGCGAGGGCATCGAGGTGCTGGAGCAGCACGACGACATCGTGCTGGTCCTGATGGACATCATGATGCCGGAGATGGACGGCTACGCGACCACCGTGGCGATCCGGCGGATGCCGCAGTTCGCGGGGTTGCCGATCATCGCGCTGACCGCGAAGGCGATGAAGGGCGACCGGGAGAAGAGCATCGACTCCGGGGCGTCGGACTACGTGACCAAGCCGGTGGACACCGATCATCTGTTGTCGGTCATGGAGCACTGGATGCGCCAGAGGTGACGGGCCGTCCAGTGGGCGTCCAGTATGGAACCCGGAAGAGGATCACCGCGTGCTGACTGAGTGTGGCCGTGCACGTGTGGAACCGCGCGATTCGGGGAACTTTCTCGTCTCTCGCTGCGTTTCTGCTACGTGCACAGTGACATCGCGGTGACAGGGTGTGGCGACAGGCGGGGTGCAGCTACGATGACCGGCACAAGGACGGGCGGCGTGACGGAGTCGTCCCCTGGGGCGGCGTCCGGTTCCATGCCGGGGCGAGGAGGACGGGCCATGGTGCAGAAGGCCAAGATCCTCCTGGTCGATGACCGGCCGGAGAATCTGCTGGCGCTGGAGGCGATCCTCTCCGCGCTCGATCAGACACTGGTGCGGGCATCGTCCGGGGAGGAAGCGCTCAAAGCACTGCTCACCGACGACTTCGCGGTGATCCTGCTCGACGTGCAGATGCCGGGGATGGACGGGTTCGAGACCGCCGCGCACATCAAGCGGCGGGAGCGCACCCGCGACATCCCGATCATCTTCCTCACCGCGATCAACCACGGTCCGCACCACACCTTCCGCGGGTACGCGGCCGGTGCGGTCGACTACATCTCCAAGCCGTTCGACCCGTGGGTGCTGCGCGCCAAGGTCTCGGTCTTCGTCGACCTGTACATGAAGAACTGCCAACTGCGGGAGCAGGCGGCGCTGCTGCGGCTCCAGCTGGACGGCGGTCGGCAGAACGTCGGCGAGACCAAGGAGTCCGCCGGGCTGCTGGCCGAGCTCTCCGCGCGGCTGGCCGCCGTCGAGGAGCAGGCCGAGGCGCTCTCCAAACAGCTCGACGAGTCCGCGGACGCCGCGGCGGTGGCCACCGCCGCGCACCTGGAGCGCAAACTCACCGGCCTGCGGCGGGCGCTGGACGCCTTGGAGCCCGGTGCGGGGACGCCCGCCAGCTGACGGGGCGTCCGCGACCGACTGACGGCCTGTCACGCGCCCGGCGCGCGACACGAATGGGTGAAGCGCCGCGCGCTCGTGCCGTGCGCGCCGGCGCCTGTAATCTCGTCGGCATGGCCTCACGTACGTCCGGCAAGGGAACCCAGCGCACGGCGGGCCCCTCGAAGCCGCGCGCCGGACAGTCCGGGGGCGCAGCGAAGAAGGCCGCCGCCAAGAAGGCACCCGCGAAGCGGCCGCCGGCCAAGAAGGCCGCGGTCGCCAAGAAGGCGCCGGCGAAGAAGGCGCCCGCCAAGAAGAAGGCGGCGCCGAGGCCGGCGCCGGCACCGTCGCCGACCGGCGGCGTCTACCGGCTCGCGCGGGCCTGCTGGCTGGGCGCCGCGCACGGCATCGGAGCGGTGTTCCGCAGCTTCGGCCGCGGTGCCAAGAACCTCGACCCGGCGCACCGCAAGGACGGGCTGGCGCTGCTGCTGCTCGGCCTGGCGCTGGTCGTCGCGGCCGGCACCTGGTCCAACCTCTCCGGCCCGGTCGGCAACCTCGTCGAACTCCTGGTGACGGGTGCGTTCGGGCGGCTCGACCTGGTCGTCCCGATCCTCCTCGGCGGCATCGCGATCCGGCTCATCCGGCATCCGGAGCGGCCGGAGGCCAACGGACGGATCGTCATCGGGCTCTCGGCGCTGGTGGTCGGGGTGCTCGGCCAGGTGGCCATGGCCTGCGGCTCCCCGGGGCGCAACGACGGGCTCGCCGCCATACAGGACGCCGGCGGCTACGTCGGCTGGGCGGTCTCCAAGCCGCTGATCTTCACCGTCGGCCAGACCCTTGCGGTGGCGCTGCTGGTGCTGCTGACCGTCTTCGGGCTGCTGGTGGTGACCGCGACGCCGGTGAACGCCATCCCGCAGCGGCTGCGGGCGCTCGGCGCGCGGCTCGGCCTGCTGGAGTCCGCCGAAGCCGATGTGTACGACGAGGAGCCGGAGTACGCCGAGGACTGGCGCGAGGCACCGGCCCGCCGGTCGCGGCGGGCCCCCGCCGATCCGACCGAACCGGCGGCGTTGGAGGCGGCCGCGCTGGCCAAGCGGCGGCCGCGCCGGACGTCGGCCCAGCCCGCCGACCGGCCGATGGACGCCGTGGACGTCGCCGCCGCGGCCGCCGCGGCGCTGGACGGCGCGGTGCTGCACGGGGTCCAGCCCTCGCCGCTGGTCGCCGAGCTCAGCGGCGGCATCTCGGGGGAGCGCCGGGAGCGCACCGGCGACGTCACCGAGGAGAGCGGTGCGGTGCCGCCGGCCCGGGGCGCGGAGCCGGCCGCGGCCGCCCCGCCGGTCGAGGCCGGGCGTTCCGCGAAGGTCCCGGACCTCACCAAGGCCGCGGTGCCGGACCTGACCAAGGCCGCCCCCGAGCCGTCCGGCGACCTGCCGCCGCGTGCCGAGCAGCTCCAGCTCGCCGGCGACATCTCCTACGCCCTGCCGTCGCTGGACCTGCTGACCCGCGGCGGCCCGGGGAAGTCCCGCAGCGCGGCCAACGACGCCATAGTGGAGTCGCTGACCAACGTCTTCACCGAGTTCAAGGTCGACGCCTCGGTCACCGGCTTCACCCGCGGCCCGACGGTCACCCGCTACGAGGTCGAGCTCGGCCCCGCGGTGAAGGTCGAGAAGATCACCGCGCTGGCCAAGAACATCGCGTACGCGGTGGCCTCCCCGGACGTGCGGATCATCTCGCCGATCCCGGGCAAGTCCGCGGTCGGCATCGAGATCCCGAACACCGACCGCGAGATGGTCAACGTCGGCGACGTGCTGCGCCTGGCGGACGCCGCCGGGGACGACCACCCGATGCTGGTCGCGCTCGGCAAGGACGTCGAGGGCGGCTACGTGATGGCGAACATCGCGAAGATGCCGCACGTGCTGGTCGCCGGTGCCACCGGCTCCGGCAAGTCGTCCTGCATCAACTGCCTGATCACCTCGATCATGGTGCGGGCCAGCCCCGACGAGGTCCGGATGGTGCTCGTCGACCCCAAGCGGGTGGAGCTGACGGCCTACGAGGGCATCCCGCACCTGATCACGCCGATCATCACCAACCCCAAGCGGGCCGCCGAGGCGCTCCAGTGGGTGGTGCGCGAGATGGACCTGCGCTACGACGACCTCGCGGCGTTCGGCTACCGGCACATCGACGACTTCAACGAGGCGGTCCGCTCCGGCAAGCTCAAGACGCCCGAGGGCAGCGAGCGGGAGCTGTCGCCGTACCCGTACCTGCTGGTGATCGTGGACGAGCTGGCCGACCTGATGATGGTCGCGCCGCGGGACGTCGAGGACGCCATCGTCCGCATCACGCAGCTGGCCCGCGCGGCCGGCATCCACCTGGTGCTGGCCACCCAGCGGCCGTCGGTCGACGTCGTCACCGGTCTGATCAAGGCCAACGTGCCGTCCCGGCTGGCGTTCGCGACCTCCTCGCTGGCCGACAGCCGGGTCATCCTGGACCAGCCCGGCGCCGAGAAGCTGATCGGCAAGGGCGACGGGCTGTTCCTGCCGATGGGCGCGAACAAGCCGGTCCGGATGCAGGGCGCGTTCGTCACCGAGGAGGAGGTGGCGGCCGTCGTCCAGCACTGCAAGGACCAGATGGCGCCGGTCTTCCGGGACGACGTCACCGTCGGCACCGCCAAGAAGAAGGAGATCGACGAGGACATCGGCGACGACCTCGACCTGCTGTGCCAGGCGGCGGAGCTGGTGGTGTCCACCCAGTTCGGGTCGACCTCGATGCTCCAGCGCAAGCTGCGGGTGGGCTTCGCCAAGGCCGGACGGCTGATGGACCTGATGGAGTCGCGGAACGTCGTCGGGCCGAGCGAGGGCTCCAAGGCGCGCGACGTGTTGGTGAAGCCGGATGAATTGGACGGAGTGCTCGCCGTCATCCGGGGGGAGGCTACCCAGTAGCACGCACGTGCGGACCCCTTCGTCCGCGCGCGGAGGCAACCGTTTTCCTTGGCCGCACGTCAAGTTGAGGGAAGCGGGGGAGGCCGCTGCGGCCTCCGGCCCCGAGGCAGGCGCCGCGGGGCGTTCTGATGGCGTACAAACCCGGCTCTCCCGCTTGCCCGACCCTTTCGCAACACCCCTAGACTGAACTTCCAGCAGGTGGCTACACGCTCGAAAGGCGCCCCCGTGTCCATCGGCAACTCCCCCAACTCCCCCGAAGAGGACCGGGCTTCCCCCGGTCCGGACCGGCCTTCGGTCGGCCGAGCCCTCCAGCAGGCCCGCATCGGTGCGGGTCTGACCGTCGAAGAGGTCAGTACGGCGACGCGGGTGCGGATCCCCATCGTGCACGCGATCGAGCAGGACGACTTCTCCCGCTGCGGCGGCGACGTCTACGCACGCGGACACATCAGAGCGCTCGCCCGTGCCGTCTCCCTCGACCCCCAGACCCTGATCGAACGCTACGACGCCGACCACGGCGGCCGGCCCGCCCCGACCGTCGCCGCCCCGCTCTTCGAGGCGGAGCGGATCCGGTCGGAACCGCGCCGCCCCAACTGGACCGCGGCGATGGTGGCGGCCATCGTCGCGGTGATCGGCTTCGCCGGCTTCACGTTCTTCAGCAGCGGCAGCAAGCACCAGGGCGGGCCGATCGCCTCCGACACCGCCAAGGCCGACAAGCCCGGCCCGGCCCCCAGCACCATCCGTCCGCAGGCCCCGCAGCCGCCCCGTCCGGCGCCCTCCGACAGCGCCATCGCCGGACTGCCCAAGGACAAGGTCACGATCAAGGTGACCGCCAAGGACGGCCAGAGCTGGGTCTCCGCCAAGGACGCCAACGGCAAGCTCCTGCAGGACGGGCTGCTCAAGCAGGGGGAGTCGAAGACGTTCACCGACAAGAAGCGGATCGACCTCGTCGTCGGCAACGCCGGGGCCGTACAGCTGTACGTCAACGGCAAGGAGGTCAAGAAGGTCGGCGACGAGGGCTCGGTGGAGCGGCTGAGCTACACGCCGGGGGACCCGCAGGCGGGCTGACGAGCGCCGGTCGGAACCCCTCCGCCGTCTGTCCCGGAGGGCCCCGGGACGGGCGGCGGAGACCTGCGCGCCATGGGGGTGTCCGGGACGAAGTAGGCTGAGCCCCATGCCCGAACGCCGTACCGTCGCCCTCGTCACCCTTGGCTGCGCCCGTAACGAGGTGGACTCGGAGGAGCTCGCAGGCCGCTTGGCAGCGGACGGCTGGGAGCTCGTCGAGGACGCCACCGATGCGGACGTCGCCGTCGTCAACACCTGCGGCTTCGTCGAAGCCGCCAAGAAAGACTCCGTCGACGCCCTGCTGGAAGCCAACGATCTGAAGTCCGCCGCAGGTGAAGGCAGAGCCCGGACCCAGGCCGTCGTCGCCGTCGGCTGCATGGCCGAGCGCTACGGCAAGGAACTCGCCGAGGCGCTGCCCGAGGCGGACGGGGTGCTCGGGTTCGACGACTACGCCGACATCTCCGACCGCCTGCAGACCATCCTCAGCGGCGGCGTCCACGCCTCGCACACCCCGCGCGATCGCCGCAAGCTGCTGCCGATCAGCCCGGCGGAGCGCCAGGACGCCGCGGGGATCGCGCTGCCCGGCCACGCCCAGTCCGACGCCGAGGAGCCCGCGGCGGCGCCGCAGGACCTGCCCGAAGGCGTCGCACCGGCTTCGGGGCCGCGGGCGCCGCTGCGCCGCCGACTGGGCAACGACCCGGTGGCCTCGGTGAAGCTGGCTTCGGGCTGTGACCGGCGCTGTTCGTTCTGTGCGATCCCGTCGTTCCGCGGCTCGTTCATCTCGCGCCGTCCCTCGGACGTGCTCGGCGAGACCCGCTGGCTGGCCGAGCAGGGCGTCAAGGAGATCATGCTGGTCTCCGAGAACAACACGTCCTACGGCAAGGACCTGGGCGACATCCGCCTGCTGGAGACGCTGCTGCCGGAGCTGGCCGCCGTCGACGGCATCGAGCGGATCCGGGTGAGCTACCTCCAGCCCGCCGAGATGCGGCCCGGCCTGATCGACGTGCTGACCGGCACCGACAAGGTGGCGCCCTACTTCGACCTGTCCTTCCAGCACTCCGCGCCCGGGGTGCTGCGCGCGATGCGGAGGTTCGGCGACACCGACCGCTTCCTGGAACTCCTGGCGACCATCCGCGGCAAGGCGCCGCAGGCCGGCGCCCGCTCGAACTTCATCGTCGGTTTCCCCGGCGAGTCGGAGAGCGACGTGGCGGAGCTGGAACGGTTCCTCGGCGAGGCCCGGCTGGACGCCATCGGCGTCTTCGGCTACTCCGACGAGGACGGCACCGAGGCCGCCGGCTACGCCGACAAGCTCGATCCCGAGGTGGTCGCCGAGCGGCTGGCGCGGGTGTCCCGGCTGGCCGAGGAGCTGACCGCGCAGCGGGCCTCCGAGCGGGTCGGGGAGAGCGTCCGGGTGCTGGTGGACCGGATCGACGACGAGGACGACGGCGTCGTCGGGCGGGCCGCGCACCAGGCGCCGGAGACCGACGGCGTCACGCTGCTCACGAACGGCCAGGACCTGCAGCCCGGTCGTATGGTCGAAGCAAAGGTGGTCGCCAGCGAGGGCGTGGACCTCGTGGCGGAGGTGCTGTCGGTGGACGGTGCGGGATGTACCGAGGAGGCGGGCAGATGAGCGGAGCCTCGGCTTCTGCCGCCGGGAGGCCGCGCACGGCGCCGGTCGTCCGGCAGGCCGGGCTGTGGAACATCGCCAACGTCCTGACGATGCTGCGGTTGCTGCTGGTCCCGGCGTTCGTGTTGCTGCTGGTGCACGACGGCGGTCGGGATCCGGCCTGGCGGGCGTTCGCCTGGGCGGCCTTCGCCATCGCCATGATCACCGACATCTTCGACGGCCACCTGGCCCGGACGTACAACCTGGTCACCGACTTCGGCAAGATCGCCGACCCGATCGCCGACAAGGCGATCATGGGAGCGGCGCTGATCTGCCTGTCGGTGCTGGGGGACCTGTCCTGGTGGGTGACGGGCGTGATCCTCTTCCGGGAGCTGGGCATCACCCTGATGCGGTTCTGGGTGATCAAACACGGAGTGATTCCGGCCAGCCGGGGCGGCAAGATCAAGACATTGGCGCAGGGCACCGCCGTGGGCATGTACGTCCTGGTGCTGACCGGGCCGCTGGCCACCTTCCGCTGGTGGGTGATGGCGGTGGCGGTGGTCCTGACCGTGGCGACCGGGCTCGACTACGTCCGGCAGGCCGTGGTGCTGCGCCGGGCCGGGCTGGCCCGGGAGCAGGCCGAACGGGCGGAAACGGGCGAGGCCCGGTGAGTGCGCCGGGTTCTGCGGCGGCCGGGGCGCTGGAGGCGCTCGCCGGGCGGCGGCAGAGCCTGGCGGTGGCCGAATCGCTCACCGGCGGACTGGTCGCGGGCGAGCTGACCGGCGTTCCCGGGGCCTCGCGGGTGGTGCGCGGGTCGGTCACGGCCTACGCCACCGACGTCAAGCGGGACCTCCTGGGAGTGGACGGCGCGCTGCTGGACGCCCGCGGGGCCGTGGACGGCGAGGTCGCGAGGCAGATGGCGGCCGGGGTGCGCCGGGTGCTCGGTGCCGACTGGGGCATCGCCACCACCGGCGTCGCGGGGCCGGACCCCCAGGACGAGCAGCCGGTGGGCACCGTCTACGTGGCGGTCCAGGGGCCGGACGGTGCGGGAAAGGCACGGCGGCTGGCGCTGGCCGGGGATCGTGACCGGATCCGTCGGGACAGCGTTCAGGCGGTGCTGGCGCTGCTGTTGAGCGAACTCGCAGAAAATGCGCGGGCACAGGATACGGAACAACACGGGGGGAATGGATGTTTGCAGCCCTGAGTGAACACGTACTCGCTCCCGGCACGGCCGCGGCCCGAGGCGGTACGGTGGGGCGAGAAGGATCCGCGTCCGAGGTCCGAGGAGGGAGCCAGCGATGATTCTGCTTCGTCGCCTGCTGGGTGACGTGCTGCGCCGACAGCGTCAGCGCCAAGGCCGCACCCTGCGCGAGGTCTCGTCCTCCGCCCGGGTGTCACTCGGCTACTTGTCCGAGGTCGAGAGGGGGCAGAAGGAGGCGTCCTCCGAACTGCTCTCGGCGATCTGTGACGCGCTGGACGTGCGCATGTCCGAGCTGATGCGGGAGGTCAGCGACGAGCTGGCGCTCGCCGAGCTGGCGGCCTCCGCGGCCGCGACGGACACGGTGCCGGCACCGGTGCGACCGAAGCTCAACTCGGTGTCCGTCGCGTCCCTGGCCGGAGTGCCGGAGGAGCGCGTGACCATCAAGTCCCCGGCCGACGTCGTGGATGTCGTCGCGGCCTGACACCGCAGACCAAGCACGGCCGGAGCCCCGGCGGGCAGCAGCCCGCCGGGGCTTCCTGCTGCCCGGGTGGCACCTCGGTGCGGGCCCGGCCGGACCGGCTGGGCTGCTCGGAGCGGAGCCCCGGCCCGTACCATGGGGCTAAATCGGATTATTCGCATGAATGTCCTTAATGCGCCTGAAAGGGAGTATCTGGATGTCTGTGGTCACAAGCACGCTGTCCGAGGAAGCCCGAGCCGTCGTCGGCCACGCCCTCCAAGGGGCGCTGGTGGACCTGGTGGACCTCTCCCTGGTCGCCAAGCAGGTGCACTGGAACGTCGTCGGTCCGCGCTTCCGCTCCGTCCACCTCCAGCTCGACGAGGTCGTCGCCAGCGCCCGGCTGCACGCGGACACGGTGGCCGAGCGGGCCTCGGCGATCGGGGTCTCGCCGGACGGCCGGTCCGCGACGGTCGCCAAGACCAGCGGCATCAGCGAGGCACCGGACGGCTGGGTCAAGGACGTCGACGTCGTCCGGACGCTGGTGGACGGGCTCGGCGTGATCATCGGGCGGATGCGGGAGCGGATCGCCGTGACCGACGAGCCCGACCCGGTCAGCCAGGACATCCTCATCGGCCTCACCGCCGACCTGGAGAAGCACCACTGGATGTTCCAGGCCGAGGCCCACTGACCGCGGCCCGTAGGGCGCGGCCCGGTGACCGGCTGGTGACCGGGCCCGCCGCCGGGGTTTTCGGAGCGCACCGCACGCGCCGGGCGTGCGCCGGTGCGCCCCTGTCGCCGGTGGCGGGCCCGGTCTAGCGTCGGCCCGAGGAGGCAGGCATGGCGAGGCGTGCGTGGTGCGTGCCGGGACGGTGGATATCCGCGGCGCTCGTCGGGGGCGTGTGGTGGTGGGCGGTGTGCCGGCTGGTCCTGTGGCCGGGGTCGGCGGGACTGGTGGAAGGGGCGGTGGCGACCGCCGGCTGGGGGCTCAGCCTGCTGCCCGTGCACTGCGTTCCGTGGAGCGGGCGACGGACGGGGGCGCGCGGTCCGGTCCGGCGGGTCGGTGCGGTCGGGGCCGTGGAGGCACGGCTCGTCGAGGCGTGGCGACGCTCCGAGGCGGGGCGGCTCGTCGGAAACCTGTGGCGACGCAGGCCCGGGAGCGGGGACGACTGACGGGGCGTCACGGCGCGGGCGGGGGTGGCTGGCAGGTGGGGCACCAGTAGGTGACCCGTTCCTCGGTACCGGGGCCCTGCTCGGCGGAGCGGACGGCGGTGCCGCAGCGCAGGCAGGGGCGGCCGGCGCGGCCGTAGACCCACAGGCGACGCTCCGCGCGGACGGCGGCACCGCCGTCGAAGGGGCGTGCGCGGGCGCCCCAGGGGGTGGTGACCCGGGTCGGGCGGTCCTTGTTGGCTTCCAGGAGCTTCTTGGCCAGCGCGGGGGCGCGTTCGGGGGTGGTGAGGCGGCCGATCGGCAGCCAGGGGGAGGCGCCGAGCAGGAAGCACAGCTCGCACTTGTAGACATTGCCGATGCCGGCGAGGTTGCGCTGGTCGAGCAGGGCCTCGCCGAGGGGCCGGTCGGGGGCGGCGAGCAGCCGGCTCAGGGCCTCGGTGGGGTCCCAGTCCGGGCCCAGCAGATCGGGGCCCAGGTGGCCGGTGACCCGGGGTTCGTCGGCGGTGCGCAGCAGTTCCAGGACGGGCAGGCGGTAGCCGACGGCGGTGTGCGCGGCGGTGCCGAGGACCGCCCGGATCTGGTGCGCGGGGCCGCCGCGCCAGCGCTCGGTCGGGGCGTAGATCTTCCAGGCGCCGTCCATCCGCAGGTGGGAGTGGAGGGTCAGGTCGCCCTCGAAGCGGGTGAGCAGGTGCTTGCCGCGGGAGACCACCGCCCGTACCTCGCGGCCGGTGAGGTCCACCGTCGCCAGGCGCGGGACGCGGAAGTCGCAGCGGACCAGCGGGGCGCCGGCCAGCGCCTGGTGGAGGCGGTGCGCCAGCCGCCAGACGGTGTCGCCTTCGGGCATGGGGCCATCATGCACCGCGGGCGGCGGGCGGGCGGCACCTCGTCCACCTCCCCGGCGCCGCTGTCGGGGTCAGCCGCGCAGCCGCATTCCCCGCGGCGTGGGGTGGAAGCCGGCGGCCTCCAGGACGGGCGCGTAGGGGGAGGTGAGGGCGGAGGTGCCGTTGATGCGCTCGGTGGTGAGGGTGCCGACGGCGCCCGCCCGGGCCCCCTCGACGAGGGCCTCGACGGCGGACCGCAGGCGGGGGTCGGTGGCGGCCTGGGCCGGCTCGCCGCCCAGCGGCCACATCAGGAGCGTCTTGCCGCCGCGCTCCAGATAGAGCGTCAGTTCGCCGTCGACCAGGACGACCAGGGAGCCCGCCTTGCGGCCCGGCTTGTGGGTGGCGCCCTCGGGCGGCTCCGGCCAGGACAGCGCGGCGCCGTACGCGTTGGCCGGATCCGCCGCGGCGAGGACCAGGGCGCGCGGCCCCCCGCCGCGCCCCGGCCGGGCCGGGCCGCCGTCCGGGAACGGGCCGTCGGTGCCGCGCTCCCGCTGGGTGCTGATCGCCCGGAGGCGGTCCACCGCGCCGTCCATGGCGAACTGGGCGGCGCCCAGTCCCTCGACGACGTAGCCGCGGCGGGCCTGGCCGGACTCCTCGAAGGCGGACAGCACGCGGTAGGCGGCGGAGAAGCCGCCGGTGACTCCCTCGGCGGCGACCGCGCCGCGGGTGACGATGCCGTGCCGGTCGAGGAGCGTACGGGCCAGGGCGTGGGCGCGGTGCGTCGGATCCGGCTCGGGCGCGGGGAGCAGGGACCAGCGGCCGCCGACCGTCGGCGGACCCGAGCGGGACGCGGTGGGGCGGGCGGCCGCGGTCAGCGTGCCGTACCTCCCCCTGGGGACGGCTCGGCGGGCGCGGTGGGCCGTGGCGCCCGCCGTGCGGCCCGAGCCGAGCAGGGCGCGCAGCGGGGCGAGGGTGTCGTTGGTGAGCCGACCCGACCAGGCCAGCTCCCACAGGGCGTCGGCGAGCTGCGGATCGGTGGCGTCCGGATGCGTGGTGGCCCGGACCTGGTCGGCGATCTGCCGGAAGAACAGGCCGTAGCCGGGGGCGAGGGCGCGCAGCACCGACTCGTGCAGCGCGGACAGCTCCAGGGGCAGCGGGGGCCGCAGCAGGAGGGGCGCGGTGTCGGCGAGGTGGAGCGAGAGCCAGCCGTCCTTGCCGGGCAGGGCGCCCGCGCCGGCCCACAGCACTTCGCCGGTGGCGGTGAGCTCGTCCAGCAGCGCCGGGGCGTAGCCACCGATCCGGGACGGCAGGATCAGCTTCTCCAGGGCGGAGGCCGGCACCGGCGCGCCCTGGAGCTGCTCGACGGCACGGACCAGGCCGTCGAGTCCGCGCAGTCCGGACGAGCCGGCGACCGGTGAGGCGGGCGCCCCGGAGGCGGGCGCCGGGCGCGGCGCGCCGACGTGCTGCCACTGGGGGAGGAAAGCGGCCAGTGCGGCGGGCGGCACCGGCTCGACCTCCTCGCGCAGCGCGGCCAGCGAACGGCGCCGCAGGCGGCGCAGCACCTGGGCGTCGCACCACTCCTGTCCGATCCCCTGGGGATGGAACTCGCCCTGGACGAGCCGGCCGGCAGCGGCCAGGCGCTGGAGGGCGCCGTCGGTGACGGCGGTGCCGAGGCCGAAGCGGGTGGCCGCCTGCTCGGAGGTGAACGGGCCGTGGGTGCGGGCGTACCGGGAGAGCAGATCGCCCAGCGGGTCCTTGACCGGCTCGGTGAACGACTCGGGGACGCCGACCGGGAGCGCGGTGCCCAGGGCGTCCCGGAGCCGGCCGGCGTCCTCGACGGCGGCCCAGTGCTCGGCGCCGGCGATCCGCACCCGGATGGCGCGGCGGGCCGCGGCCAGCTCTGCGGGCCAGGCCGGCTCGGCGCCCCGCTCGGCCAACTCGGCGTCGGTCAGCGGCCCCAACAGGCGCAGCAGGTCGGCGACGCCCTCGACGTCCTTGACGCGGCGGTCCTCGGTGCGCCACTGGAGTTCGGCCTCCAGCTCCGTCAGGACCTCCGCGTCCAGCAGCTCGCGCAGCTCCGCCCGGCCCAACAGCTCGGCCAGCAGCCGGGAATCCAGGGACAGCGCGGCGGCGCGGCGCTCGGCGAGCGGGGAGTCGCCCTCGTAGAGGAACTGGGCGACGTAGCCGAAGAGCAGCGAGCGGGCGAACGGGGACGGCTCGGGGGTCGTGACCTCCACCAGGCGCACCCGGCGAGCCTCGATGTCGGCCATCAACTCCGTCAGCCCCGGCACGTCGAAGACGTCCTGGAGGCATTCGCGGACCGCCTCCAGGACGATCGGGAACGACCCGAACTCGCTCGCCACCTGGAGCAACTGGGCGGCGCGCTGGCGCTGTTGCCACAGCGGGGTGCGCTTGCCGGGGCTGCGGCGGGGCAGCAACAGGGCGCGCGCCGCGCACTCGCGGAAGCGGGAGGCGAACAGCGCGGAGCCGCCGACCTGTTCGGTGACGAGCTGGTCGACCTCGCCGTGGTCGAAGACCACGTCGGCGGCGCCGACCGGGGACTGCTCGGGGTCGTGCTCCGCGCGGTCGGCCGCCCCCGAGCCGCCGCCGTCGCCCTCGCCGTCGAGGAAGTCCAGGCCCATCAGGTCGGCGTCCGGCAGCCGCAGCACGATGCCGTCGTCGGCGTGCATCACCTGGGCGTCCAGGCCGTAGCGCTCGGCGAGCCGGGCGCCCAGGGCCAGCGCCCACGGGGCGTGCACCTGCGCCCCGAAGGGGGAGTGGATGACGACCCGCCAGTCGCCCAGCTCGTCGCGGAAGCGCTCGACGACGATGGTGCGGTCGTCCGGGACGTGGCCGCAGGACTGGCGCTGCTCGGCGAGGTAGCCCTGGACGTTGGCGACCGCCCAGGCGTCGAGGCCGGCGGCGGACATCCGGGCGCCGGCGTCCTGCGGGGCGAGCGAGCCGATCTCCCGGAGGAACGCGCCCAGCGCACGGCCCAGTTCGAGCGGGCGGCCGAGCTGGTCGCCCTTCCAGAACGGCAGCCGGCCGGGCACCCCGGGGGCGGGGGTGACCAGGACCCGGTCGCGGGTGATGTCCTCGATGCGCCAGGACGTCGTGCCGAGCGTGAAGACGTCGCCGACGCGGGACTCGTAGACCATCTCCTCGTCCAGCTCGCCGACCCGGCGTCCGCCGCCCCCCTTGCCGGCACTCTCGCCGGCCAGGAAGACGCCGAACAGGCCGCGGTCCGGGATGGTGCCGCCGGACGTCACGGCCAGCCGCTGGGCCCCGGGACGGCCGGTGACGGTCTGCGCGACGCGGTCCCAGACCAGGCGCGGGCGCAGCTCGGCGAAGGCGTCGGACGGATAGCGGCCGGCGAGCATGTCCAGCACCGCGGCGAACGCGGACTCCGGGAGCGCGGCGAACGGGGCCGCCCGGCGGACCACGGCCAGCAGCTCCGCGACGTCCCAGGTGTCCATCGCGGCCATCGCGACCACCTGTTGGGCCAGCACGTCCAGCGGGTTGGCGGGCACCCGCAGCGCCTCGATGGCGCCCGCGCGCATCCGCTCGGTGACCACCGCCGACTGCACCAGATCGCCGCGGTACTTGGGGAAGACGATGCCCTTGGAGACGGCGCCGACCTGGTGGCCGGCGCGCCCCACCCGCTGGAGCCCGGAGGCCACCGACGGCGGCGACTCGACCTGGACGACCAGGTCGACCGCGCCCATGTCGATGCCCAGCTCCAGACTGGACGTGGCGACCACGGCCGGCAGCCGCCCGGCCTTGAGGTCCTCCTCCACCTGGGCCCGCTGCTCCTTGGAGACCGAGCCGTGGTGCGCGCGGGCCAGCAGGGCCGGTGCTCCCCTGGCCGCGCCGGCCTCGGCCATCAGCTCGGCGGGGGAGTGGTGCTCGGGCAGCGGCGTGCCGGTGGCGCGTTCGTAGGCGATCTCGTTGAGGCGGTTGCACAGCCGCTCGGCCAGGCGGCGGGAGTTGGCGAAGACGATCGTGGAGCGGTGGGCCTGGACGAGGTCGACGATCCGCTCCTCGACCTGGGGCCAGATGGAGGGCTTCTCGCCCGTCTCGCCCTCCTGGACGGGGGCGCTGCCGAGCTCGCCCATGTCCTCCACCGGGACGACCACCGTGAGGTCGAACCGCTTGCCGGACGGCGGCTGGACGATCTCCACCCGGCGCTGCGGCGAGAGGTAGCGGGCCACCTCCTGAACCGGGCGGACCGTCGCGGACAGCCCGATCCGGCGCGCCGGGCGGTCCAGGAGCGCGTCCAACCGCTCCAGGGACAGGGCGAGGTGGGCGCCGCGCTTGGTGCCGGCGACCGCGTGCACCTCGTCCACGATCACCGTCTCGACGCCGGCCAGCGCCTCCCGGGCCGCGGACGTCAACATCAGGAACAGCGACTCGGGCGTGGTGATGAGGATGTCCGGCGGGCGGGTGGCCAGCGAACGGCGCTCGGCGGCCGGGGTGTCGCCGGAGCGGGTGCCGACCCGGACGTCCGGCTCCGGCAGCCCCAGGCGGACCGACTCCTGACGGATGCCCGTCAGCGGACTGCGCAGATTGCGCTCCACGTCGACGGCGAGCGCCTTCAGCGGCGAGACGTACAGCACCCGGCAGCGCTTCTTCGGCTCGGCGGGCGGCGGGGCGCTCGCCAGCGCGTCCAGCGACGCCAGGAACGCGGCCAGCGTCTTCCCGGAGCCCGTCGGCGCGACCACCAGGACGTCCGACCCCTCGGCGATGGCCCGCCAGGCGCCCTCCTGCGCCGCGGTGGGTGCACGGAACGCCCCCGCGAACCAGCCGCGGGTCGCGGGCGAGAAGGAGTCGAGCGCTGACTGGGTCATGTCCCCCATCGTGCACCGGACCACTGACAATCCGGTCCGCGGGCGGCCGCGGCCGGGTGGCGGCCGGTCCACCGGGCGGACGCCGCGCCACCCGACCGCGCGCCGGACGCACAATGGCGGCATGGCCATGATCAGTACGGGCGGTGCGCCGACCGCGCCGCGGGCGCGCGACGAGTGGGCGCGCCACTGGCACCATCCCGGGCTGCCCGGCCTGGACCTGCTGCGGGCCCGCTACGTTCGGCACGCCTTCCCCCGCCACGCCCACGACGGCTACGTGCTCTGCGCGGTCACCTCCGGGGTCGAGGCGGTCGGGCTGCGGGACGGCGTGGTCCGGGCCGGCCGCGGCGGCATCGTGATGATCAATCCGGAGGTGCCGCACAGCGCGCGGGCCGGTGCCCCCGAGGGCTGGAGCTACGCCACGCTGTACCCGTCGGCGGACGTCGTCGCCGACATCGCCCGGGAGACCACCGGGCTGCGCGGCACCGCGGGCTTCGTCCGGACCGTCGCCGACGAGCCCGGCACCGGCCGGCTGATCACCGGCATCCACCGGGCCGCCGAGGCCGGCAACGCGCTGGCCGCCGACAGTCTGCTGCGGATCGCCCTGGCCCGGCTGCTGCGCGGGCACGGGGGTCCGCTGCCGGCCCGCGCGCCCCGCTCGGCGGGCACCCGTGCGGCCGCCCGGGCCAGGGCCGTCCTGGAGGAGCGGATGGCCGACCCGCCCACCCTGGAGGAACTCGCCCGGGAGCTGGGGACCGGCCCGTTCGCGCTGCTACGGGCCTTCCGGGCGGCGTACGGGATGCCGCCGCACACCTGGCTCACCGACGCCCGGGTACGGCGCGCCCGCCGCCTCCTGGAGGCCGGCACCCCGCCCGCACGGACGGCGGTGGCGGTCGGCTTCACCGACCAGCCGCACCTGAACCGGCACTTCACCCGGATCGTCGGGGTGCCGCCGGGCGCCTACCGCCGGGAGCGCGCGGCGGTAGGCACGGTGGGCGGGGAGCCCGGGACCACGAGGACGCGGGCCCGCGGCGCCGCGGAGCAGCAGCCGGCGCCGCCCCGTCTCCCCGCCCGCCCGCTCGCGCGCAAGAACGTACAAGACCTCGGCGGCGGCGCCTCCTAGGGTCCGGGGCGTGGCGAAACAGCGAGCACAAGCAGGAACGCAGCAGGCGGCACCGAGAGGGGCGCGGGGCGCGCCCGCGGGGCAGGCGGCTCGGGCGGTGGCGTCCGGGCCGCAGCGGCCCGACTCCGCCGTGATCCGGGACGCGTTGGGCGTCGGCGTCGCGGTCGGGCTGTCCGGCTTCGCGTTCGGCGTGACCTCCGCCGGGGCCGGGCTCGGCGTCTGGCAGAGCTGCGCGCTGAGCCTGCTGGTGTTCACCGGGGCCTCGCAGTTCGCCCTGGTGGGCGCGCTCGCCGCGGGCGGCAATCCGTTGACCGCCGCGGCCGGCGCCTTCTTCCTGGGCGTCCGCAACGCCTTCTACGGGCTGCGGCTCTCCGGCGTACTGGGCTACCGGCCGGCGGTCCGCCCGCTGGCCGCCCACTGGATCATCGACGAGACCTCCGCGGTCGCCCTGGCCCAGCCCGACCGGCGCAGCGCCCGGCTGGGCTTCACCGTCACCGGGCTGTCGCTGTACGCCCTGTGGAACCTCACCACCCTGGGCGGCGCCCTGGGGGCCCGGGCGCTCGGCGACACCGACGCCTGGGGCCTGGACGCGGCCGGCCCCGCCGTCTTCGTCGCGCTGCTCGCGCCGATGCTGAGGTCCGGAGTGGAGCGCGGCACGGCCGGCCTCGCGGTGCTGCTGCTCCTGGTGACGCTGCCGTTCGTGCCCGCCGGCGTGCCGGTGCTGCTCGCGGCGCTGGCCGCGCCCGTCGTCCTCGCCGTCCACGGGCGGCGTCGGCGGGCGCCCGCCAAGGGGGAGGCGATACCCGCGGCACCGGTCCCGCAGGAACGGGCCGGCGCGTCCCACGACGGACCGAAGGAGGACCGGGCATGACCGTCTGGATCGCGATCGGCACCACCGCCGCGGGCTGCTACCTGGTCAAGTTCCTGGGCCTGTCGGCGCCCGCCGGCCTCTTGGAACGCCCCCTGGTCAAACGGTTGGCCGCGCTGCTGCCGGTGGCGCTGCTGGCCGCGCTGACCGCCCAGGAGACCTTCAGTCGGGGCCAGCACCTGGTGGTCGACGCCAAGGCCGCCGGGGTCGCCGCCGCGGTCGTCGCCCTGCTGCTGCGCGCACCGTTCCTGTTGATCGTCGCGGTCGCGGTGGCCGTCACCGCGGGGGTGCGGGCCCTGGGCGGGTGACCGCGCCGCCGGGCCGCCCGCCGGCCCGGCGGCGCGGGGCCCCGGTCACCCCAGCGGCCGCCCGTAGGCGCGCAGGGTGAGCAGCGCCTCCAGCGTCACCATCGGGCGGCTCTCCAACGCGGTGCCCGGTGCCCACAGGCGCCAGGTGACGGGCCAGCCGCCGTCCTCCCCCTGGAGCGCGACGAGGTGGTCCAGCGCCCGGTCCACCTCCTGGTCGGTGAACCAACTGCGGGCCAGCGAACGGGGCGTGGCCGCGTAGTGGTAGGCGAAGTGGTGCTCCCCGGGGGCGTACCCCTCCGGCACCGGGGTCTCGGCCGCCCGCGCGGGATCCAGGACGACCAGGCCCTGCTCCCGCACCAGCCGGCCCAGCCGCTGCGCCGCGGCGGCCGCCCGCGGCCGGTCCGGGGCGCCGTCCAGGAAGGCCACGGCCGCCGCGGCCTCGTAGGGGTGGGTCTGCTCCAGCGACTCCACGACCGCCCAGCAGTAGTCGGTGGCCCGGAACAGCCAGGCGTGCCAGACCTGGTTGCGGTGCAGCAGTCCCACCACCGGGCCGGTCGCCAGGAGGGAGCTGGGCGGGGCGTCGACCACCGGGATCCAGGGCGCGGCCGGATAGCCGCGCAGCGAGGGGTGCACCGCCGGCAGCGCCCCGTCGGGGGTCGAGATCCGGGTGAGGTAGCGGCAGATCCGCTCCACCCGGCGGCCGTCGCACCGCTCGACGCGGTCCAGGACCTTCAGGGCGTGCGCGGTGTGCAGCGGCTGGCTGACCGGGCCGCGCAGGTCGGGTTCCAGGGCGTGGCCGTAGCCGTCGTCGTCGTTGCGGTACGCGGTGAGCGCGGTCTCGACCGGGTCCGCGCCGCCACCGAGGAAGTGGTACGCGAAGAGCCGCTGCTCCAGCACCCGGGCGGTCAGCCAGACGAACTGCTCGGCGCGCGCCAGAGGGGGCGCTGGGGGACTTTCGTTTTCGGCCATGGCCCGACGGTAGGGGCCAAACCCCGCGCGGGTACCGGCTCGCGGCCCGCTGCCCTCCGAGGGCGGGACCCTGGAGGCATCCGGTTGACGATCTCCGTAGTGGGCGCGGGGCGTCTCCCAGGGTGGGACGGGGATTGCGGGTTCGCGGTGCGCATGCTGCAATGCCGCGCGTGATGGGTCAACTCCCGCTCCACAGACGCCTCTTCCTGGACCTCGCCCGGCTCGCGTCCGCGGCGTGTCGTCCGGCGGGCCGCTGACCACGCACCGTTCGTCCCTTTCGTACGCGTTCGTACCGGACGTCGGTCGTCCCGGACGGCGGTCGGGTCACCGCGCCCGGCCGATGCCGCCCGGACCGCCGTGCGCGCGGCGTGCGGGACCGATCGTCCCGGATACCGCCGCGCCGCCTGCCGGCCCCTGGGGAGTCGACGCCAACCGGTCCCCCCGGTGTGCCGGTTGCGCGGCGCCCTCCGTTGCGCACCACCGTCTCCGCCGCCGACCGTGCGACCCGCGCGTGCGCCGTCCCGCCCGCGCTCCCGGCGTGCCCGACTCCGGCGCGCGCCGCCCTCCTCCCGAATCCTGGAGCCGATCCATGCCCCCTCGCAGCACCCGCGTTCTCGCGCTCGCCGCCGCCCTGGCCGCCGTCCTCGGTACGGCGGGGCCCGCGCGGGCCGCGGCCCCGCCCGCCAACCCCCACCTCGCCGCGGGCGGGGCCGGGGCCATGCACGGCGACAGCGCCTCGTCGGACACCACGCCCCGCAGCGGCCCCGGGACCGGCGGGACCGTCAGTCACCGCACGGCGCTCCAGGCCGCCTGCCCGACCGTGGTGGCCGGGTCGGACGGCTACCCGGTGGCCGTGTGCACCGGCATGTTCGACCGGGCGCCGCACGTCCACCTGCTCGACCCGGCGACCGGCGCCTCGCTCACCGAGTTGACGCTCGCCAAGTCCAGCGTCCTGGGCGGCATCTACAGCTATCTGGACGAGCGGGACCGGCTGGTGGTCGCCGACGGCTCCGGCGACCTGCTGCGGATCGCCCACGCCAGGACGGCGGGCGGCGGCTGGGAGCTGAAGGTCGTCGAGCGGACGCCGCTGACCGGCGCCGTGCCCGCCGGGGACAGCGTGGTCGGGCTCTCCCCGGACTGGCGGGGACGGGTGTGGTTCGCGACCGCGCACGGCCTCGTCGGCACGGTGGACACGACGACGAAGTCGGTGCGGACGACGGACCTCGGCGAAGCGGTCGCCAACTCGATCTCCACCGCGCCCGAGGGCACCGCCGTCGCCACCGACCGTGCGCTGTACCTGCTGCGCGCGGGCGCGGACGGTACGCCCCGGGTGGTCTGGCAGCGGGCCTACGACCGCGGGCCGGCCCGCAAACCGGGGCAGCTCAGCCACGGGACCGGTGCCACCCCGACGTTCTTCGGGCCGCGCACCGGCTCCGAGTACCTGGCGATCACCGACAACGCCGCTCCCCAGGAGCACCTGATCGTGGTGTCCACCGAGGACAACCGCACGGTGTGCCGGATACCGGTCCTCGACCCCAACGGGAGCGGCACCGAGAACTCGCCCATCGGGGCCGGCAACAGCGTCTACGTGGCCAGCACCTACGGCTACCCGTACCCGGCGGTGCCGGACGGCGCCGGACCGGCCCAGCCGGCGAGCGCCCCGTTCGCCGGCGGGCTCACCCGGGTCGACGTCGACCGCGACGGAAACGGCTGCGCGATCCGCTGGGACACCCGGATCCGCTCCGCCGCCGTGCCCAAGCTGTCCGTCGCGGACGGCACGCTCTACACCGTGGAGCGCACCGGCCTGTTGGACCCGGCACGGACCGGCATCCTGGACCGCTACGACTTCCTGGCCGTCGACGCGGAGACCGGCCGGGTGACGAGCCGTCACCGCCTGGGGACCGGCTTCCTCTTCGACACGCTCCAGATGGCGGGCAACGCCACGCCGGGCGGCGTGTGGTGGCAGGGCACCCTCACCGGGGTGGTGCGGATCGCGCCCCGGTGAGCTGGCGCGCGGCCCGGCGCCGGACGCGCCGGAGCCCGGCCGTGACGGGTCACGACCGGGCTCCGGCGGGTGGTGCCGCGCGGCGGATCAGTACTCGTCGCCCTCGTAGTAGTTGTTGACGACCACCTCGGGCTCGTCGTCGTCGAACGCCTCGTTCAGCAGCGCACCGCCCACCAGGCCGGCGGCACCGGCGCCGATCAGCGCGCCGGTGCCGAAGCGCCGGCCGCCGCCCTGCTGGTGCTCCGGCTGCTGGGCGTAGCCCTGCTGGGGGTAGCCCGGCTGCGCCTGCTGCGGGTAGCCCTGCTGGACCGGCTGCGGGTAGCCGGCCTGGGCCGGGGTGTAGAACGGCGGCACGGTGGTCTGCACCCGCTGGGCACAGCCGCCGCAGGTCTGGACCTGGCGCGGCACGCCCCACTGCGGGGACCACGTCACGGGCGTCATCCCGGGGCCGTGGCTGGGGTCGAAGAAGCAGGTCATGTCGGAACTTCCTGTCGGTTGCGGTGAGGTGGCAGGGGCGAAGCCCGGTCCGGACGGTGCCGCTCCGGCGGCCGGTGCCACGGCCACGGACGTCACCGTGGGCGTGGGCGGCGCCGGCGGGGCGGCGGGCCCGGTGGGCGCGGTGGAGGGGTGGGCGGGCGGTGCGGCCGCGGGGGCCGGCGCCTGGCGCAGCACGTCGACGCCGTAGTCCTGCGCGATGCCGGCGAGCCCGGAGGCGTAGCCCTGGCCGATCGCGCGGAACTTCCAGTCCGTGCCGTGGCGGTAGAGCTCCCCGAAGACCATGGCGGTCTCGGTGGCGGCCTGGCCGGACAGGTCGAAGCGGGCCAGCTCGGCGCCGCCGGTCCGGTCGACCACGCGGATGTAGGCGCTGCTGAGCTGGCCGAAATTCTGCCGGCGCTGTTCCGCCTCGTAGAGCGAGACCGGGAAGACGATCTTGGCGACCTCGGGCGGGACCGCGGCGAGGTCGACCTCGATCTGTTCCTGGTCCTCACCCGTGGGGCGGTTGCCCGAGTGGCGCACCGAACCGTCGGGGCTGGTGAGGTTGTTGAAGAAGACGAAGTGCTGATCGGTCAGGACCGTGCCGGACTCGCCGCACAGCAGCGCGCTGGCGTCCAGGTCGTGACCGGTCGCCGTGGCGGTCGCCACCTGCCAGCCCAGCCCCACCCTGACGGCGGTCAGACCCGGGGCCTGTTTGCTGAGCGACACGTTGCCGCCCTTGGTCAGGGCCACGCCCATGAGCTTCCTCCATCACGTTCCCGGCATCCGGCGTTCGTCGGCTACAACGCCAAGGAAATCAGCAAGGTTCCCTATCTTGCGCAATGCCTGAAGTATCAGGGTGAGGCGGCGTCAAAAGCGCGTCACCACCGTGTCCTGACGCATTTCTGCCGCCGGACCGTCACCGGGGTGGGCGTCGTCTCACCGGCTGACCGCCCGGCCGGCCTGCGCCCAGTTCTCGTGCAGGCGGTCCAGGTAGGACTGGGCCTGGGCGCCCGGCGGGGTGCCGTGCGCGAAGGCGCGCATGTTGCCGGCGCCGGCGTTGTAGCCCAGCGCCAGCAGTTCGTCGCGGGTGTGTCCGGCGGGCCGCGCGGGCAGTTGGCGGTCCAGGTCGTGCAGGTACCAGGCGGCCGCCTCGACGGCGAGGTCCCGGTCGTCCGGTAGCTCCTGCCACTTCCGGTCGGCGAACGCCCGCCCGCGCTTGACCTCGTCGAACGCGGCCCGGTGCATGTTGGCGACCCCGAACGCGGCGTCGGGCTTGTAGCGCTGCCAGGCCCGTTCCAGGGCCGGGTCGTGCGGCTTGTAGGACTCGTTGTAGAGGATCGCCATCAGCAACTGGGGGTGGATGCCGGCGGCCGTCGCGTACCGGCGCACCGCGGCGGCGCAGTCGGCCGGGTCGTACGCCCCGGCAGGCTGAGGGGCGGTCGTGCCGCCGCCGGGCGTCGCGGACGGGGCGGTGTCCGGTGTGGTGGACGACCCGGCCGACGACCCGGTGGACGACGTGGCGGCCGGGCGCGGGGCGGCGTCCGGGGCGGTGCCGCCGCGGCCGGTGTGCGCCACGGCCCAGACGGCCAGGGCGGCACCCGGCAGCACCCACCACCGCCACCGCACCCGGGATGCAGCCATCTCCCGCTCCTTCCGCCCCGTGCCGGCGTCCTGCGGACGTCCCGCCCGGCGCGCCGTTCAGCCGACGTTGACCCCGAAGTCCTGGGCGATGCCGCGCAGGCCCGAGGCGTAACCCTGCCCGATGGCACGGAACTTCCACTCCGCGCCGTGCCGGTAGACCTCGCCGAAGACCATGGCCGTCTCGGTGGAGGCGTCCTCGGTGAGGTCGTAGCGGGCGATCTCCCGGCCGTCGGCCTGGTTGACCACCCGGATGAAGGCCTCGCGCACCTGGCCGAAGCTCTGGCTGCGCTCCTCGGCCTCGTAGATGGAGACCGGGAAGACGATCTTGCCGACCTCGGCGGGGACCGCGGCCAGATTCACCTGGATCTGCTCGTCGTCGCCGTGGCTGCCACCGGTGAGGTTGTCACCGGAGTGCACCACGGAACCGTCGGGGCTGGTGAGGTTGTTGAAGAAGACGAAGTGTTGGTCGGTGAGGACCTTCCCCGACTGCGCGCACAGCAGGGCGGAGGCGTCCAGGTCGTAGTCGGCGCCGGTGGTGGTGCGGACGGCCCAGCCCAGGCCGATGGTCACCGCGGTGAGGCCCGGGGCCTCCTTGCTGAGCGAGACGTTGCCGCCCTTGGACAGGGTCACACCCATGAAAAACCCTCCAGCTGTCCTGAATCCTCATCTGTGCCGTCGTTCTGGACAACGCGCGGAACCCCCTCTTGGTTCCATGATTGCGCAATATCTAAAATGTCTGCGGACGGGTGCGCGGCAGCGGTGCGGCGCACCGGTGACCCACGAGGAGTGGCGGGATGTTCCTGGGCATGAGTACCCCCGACGTGCTCGTCATCGGCATCCTGGCGGTGCTGCTCTTCGGGCCGGACAAACTACCGGAGTTCCTCCGGAACGCCACCGCTCTGGTGCGCAAGGTGCGGGACTTCTCCGACCAGGCCAAGGAAGAAGTGCGCGCCGGACTGGGCCCGGAATTCAAGGACTTCGAGTTCACCGACCTGCACCCGCGGACCTTCGTCCGCAAACAACTGCTCGGCGACGACGCCCTGGGCATCGGGGAACTCCGCGACGGCATCGGGGAGCTGCGCGCCGCGCTCGACCCGGAGGCGGTGGCGGCGGCGCCGCACGCGAGCCGCGTGCCGGTGGACCTGCGCAAGCGGTCCGCGGCCGGCGCCCCCACGGGGGAGCACCCGCCGTTCGACGCCGACGCGACCTGAGGGGGCCGCGCGCCCGGGGGCCTCAGCCGCCCAGACGGCGCAGGCGGGCCGGCGGCGCGTCCGCCTCGCGGGCGGCGAGTTGGACGACGAGCGTGCGCATCACCGCGACCGTGTCCGGGTCGTCGACGAAGTACACCACTCGGCGGCCCTCGCGGCGGGAGCGGACCAGGCCGGCCAGTTTGAGCTTGGAGAGGTGTTGGCTGATGGCGGGCAGGGCGCCGCCCACGCGTTCGGCGAGGCCGCTGACGTCGCTCTCGCCCTGGGCGAGCGCCCAGACGATGTGCAGGCGCGGGGGAGAGGCCAGCAGGCCGAACATCGAGGCCGCCTCGGCCAGCACTTCGGCGGACGGGTCGACCGCCGCGCCCGTACTCTTGCCCGCACCTTCGACGCTCTTCACCACTGCGGCTCTCCCCGTATTAGGCCCCCGGTCGGCCCAGTCTAGGCGGCGCACTCCCGGCCCGTACGGTCGCCGGGGCGGGCGGTGCCCCGGATGCGACCGGGGCGCCCGGTGGCCGACGGTGCCACCGACCGCCCCTCGGGCGTCAGTTGACGCACGGGATGCCGCCCTCCTTGACGGAGTCACCGGCGAAGGCGTCGGACGGCACGGGCGTGGGGGCGGCGCCCTGCGCGCCCGGGTCGGTGGACTTGTCCGACGTCGCCGGCGGGGTGGTGGCCCCGGTCGCCGGCGGGGCGGTGAAGTCGGCGCCGAGGACGACCTGTACGTGCCCGGCGGGCACCGAGGCCGAGGAGACCGGCGCGCCGGCGCTCACACGGTCGGCGATCTGCCGGGCGGCGTCCTGGGCGCCGGCGCCGTACAGGACGGTGGTGCGCTGCCGGGGTGCGGCGTTGTCGGCGCGGCCCGGGGTGTAGCCGAGGGCGGTCAGTGCCTTGAGCTCGTCGCCGGCGGCCCCCGGCTTCGTCTGTCCGGCACCGTTGAGGACGTCGACGGTGCCCGGCGCGGCCTTCGTCGACGGCGTGGGCGACGGCGCGTCGCCGCCCGATCCGCCCGGGGTCCCGGACTTCCCGCCGATCAGGGACTGCACGATGGACTGGATCTTGGGGACGTCCACCAGGTTGACGGACTCGCGGTTGCGGGTGCCGAAACCGGCGATCGGCAGGGTGTGGAACACCACGTTCCCGCCGGTCAGGTTGGTGGCCTGTTGCGCGAAGTCCAGCACGTCGAACTTGCTGTCGATCACCAGGTCCTTCTTCACCACGTCGAACAGCCCCTGGAGCTTGCCCAGGTCGCCGAAGACCCCCTCGCTCTTCAGCTTGTGGGTCACCGAGGACAAGAACGCCTGCTGGCGGTGGGTGCGGTCCAGGTCGCCGCCCTCCAGGCCGTGCCGCTGCCGGACGAAGGCGAGCGCCTGCTTCGGATCGAGCTGCTGACGGCCCGCCGGGAAGTCGGCGCCCGAGTAGTGGTCCTTCACCGGGTGCTTCAGGCAGACCTCGATCGGCTGGAGGACCTTGGCGATGTCGTAGAAGCCCAGCAGGTTGACCTCGGCGAAGTGGTCGATCGGCACCTTGAGGAAGTTCTGCACGGTCGCCAGCGTCGCCTCCCGGCCGGCCTCCCGGCTCCGGCTCTCCAGGTCGGCGCCCTTGACCCCCTGGGCGGAGAACTTGTCGTGGGCGACCGTGTAGGCGTTGGCGTACGCCTCCTTGATCTTGAAGTGCCCCTGGGAGGTGCCGTCCCCGTTGAAGGTCTGCACGTAGTCGTCGCGCGGGACGGAGAAGGCGGTGACCTTCCCGCCGTCTGCCGGGATGTGCATCAGGATCAGGGTGTTGGTGTTGTAGTAGCCGATGTCGCTGGACCCGGCGTGCAACTGGTCCCGGACGAACTCTCGCGGCAGGTCGTTGCCGTTCATGTCCTTGCGCGAGTCCAGGCCGATCAGCAGCAGGTTGACGGAGTTGTCCAGGTGCTTGGGCGCGTCCTTGCCGCCGATGGCGTTGAGCGCGTCGGAGGTGGTCAGCCCGCTGCTGACCCAGTTGTACGCCGCCCAGGACACCCCGCTGGCCAGGAGGACCAGCGCCGAGGACAGGGCCAGCGCGGTCCGGCCGGCGACGACCAACGGGGAGCGCCGTCGGCCGCCCCGCCCACTGGGCGCGCGGCGGCGCGCGGCCCGGCCGCCCGTCCCGCCGGACTCCCGGTCGTCCGACCCGTACGGACTCCGCCCGTAGGGGCTCCGCTCGTCATGCACCGCTGTTCCTCCCGCTCCGCTTCCGGCCGCCGCGCCGGCCCGCCCGCACGCCCCGCACCAGCAGCACCGTGATCAGCACCGCCTCGGCCGCCGCCATGGCAGGGAACCCGTCCACCGCCCAGCGCACCGCCGCCGTCGCCAGCCCCTTGCCCTGGAGGGTGGTGATGCCGGCCGCCTCCTCGCACGCCACCGTGACCACCGCCACCACCAGGGGCGGCGCGGATATCAGCCACCAGGCACCGGCCCGGGTGCAGGTCCGCGCGGCCAGCGCCGCGGCGAGCGCCGCGGTCACCGCGAACACCCAGCCCGGTCGCCCCCAGAGCGCCGTGTCGACCAGGGCGCCGGCGGCGGCCACCACGAGCGCCACCACGGCGGCCCGGGCCGCCCGGCGCCCGTGCCCCGCCCGGTCCGTTCGGGCGCCGGCCCGCCCGGGCGCCGGCCCGATGCCGTCCGTTCCCGGATGCCGCTCCCCGCGGCGGCGGGGACCCGGCACCCGGCGTGACACCCGTGTCGGGTTCCGGGCCAGGTCGTCGTAGCCGTCAGGGGCTTCGGTGCGCTGACCTGTCATTCGCATCCTTTGGACGGTCGGACCGGCTGAGCGGTCTCGGGGCATGCCGCGCGAGGGCGGAAGAGGGTGGTTCCAGCCAGGTAGACGTCGATTGCGCCGAGCCGGTTTCACGTTCGACTGCTTGATTGCGCAATCTAGCAAGTGTGTGGGGGTGGTCCGTGCCAGCCTCCCGGGGCGCGCCGCGGCCCGCCGGGACGTGGGCGAGCGGCCCGCGGCGCCCCGCCGGCACGTCCCGCGGCCCCGGGGGCCACCCGCCCGCGCTGGCCCTCCGACCGGCTCCGACGGTATGAAGGGGCCGGACCCGGAACGCCCCTCGGGCGCGTGCACGGGGCGGCGGGAAGCCGGGGAAGGTGCAGGCCGAAGCGGGTGTGAGGCGGGAATCATGCGGTTGACGGTGTTCTGGGAGCGGATGGCGGACCACTTCGGTGCGGCCTACGCCGACTCGTTCGCACGCGACCACGTGATGGCGGGGCTCGGCGGCCGCACCGTCCACGAGGCGCTGGCGGCGGGCTGGAGCGCCAAGGAGGTCTGGCGCGTGGTCTGCACGGTGATGGACGTGCCGCAGGACAGGCGCTGAGCCGGCCCGGAGTCGGTGTCGGCGCGGTGCGCGACACTGGGCAGCGTGCGCGTGACAGATGAGACCAGCAGCCGCGACGGCTCCCGCCCCGCCGACCCGCCCCGGGGTCGGCCCGACGACGACCGGTACGGGGCGCGGATGCCGCGCTGGCTCCCGCGCGCCATGGTGCTCGCACTCGCTTTGGTGGCGTGCTTCCAGCTCGCCACCTGGGGCTTCCACCAGCTGATCGGACTGCTGCTGAACGTGCTGATCGCGTTCTTCCTGGCCCTGGCCGTCGAGCCGGCCGTGGACTGGATGGCCGCCCGCGGCATGCGGCGCGGACTCGCCACCGGCCTGGTGTTCCTCGGGATACTCGTCGGCACGATCGGCTTCTTCGCGCTGCTGGGCTCCATGGTGGCCGGGCAGATCGCCACCATGGTCGAGGAGTTCCCGCAGTACCTGGACTCCGTCATCAGCTGGATCAACGGCACCTTCCACACCCACCTCTCCCGGGTCCAGGTGCAGAACAACCTGCTGAACTCCGACTGGTTGCAGAAGTACGTCCAGGACAGCGCCAACAACGTCCTGGCGGTCTCCGCGCAGGTGCTGGGCGGGCTCTTCAACCTCCTCACCGTCGCGCTGTTCTCGTTCTACTTCGCCGCCGACGGCCCCCGGCTGCGACGGGCGCTGTGCTCGGTGCTGCCGCCCCGCCGGCAGGCCGAGGTGCTGCGCGCCTGGGAGATCGCGGTCGCCAAGACCGGCGGCTACCTCTACTCCCGCGGCCTGATGGCGCTGATCTCCGGCGTCTCGCACTACGTCCTGCTGGAGATCCTGGGCGTGCCCTACGCGCCGGCGCTCGGCCTCTGGGTCGGCCTGATCTCGCAGTTCGTGCCGACGATCGGCACGTACCTGGCGGGTGCGCTGCCCATCCTGATCGCGTTCACCGTCAACCCCTGGTACGCGCTGTGGGTCTTCGGCTTCGTCGTGGTCTACCAGCAGTTCGAGAACTACCTCCTCCAGCCCCGGATCACCGCGAAGACCGTGGACATCCACCCCGCCGTCGCGTTCGGCTCGGTGATCGCCGGCACGGCGCTGATGGGCGCGGTCGGCGCGCTGATCGCGATCCCGGCCACCGCGACCCTCCAGGCGTTCCTCGGCGCCTACGTCAAGCGCTACGAGGTCACCGCGGACCCGCGGGCGGGCTTCCGGGCGAGGCGGCGGAGCCGGGCTCGGGACGGCGGCGCCGAGGGTGCGTCGGGGCCGGCCCGGGAGGCGGACGGTGAGCCGGCGCGGGAACCAGAGCGGGCCCTGGAGCGGGAGCCGGCCGCCGGTGCGTCGGGCGGCGAAGAGGGGGCCGTGCCGCAGGAGGCGCGGCAGGCCGGTGGGTGAGCCGGCGGTGCCGCGGCGCCGGGCGCGGCACGCTTGACACCAAAATCGAACATCCATTCTCATGGGGGCTCCGGCCGCTCGACGCGGCTCCGGCCCACGGGAATCCCGGGCCGAGCGCCGAGTTATCCACAGGCCGGGGCCGGGTCCGGGCGCATTGTCAGTGGCAGGCGTTAGCGTCATGGACGTGAAGCGATCGACTCAAGCACACCGGGTGGAACCCATGGCAGGCACCGACCGCGAGAAGGCGCTGGACGCCGCACTCGCACAGATTGAACGGCAATTCGGCAAGGGCGCGGTCATGCGCATGGGCGAGCGGCCCAGGGAGCCCATCGAGGTCATCCCGACCGGCTCGACCGCCCTCGACGTCGCGCTCGGCGTCGGTGGCCTGCCGCGCGGCCGGGTCGTGGAGGTCTACGGACCGGAGTCCTCCGGTAAGACCACCCTGACCCTGCACGCGGTGGCGAACGCGCAGAAGGCCGGCGGCCAGGTCGCGTTCGTGGACGCCGAGCACGCCCTCGACCCCGAGTACGCGCAGAAGCTCGGCGTCGACACCGACAACCTCATCCTGTCCCAGCCGGACAACGGCGAGCAGGCCCTGGAGATCGTCGACATGCTGGTCCGCTCCGGCGCCCTGGACCTCATCGTGATCGACTCCGTGGCCGCCCTGGTGCCGCGGGCCGAGATCGAGGGCGAGATGGGCGACTCCCACGTCGGTCTCCAGGCCCGTCTGATGAGCCAGGCCCTGCGGAAGATCACCAGCGCGCTCAACCAGTCCAAGACCACCGCGATCTTCATCAACCAGCTCCGCGAGAAGATCGGCGTGATGTTCGGCTCCCCGGAGACCACGACCGGTGGCCGTGCGCTGAAGTTCTACGCCTCCGTCCGGATCGACATCCGCCGGATCGAGACCCTCAAGGACGGCACCGACGCGGTCGGCAACCGCACCCGCTGCAAGGTCGTCAAGAACAAGGTCGCGCCCCCCTTCAAGCAGGCCGAGTTCGACATCCTCTACGGCCAGGGCATCAGCCGGGAGGGCGGCCTGATCGACATGGGCGTCGAGCACGGCTTCATCCGCAAGTCCGGCGCCTGGTACACCTACGAGGGCGACCAGCTCGGCCAGGGCAAGGAGAACGCCCGCAACTTCCTCAAGGACAACCCCGACCTCGCCAACGAGGTCGAGAAGAAGATCAAGGAGAAGCTGGGCGTCGGCGTGAAGCCCGAGGACGTCGTCGCGGCGGAGCCCGGTGCGGACGCCGCCGGCCCGGCCGAGTCGCCGGCCAAGGCCGCCGCACCGGTCACAGCCGCCAAGAGCGCCAAGGGCGCCAAGGCCACGGCGGCCAAGAGCTGACGCGCCATGACACGGCGAACGGAATGGCCGGACGGTGCCGGTTTCGGCAGCGCTGCCGGCGACACCGAGAACCGTAGCCGCCGCAACCGCGGTGCCGGTCCCGAAGCGGACGGCACCGCCAGGGACAGCGGTGGTTCCCTCCCGTCGAGGGCCGGGTCGGGACCGCCGCGCACGCCCGAGGAGCAGGCGCGGGCGATCTGCCTGCGCCTGCTCACCGGGAGCCCGCGCACCCGCCGGCAGTTGGCGGACGCCCTGCGCGAGCGGGGCATTCCCGACGAGGCCGCGGAGGAGGTGCTCGCCCGCTTCGAGGACGTCGGGTTGATCGACGACGCGGCCTTCGCCGAAGCCTGGGTGGAGTCCCGGCACCACGGCCGGGGCCTGGCCCGCCGCGCCCTCGCCCGGGAGCTGCGCACCAAGGGGGTGGACTCCGCCCTGATCGACGAGGCCGTCGGTCGGCTCGACGCCGAGCAGGAGGAGTCCACCGCGCGCGAGCTGGTCGACCGCAAGCTGCGCACGACCCGCGGCCTGGACCGCGACAAGCGGTTGCGCCGGCTGGCCGGCATGCTGGCCCGCAAGGGCTACCCGGAGGGCCTCGCCCTCCGCGTCGTCCGCCGGGCCCTGGAGGAGGAGGGCGAGGACCCGGACCTCCTCGACCACCACCTCCCGGACGCCTGACCGGGCCCGGCGTGCCGGACCGCGCCGAGCGCGTCCCGCTCCCGGATCCCGACCGGCCCGGCGGGGGAGCCGAGCGGGCCGAGCCTCGACGCTGCCGAACCAGCCGCCCCGCGACGGGAGTTGGGCCGCGGCGGGAGCCGAGTCACCGCCGGAGCTAGTCCTCTGCCGGCAGCCCCGCCCCCCGTACCGGCAGCCCCGCCGCCCGCCACGCCTGGAAGCCGCCGATCAGGTCGGTGGCGCGATGCAGGCCGAGTGCGTGCAGGGAGACCGCGGCGAGGCTGGAGGCGTACCCCTCGTTGCAGACCACCACGATCGGCAGGTCGTGGTGGGTCGCCTCGGGGGCACGGTGCTCACCGGTGGGATCGAGGCGCCACTCCAGCTCGTTGCGCTCGACGACCAGCGCCCCGGGGATGGTCCCGTCGCGTTCCCGCAGCCGTGCGTAGCGGATGTCCACCAACAGCCCGCCGGCCTCCTGGAGTGCCGCGGCCCGTAGGGGGTCCACCCGGTCCAGCCCGCGCCGGGCCCGGGCCAGCAGTTCGTCGACCGCGCTCATCACCACTCCTCGGGACGTTCGACCTCTTCCAGCCGCAGCACCGCGCCGGTGCGGCTGTACCGCCGCATCAGCGGCAGCGGCGGGTAGTAGGCGTGCACCGACACCGCATGGGCGTCGGGCGAGAGGTTGAGCACCTGGTGCACGTGGTGCGGGCCGAACGCCCTTCCCCGGCCGTCGCTCAACCGCCGCTGGCGGTCGACGTCGTCGGCGAGCTCCAGGGTCTTCCATCCCTCGGTGGGGATCGCGGCGGCGAGCGACTGCTCGGTCAACTCCCCGGCGGCCGCCGCGAAGGCGCCGCGGGAACCGCCGTGGTCGTGCCACCCGGTGCCGGTGCCGGGCGGCCAGCCGATCAGCCAGGCCTCGCTGCCACCGGGCCCGTCCAGCCGGACCCAGGTGCGGCCTTCCGGATCGAGCGGCAGGGACGCGACCAGCGCACGGTCGGCGGCGGTGCGGCGGGCGAAGTCGAGGAGTTCGGCGGCGCTGGGGCCGCCGTCCTGGGCGCGCGGGCGCGCAGGCAGGTGTACGTCGGGCACGGGAACCGTCCTGAGTGATCGGGAGGCGCGACCGCCGGAGTCCGGCGCACTGCCGCGCGGGGAGGACCACCGCGGCACGGCCGCGGCGGTGGGGATCAACAGGACGGACGACACGTGCAGCCCGCGTAGCGGACCAGGTCCAGATGGACCCTCCGCCAGAACCGCGAGCTGTGATCAGTCACCCTCGGAGTCAAGCACGGAGCTTCCCGGAGGGTCAACCGGCACCGCGTCCACCACCGGCTCCGCCACGGCGTCGAGCGGCCCGCCCCCTTGGGCCGGCACGTCCGCGGTCGGTCGGCGGCCCGTCGCCCCGTCCGCCCCGCCGCGCACCGCCTCGGCACAGGCGGCCAGTTCCTCGGGCCGGACCCCGGACAGCGCGGCGACCAGATGGCCGTCGGGGCGCACCACCAGCACGGTGTGCGCCGCGGCGCCCGGATACGCCTCGGTGACCAGGATCTCCGCACGCATCGGCAGCGCCCCGACCGCGTCCGTCAGCCGGGGCATCAACCCCGCCGACTGCCAGTGCCGCCGGTCCCAGACCCCGGTGCCCGGCGCCACCAGCACCACCAACAGCCCGTGCCCGAGCCGGTCGCGCAGCCCCACCGACGCACCGTCGGAGGCGGTCACCGGCACGTCCACCACCGGTGCCCCCGGGAGGGTGCCGACCGTCGTCCCGCCGGGCAGGCCGTCGGGGGCGGTCAGCGGCGTCCGCGGGTAGGTCGGGGCCGCGCCGAGCGGACCGCGCCCCAGGTGGCCGTCGGTCAGCAGGGTGCTGCGACCGCGCGCCGCGCCCGGCAGCACCGTCCGCCACCGCACCGCGCCGCCGTCCCGCAGCAGCGGCAACGCCGAGTCCGCGGCCCGCAACCGGGCGGCGACCGCGCCCCGCCGCTCGACCTGGTAGCTGTCCAACAGCCCCTCGGTGGGCCCGTGGTGCCAGGCCAGGCCCAGTTTCCAGGCGAGGTTCTCGGCGTCCCGCAGGCCCTCGTCCAGGCCCTGGGTGCCCAGGGCGCCGAGCAGGTGGGCGGCGTCGCCGGCGAGGAACGCGCGACCCTGCCGCCAGGTCCGGGCCAGACGGTGGTGGACGGTGTGGACGCCGGTGTCGAGGAGTTCGTAGGGCGGGACCAGGCCGGTGTGCGGGCGTCCGCCCGCGGTGCCCTCGTCGGCGGACCCGTCGGCGGCCTCGGTGGCCCAGCCGGCCAGCGAGTCGCGGATCCGGGCCACCAGCGCGTCCGGGGTGACCAGCTCGCGTCCCGGGGGCAGCAGCCAGTCCAGTCGCCAGACCCCGCCGGGCAGCGGCCGGGCGGACACCTCGCTGACCCGGCCGCCCCCGTGCCGGGCCGGCGAACGGTGCAGCAGCGCCTCGTCGGGCCAGGGCAGTTCGGTGCGCAGCGTGGCCACCGCGTGCCGCTCGACGGCGGTGCGGCCCGGGAAGCGGACGTCCAGCAGCTTGCGGACGGTGGACCGCGGGCCGTCGCAGCCGACCAGGTAACTCCCGCGCCACCACGTCCCGTTGTCCCCGCGGGTCTGGGCGCTGACGCCCTTGTCGTCCTGTTCGACGGCGGCCAGCCGGCTGTCGTGGACGATCTGGGCGAGCGGTTCGCCGGCCAGCGCGGCGCGCAGCGCGCGGGTCAGCGCGTGCTGGGGCAGGTGCACCGGGGACGCGCCGGCACCGGAGTCGTCCCGGTCCGTCGCGGCGGTGCCGTCGGCGGCGAAGGCGACCCGTTCCAGCAGGCGGCGACGGCGCATGGTGCGCCACGCCGACCAGCGGGCGCCGTCGCCCGCCAGGGCCTGCGCGCAGCCGAGCCGGGCGGCGAACGCCGCGGTGTCCGGGCGGAGCACGACGGTGCGGGCCGGCCGGACCTCCTCCTTTCCACCGGTCTCGTCGAGGACGACGACGGGGACGCCGTGCCGGGTCAGGGCGAGGGCGAGGGCGAGACCGACCGGGCCGGCCCCGACGACGATCACCGGCTCCACGGGGCGGCTCCCTGGATCCGGCGGTGCGTGCGGGACGTACGGGACGTGCGGGAGCTGACGGTGGGGGCCCGGTGCGTGATCACACAGCGTATGCAACCCATTGCGACCGCTGTCGTCAAGTGACGGAGGCGGTGGCGCCGTTGCCACCGCCTCCGGACGGTCGGTACCGGCCGCGGGGCGACCGGACGTTCCGTCAGTCCTTCGTGGCCGCCGGCGCGTCGGCGACCGGACCACCGGATTCCGCGGCCGCCACCGGCTCCGCGGCCGGGGCCGCGCCGATGCCGGTGCGGGCCCGGCGGCCGCGCCGCTCGATCCAGTTGGCCAGGGCGGACAGCGCCAGGCACATCGCCACGTAGATGCCGCCGATGACGGTGATCACCGGAATGTAGGTGTCGTTCCCGTTGACGATGATGTTGGTGCTCATCAGCCGGGCGGTGTAGAGGAGCTCCTCGAAGGTGATGATGTAGCCCAGCGAGGTGTCCTTCAGGGTCACCACCAACTGGCTGATGATCGTCGGCAGCATCGCGCGGACCGCCTGCGGGACCAGCACCGTCGTCATGACCTGCGTCTTGGTCATGCCGAGGGCGTACGCGGCCTCCCGCTGGCCCGTGGGCACGGCGTTGATGCCGGCCCGCAGCACCTCCGCCTGCACCGAACCGTTGTAGACCGTCAGGCCCACGACCAGGGCCCAGAACTGCGGCTGGCTGCCGGTCAGGCCCAGCGCGTCCCGGTTGGTGAGGAGGATGACCCACAGGGCGTAGATGGTGATCAGCAGCGGGACGGCGCGGAACAGCTCGATGAAGCCGGTGGCCAGCCAACGGATCGGCTTGTGGTCGGAGAGCCGGGCCACCGCCAGCAGCACGCCCAGCGCCAGCGACAGCACCGCCGCCACCGCGAAGACCTGGAGGGTGGTGAGCACGCCGTCGCGGATGCTGGTCCGCACGCCGGAGTAGTTGAAGATCCGCCAGACTTCGGGGTCCAGCTGGCCCTTGGAGTTCAGCCGCAGGATCGCGAAGGCGATCAGTCCCAGCACCGCCAGCGCGCCGATGATGCTGTAGATGCGGTTGCGGGCCTTCGCCTTCGGACCCGGCACGTCGTAGAGGACGCTCGCGCCACTCATGCCCTTACCTCGCTTCGTCCCGTTCCGCCGGTGCGCGGCGACGGCGCCCGTCCGTGGGTGTCGTTCCTGGTGTTGCGGCCGTCGGATCCGCTCATCGGGCGACCCCCATCCGGCGCTCCAGCAGCCGGAACAGGCCGCTGACCGCGAAGGTGATGACGAGGTAGGCGAGCGCCGTCCACAGGAAGATCCAGGCGATCGCGTAGCCCTTGTCGTTGAGCAGCTTGGAGACGTTGAAGAGTTCGCCGTACCCGAACGCGCCGGCGATCGCGGAGTTCTTGGTGAGCGCGATGATGATGCTGCTCAGCGGCGCGATCACGGTGCGGGTGGCCTGCGGGAGCACGATCAGCCGGAGCGTCTGGGAGAAGCTCATGCCCAGGCTCCGGGCCGCCTCCGCCTGCCCCAGCGGCACCGTGCTGATGCCGGACCGCACCGCTTCGCACACGAACGACGAGGTGTAGAAGCCGAGTGCCAACGTGCCCAGGACGTAGGGGCTGGCCCCCTGGAAGAGGATCTGCGGCACGACGAAGAACGCGACCAGGAAGAGCAGCGTCAGCGGCGTGTTGCGCAGCACCGTCACCCAGGCCGTGCCGAAGACGCGCAGCGGCGGGACCGGAGAGACCCGGAAACCGGCTATGAGCACGCCGAGCACCAGCGCGAGCAGCGCGGCGGACGCGGTGATCGCCAGGGTTCCGAGGAACCCGTCCCGGAACTCGGGCAGATAATCGAGGAGTACGTTCATGGGGTCTCCGCGGTAGCGGTCGGGTCGGCGGCGGGGAACGGCGGGGTACTACGGGGCACCGCGCGGCACCGCCCGCAGGTCGGGTGGGGCGCGCGGAAGGCAGCGCGCCCCGCACACCCGTCGCGGCGGGCGTACGGGGCGGCGCTGTCCGGTGCGTCTGCGCGAGCCGTCAGTAGCGCGGCAGCGGCGTCTCCGGGGCGACATAGGGGGAGCCGGACTTGCCGAGCGTGCCCTCGTACGCCTTCTTGTAGTCACCGTTCTTGATGTGGTTCTCCAGCGCGGTGGTGATCGCGTCGCGCAGGGCCTTGTCGTCCTTGCCC
Source organism: Streptomyces lunalinharesii (assembly GCF_039532155.1). Classification (NCBI taxonomy): domain Bacteria; kingdom Bacillati; phylum Actinomycetota; class Actinomycetes; order Kitasatosporales; family Streptomycetaceae; genus Streptomyces; species Streptomyces lunalinharesii. Next base: position 45,135 of record NZ_BAAARK010000026.1, read on the forward strand.
AGGCCGACGCCGTAGGGCTCCTTGGTGAACGGCTTCCCGACGACCCGCAGCTTGCCCGGGCGCTGGGCGGCGTAGCCCTTGAGGATCGCGTCGTCGGTGGTGACCGCGTCGACCGAGCCGTCCAGCAGGGACTTCACGCAGTCCGAGTACTTCGACAGCTCGGTGGTGACCGCGCCGTACTTCGGCTTCTTGATCTCCTGGAGCGGGGTGGAGCCGACGATCGAGCAGACCTTCTTGCCCTTGAGGGCGTCCGGCCCGGTGATCGCCTTGTCGTCCTGGCGCACCAGGAGGTCGGCACCGGCGGTGTAGTACGGGCCCGCGAAGCTGACCTGCTTCTTGCGCTCGTCGTTGATCGTGTACGTGCCGACGTAGTAGTCGACCTGGCCCTTGGAGATGGCGGTCTCACGGACGTTGGAGTCGACCGTCTGGAAGTTGATCTGCTTCTCGGAGAAGCCCAGGTCGGCGGCGACCATCTTGGCGATCTCGATGTCGAAGCCGGAGTAGGTGTTGGTCGCCGGGTCCTTGAAGCCGAGGAACGGCTGGTCGGCCTTGACACCGATGGTGATCTTGCCGGCCTTCTGGGCCTTCTTCAGCGTCGCGGAGTCGACCTTGACGTCCTTGGCGACCTTGTAGTCGGCGCTGTAGACGTCGTCTCCGGGCTGCTTGTCGCCGGCCGAGCCCGACTCGCCACCGCAGGCCGTCGCCGTCGCCGCCAGCGCGAGCACCATGGCACCCGCAGCAGCCGTCTTACGCATCCTCATGGTGAACATCCTTTGGTTCAACAGGTGTTGGCAGTCATGGTGGCCCAACCGCGGCCTCAGTGATGGAGGATCTTCGACAGGAAGTCCTTCGCCCGGTCGCTGCGCGGGTTGTTGAAGAACTGGTTCGGTTCGGCCTCTTCGATGATCTTGCCGTCCGCCATGAAGACCACCCGGTTCGCCGCGGAGCGTGCGAACCCCATCTCGTGGGTGACCACGACCATCGTCATCCCGTCCCGGGCGAGTTGCTGCATGACCTCCAGCACCTCGTTGATCATCTCCGGGTCCAGGGCCGAGGTCGGCTCGTCGAAGAGCATCACCTTCGGGTCCATCGCCAGGGCGCGGGCGATCGCCACCCGCTGCTGCTGGCCGCCCGAAAGCTGTGCGGGGTACTTCTCCGCCTGGGCGCCGACGCCGACCCGGTCGAGCAGCGCCCGGGCCTTCTCCTCCGCGGCCGCCTTGTCCGTCTTGCGGACCTTGGTCTGGCCCAGCACCACGTTCTCCAGCACCGTCTTGTGCGCGAAGAGGTTGAAGGACTGGAACACCATCCCCACGTCGGCGCGCAGTCGGGCCAGTTCGCGCCCCTCCTGGGGCAGCGGCTTGGCGTCGATGCTGATGTCGCCGGTGTCGATGGTCTCCAGGCGGTTGATCGTGCGGCACAGGGTGGACTTCCCGGACCCGGAGGGCCCGATCACCACGACCACCTCGCCGCGCCGGATCGTCAGGTTGACGTCCTGGAGCACGTGCAGCGCGCCGAAGTGCTTGTTCACGTTGTCCAGGACGACCAACGGCTCACCCGTGGGCGCAGGGCCCCCGGCATTCTTGGTCACCGGTACTTCGCTCATCGGCGTACAGCTCCGTCCTCCTCGGTTGGGAGGACCCTAATGACGGCCCGCGACCAGCGTCATTACATCTGAGGGAGAATTGAGCATAACGATCCGGCCGCAAACGGACACTTAGGGTGAACGGGCGGCTCGGGGGCCCGTGGCGCAGTTACCGACGGTATGCGGTCGGGGGGTACCGGCTGGGTAACGGATGGCGGCCCGGAGGCGACGTCCTCTTGACGGGCGGGCCACCCATCGCCGTAGATGCCCTGTGGCCCGTACGCACACCGGAAGGGAGGGGCCCGATGAGACTGCTGCTCGTCGAGGACGACGACCACGTCGCCGCGGCCCTGTCCGCGGTGCTGTCCCGACACGGGCTGACCGTCGTGCACGCCCGCAGCGGCGGGGAGGCGCTGCAGGCGCTGCTGCCCGACGACGCCGAGCCGTTCGCCGTGGTGCTGCTCGACCTCGGACTGCCCGACCAGGACGGCTTCGAGGTGTGCGGCCGGATCCGGAAGGTCTCCGCGACCCCGGTCATCATGGTCACCGCGCGCTCCGACGTCCGCTCCCGGATACACGGCCTCAACCTCGGCGCCGACGACTACGTCGTCAAGCCCTACGACACCGGTGAACTCCTCGCCCGCATCCACGCGGTGAGCCGGCGCACCGGCGCCCCGGGCGGCCCCGGCGACCAACCGGTCGAGGAACCAGGCCCCGCCGAGCCGCTCCGGCTCGGACCGCTCACCGTCGAACTCCCCACCCGCCAGGTGTCCGTGGACGGCGCCGTGGTTCCCCTGACCCGCAAGGAGTTCGACCTGCTCGCGCTGCTCGCGCAGCGCCCCGGCGTGGTCTTCCGCCGGGAACAGATCATCAGCGAGGTCTGGCGGACGAGTTGGGAGGGCACCGGCCGCACACTGGAGGTGCACATCGCCTCGCTCCGCGCCAAACTGCGCATGCCGGCGCTGATCGAGACGATCCGCGGCGTCGGCTACCGCCTGGTCGCACCGGCCGCCGGCCCCGCCGCGGGCGTCCGGCCGCCGGGCCCCTGACGGCTGCCCGGCCCCGTGCACACCCGACTCCTCCCGCTCCTCATCGTGCTGATGGCCGGCGTGCTGCTCGCGCTCGGCGTCCCGCTCGGCGTGATCACCGCCGGGGTGGAGCAGCAGAAGGTGGTGGTCGACCGGATCGACGACGCGGCCCGGTTCGCCTCCCTCGCCCAGTTCGTCACCGCCCGCCCCAGCGCCGCCGCCGACAGCAAGACCCCCGAGGAGGACGAGCGACTGGCCACCCTCCGCGCCGAACTCCTGCGCTACCAGGAGCTCTACGGGATCCGCGCCGGCGTCTTCTACCGCGACCGCACCCCCATGGCCGCCGCCCCCCGGGGCCTGACGGTGCCCGCCGACGGCGAGGGCGCCCAGGCGTTCAGCGAGGCGCTGGCCGGCCGCCGCAGCCACGACCCGCACCAGGTCTGGCCCTGGGACGACACCGGCCGGATCGCGGTCGCCTCGCCCGTCGTCCGGGACGGCGACGTGGTCGCCGTGGTCGTCACCGACTCGCCCACCGACCGGATGCGCACCCGCATCCTGCACGGCTGGCTGCTGATCGCGGCCGGTGAGTGCGCGGCCATGCTGGTGGCCGTCGCGGCGGCGTTCCGGCTCACCGGCTGGGTGCTGCGGCCGGTGCGGGTGCTCGACGCGGCCAGCCACGACATCGCCACCGGCCTGATGAAGGCCCGGGTCGCCGCCACCGCGGGACCGCCCGAACTCCGCCGGCTGGCACGCTCGTTCAACGAGATGGCCGACCACGTCGAGGACGTCCTGGAGCAGCAGCGCGCCTTCGTCGCCGACGCCTCCCACCAGCTGCGCAACCCGCTCTCCGCGCTGCTGCTGCGGATCGAGCTGCTGGCGCTCGAACTCCCCGAGGGAAACGAGGAGATCGCCTCGGTCCGCACCGAGGGCAAGCGGCTGGCCCGGGTCCTGGACGACCTCCTCGACCTGGCGCTGGCCGAGCACACCGCCGCCGACCTCCATCTCACCGACGTCGCGGCGCTCACCGTCGAACGCGTCGACGCCTGGCGCCCGCTCGCCGAGGACCGGGGCGTGCGCCTCACCTACCAGGGCCACCCGGCGGTCACCGGCTGGGCCGACCCGGTGGCCCTCTCCAGCGCCCTGGACGCGGTGGTCGACAACGCCCTGAAGTTCACCCCGGCCGGAGAACCGGTCACGGTGGCCGTGGTCCCGGACGGCGAACGCGTCACCGTCACCGTCGCCGACCGCGGCCCCGGACTCACCGCGGACGAACTGGCCCGGATCGGCGACCGGTTCTGGCGCAGCAGCCGCCACCAGAACGTCTCCGGCTCCGGCCTGGGCCTGTCCATCACCCGCGCACTGCTCGCGGCCGGCGGCGCCACCATCGCCTACGCGCCACACCCGCCGCACGGCCTGGAGGTCACCGTCTCGGTCCCGCGCGACGCCCCCTGAGCGGCCGGCCCCCGGGCCACGACCTCGCCGCCGCCGTCGCCCGGACGCACCGCGCGCACCGCCGCCGTCACTGCTTGGCCGAGACGTAGTACTCCCGGGCGCCGGCGTGCAGCGGCAGCGGATCGGTGAACACCGCCGTCCGCAGGTCCACGTTCTGCGCCGCGTGCACCACGTGCCCGATCGCGTCCCGGCTGTTGATCACCGTCCGGGTGATCCCGAACGTCAGCGCATCGTCCTCCCGGTCCGTGGTCACCAGCAGGTTCGCCACCGCGATCGTCTTCACCGCCTCGCCGTTCTGCACCCGCGGATACGCATCCGCCGGCATCACCGCCGCCCGGTAGTAACGGTTCGGCTCGCCCTGCCGGCGCAGGGCCGGGATCAGGTCCCCGAGCTGCACCAGCCGTACCGGGAACCGCTTCGCCAACTGCTGCACCGCCAGCGTCGGCAGCCCGCCCGACCAGAAGAACGCGTCGACCTGGCCGTGCTCCAGCATGCTCGGCATCCGGTCGATGCCCACCCGCACCGGGGTGATGTCGGTGGCGAAGTCCAGCCCCGCCGCCGCCAGCAACCGCCGGGTGATGAGCTGGACGCCCGACCCGTCCGAGCCGACGCCCACCCGCAGCCCCTTCAGGGCGCGGGCCGAACCCACCGCGGAACCCCGGGGCACCACCAGCTGCATGTAGTCGTCGTAGAGCCGGGCACAGGCCCGCAGCCGGTCCGCGCCGGGCTCGCGACGGGCCTGGTAGTCGGCCACCGCGTCCGCGGTCGCGATGGTGAACGTCGCCCGCCCGGTGGCCAGTTGGCGCAGGTTGTCGATCGACCCCTCGCTCCGCAGGAGCTCCAGGTCCACGCCGGGCAGGTCCCGCGCGACGTCGCCCTTCAGCAACTCCCCGTAGCGCGCGTACACCCCGGTCGGCACGCCGGTGGCCAGCGTCACCCGGCCACGGGGTGCCCCGGCCCCGACCGGCTGCAGCCACCACAGCACCAGCCCGAGGAGGGCCAGGGCCGTGGCAGCCGCGGTCAGCGCCCGGCGCCGGCCGGGGCGGGGGAGTATCGCCATGGGCGAGATCCTGCCAGTCCGAACGCCCCGACGGGAGGGGCCGGCAGGTTACGGCTTCGCCGCCGCCCGATCACCCGTGCCGCCCGGTGTTCCCAAGGCCGTCCGCAGGTGGTCCAGCAGCGCCCTGGCCGCCGGTCCGGCCGGTCCGTCGGCCCGCCAGGCCAACGCGATCCGGCCACGCGGCCGGGCCCCGGCGAACTCCAGCGTCCGCACCCCCGCGACCCCGGCGGCGGCCGGCGCCGGCACGACCGCCACGCCCAGACCGCGGGCCGCGAGCCCGGCGAGCAGCTGCGGCGCGGCCGCCTCGAACGCGATCCGCGGCCGGAACCCGGCGTCGGCGCAGAGCCGCTCCAGCACCCCCCGGACCCCGGTGCCGCGCGGCAGGCAGATCAACGGCTGGTCGCGCAGCGCCACCGGCGGGATCCGCCCGTCCTCGGCGACCGCCAGCAGCGGGCTGTCCGGGGCGAGGGCCGCGACCAGCGCCTCGTCCACGACGATCCGGAACGCCAGGCCCGCCGGGGGCTCCGCCTCGGCGGTCCCGAGCAGCGCCAGGTCCAGCTCCCCGCGCTGCAACGCGAGGAGCATCCGCTCCGAACCGTCCGTGGTGACCGCGACGTCCACCTGGGGATGCGCGTCGTGGAAGTCCGCCACCAGGGACACCGCCCGGCCCTCCCAGCCCGCGTCGGCCCCCGACACCAGCCCGAAGGCCACGTGGCCGCGCAACAGCCCGGTGAACTCCGCCACGGTCTGCCGCGCACCCTCGACGGCGGCCAGCGCCGCCCGCGCGTACGGCAGCACGGCCGCGCCCACCTCGGTCAGCGACACCGACCGGCCCGAGCGGTCCAACAGCGGTTCCCCCAGCTCCCGTTCGAGCTGGCGGACCTGCGCGCTGATCCCCGGCTGCGCCAGGTGCAGACGGGCCGCGGCCCGGGTGAAGTTGGCCTCCTCCGCCACCGCCACGAAGTAGCGCAGCTGTCGCAGTTCCATAACCGTCGATTCTAGTGACCAGAAGACCAAAGTCTTGGACTTATGGCCGGCCCCTCACCACCCTGGAGGGCGAGCGGCCCACCACCCACCCGGGCCGCACCGGACACGGGGGAGCAATGAGGGACATCCGCGCCGCGATCGCCGCCGAACGCCGTGAACTGGCCGACCTGCTGGACGCCCTCACCCCCGCGCAGTGGGACGCGCCCTCGCTGTGCGCGGGCTGGCGGGTCCGGGAGGTCGCCGCCCACCTGTCGCTGGGCTTCCGCCGCCCGCTGCGCACGCTCGCCGTCGAACTCCTCAAGGCCCGCGGCAGCCTCGACCGGATGACCGACCGGTGCGCCCGCAAGGACGCCGCCGCCCTGTCGCCGACGGCCCTCGCCGCGGCCCTGCGGGACCACGCCCACCACCCCTGGACGCCGCCCGTCGGCGGCCTCGCCGCGGCCCTGGGCCACGACGTCGTGCACGGCCTCGACATCGCCGTCCCGCTCGGCCTGGACCGCCGCGTTCCCGAGGACCGGCTGCGCGTCCTGCTCGACGGCCTGACCCCGCGCGGCACGAAGTTCTTCGGCGCCGACCTCGACGGCGTCGCCCTGCACGCCGACGACCTCGACTGGTCCCACGGCACCGGAACCCCGCTCCGCGGCGCCGCCCAGGACCTCCTCCTGGTCGCCTTCGGCCGGAAGCTGCCCCCGGGCCGGCTGCACGGCGCACCGCAGGCCCGCTTCACCGCGGCCTGAGCCCGGCGCCGCCCCGTGGTACCGCCGCGCGCAGCGGGCCGCCGAAGGCCCCGCCCGGAGCCCGTACCCTGGACGGGTGAGCGGTAACGACGTGCCCGGTGGAGCAGTGGCCGAAGTGAAAACGTACGAGGTGCGCACCTACGGGTGCCAGATGAACGTCCATGATTCCGAACGGCTCTCGGGCCTGTTGGAGGACGCGGGCTACGTACGGGCCCCGGAGGGCACCGGCGAGGGCGATGCGGACGTCGTCGTCTTCAACACCTGCGCGGTGCGGGAGAACGCCGACAACCGGCTGTACGGCAACCTCGGCCGGCTCGCGCCGATGAAGGCCCGCCGCCCCGGGATGCAGATCGCGGTCGGCGGCTGCCTGGCCCAGAAGGACCGCGACACCATCGTGAAGAGGGCGCCCTGGGTGGACGTCGTCTTCGGCACGCACAACATCGGCAAGCTGCCGGTCCTCCTGGAGCGCGCCCGCGTCCAGGAGGAGGCGCAGGTCGAGATCGCCGAGTCGCTGGAGGCGTTCCCCTCCACGCTGCCCACCCGCCGGGAGAGCGCCTACGCGGCCTGGGTCTCCATCTCCGTCGGCTGCAACAACACCTGCACCTTCTGCATCGTCCCGGCGCTGCGCGGCAAGGAGAAGGACCGCCGCCCCGGCGAGATCCTCGCCGAGATCGAGGCGCTGGTCGCCGAGGGCGTCTCCGAGATCACCCTGCTCGGCCAGAACGTCAACGCCTACGGCTCCGACATGGGCGACCGCGAGGCGTTCAGCAAGCTGCTGCGGGCCTGCGGCGCGATCGAGGGGCTGGAGCGGGTCCGCTTCACCTCCCCGCACCCGCGCGACTTCACCGACGACGTGATCGCGGCGATGGCCGAGACGCCCAACGTGATGCCGCAGCTGCACATGCCGCTCCAGTCGGGTTCCGACACCGTCCTGAAGGCGATGCGCCGCTCGTACCGCCAGGAGCGCTACCTCGGCATCATCGAGAAGGTGCGCGCCGCCATCCCGCACGCGGCGCTCACCACCGACATCATCGTCGGCTTCCCCGGCGAGACCGAGGAGGACTTCGAGCAGACCCTGCACGTCGTCCGCGAGGCCCGGTTCTCCCAGGCGTTCACCTTCCAGTACTCCAAGCGGCCCGGCACCCCGGCCGCCGAGATGGCCGGGCAGATCCCCAAGGAGGTCGTGCAGGCCCGCTACGAGCGCCTGGTCGCCCTCCAGGAGGAGATCTCCTGGAGCGAGAACAAGAAGCAGGTCGGCCGCACCCTGGACCTGATGGTCGCGGAGGGCGAGGGCCGCAAGGACGGCGCCACGCACCGGCTCTCCGGCCGCGCCCCCGACAGCCGCCTGGTCCACTTCACCAAGCCGGACGAGCCGGTGCGCCCCGGTGACGTGGTCACCGTCGAGATCACCTACGCCGCCCCGCACCACCTCCTGGCCGAGGGCGAGGTGCTCGGCGTGCGCCGCACCCGCGCCGGCGACGCCTGGGAGAAGCGCAACGCCAAGGACACCGCGCCGGCCGCCGCGCCGGCCGGGGTGCTGCTGGGCCTGCCGAAGGTCGGCGTCCCCGCCCCGCTGCCGGCCGCCTCGGGCGGCTGCGGCTGCGACTGATCCCAGCCGACCCGAGGCCCCGGGCGGCGACCCGGGCGTTACGCTGCGTGCATGCTCGTAGCCGCCGCCCTCTGCCCCTGCCCGCCGCTGCTCGTCCCCGAGGTCGCCACGGGCGCCGCACCGGAACTGGACCCGGTGCGGGCCGCCTGCCGGGACGCGCTCGGGGTGCTCGCCGCGGCCCGTCCCGACCGGCTGGTCGTGCTCGCACCGACCGCCGACGGGACCGCCGCGACCCGCTACCCGCAGGGCTCCACCGGCTCCTTCCGCGGCTTCGGGGTGGACCTCGACGTGACACTGGGGGCCGCCGGCCCGACGCCGTGGAGCGGGCCGCAGCTGCCGCCCGCGCTGGCCGTCGGCGCCTGGCTGCTGTCCCGCGCGGACCGGTTCGAGGTGCCTGTGGAGGCGTTCGGCGTGCCCGAGTCCCTGCCCGGCGACCGCTGCCGGCCGCTGGGCCGGGAACTCGCCGGGGCCGCGCCCCGGGTGGCCCTGCTGGTGCTCGGCGACGGCAGCGCCCGCCGCTCCGTCAAGGCCCCCGGCTACTTCGACGAGCGGGCCGGGGCGTTCGACGCCGGTGCGGCCCGCGCCCTGGGGGCCGCCGACACGGCCGCCCTGGCCGCCCTGGACGAGCGGCTCGCCGCCGACCTCATGGTGTCCGGGCGGTCCTGCTGGCAGGTCCTGGCGGGCGCCGCCGAGGACGCCGGGCTGCGCGGCCAGCTGCTGCACGAGGAGGCCCCGTACGGCGTCGGCTACGCCGTGGCGGCCTGGACGTAACCGCACTCGCGGCGCACGCCACCACCCGCACCGCACGCGAGGGCGCGGCGGACCGGGAGCTCAACCGGCTCCCGGTCCGCCGCGCCCTCGCGTCGAGCGGCTACTTCTGCGCGCCCTCGCCGGCCTCGCTGTCCACCGCCGCCACCGACTGCTGCCGCGGGATCGCGGCGCCGCCGTCCGTCGCACCCGCCCCGGCCGGCTCCGGCGCGGCCCCCGCGCCCTCCGCCACGGCGGCCTCCGCGGTGGCCACGGCGCCCTCCGCACCGTCCGTCGCCGGCTCCTCGGCCGGCTCGGCCGCGGAGTCCGCCGCCGCGGCCTCCGGTGCCTGCGCGGCGCCGTCCGTCGCGGGCTCCGCCGCCTCCTCGGCCGGCACCGGCGCACCGGACGCTGCCGGCTCCGGGGCGGCGGCCTCGTCCGTCCCCGGCGTCCCCTCCGCCGCAGCCTCCGCCGCGGCCGTCGCGGCACTCTCCTCCGCCGCGTCGGACTTGCGCCGGCGGAACAGCGAAAACACGCCCATAACTAGCTCCTACATTCCTCGTGTGGGGGAAATCCCGCGTCGCCCGGAGCGTCATCCAGTGCCGCCCGACGGGCCCCGGCAGCGCGCCGGCATTCGGGATCTCGCAACAGGCAACGACGCCGTCGGTGCCCCGTCACGTCGCTCGTTCGAGATGACCGGTCGAGGTTTGCGAGACTGACGGGGTGAACACCGTCGTCCCCACCCCCCGGGTCATCGCCGTCGTCGGCCCCACCGCGGCCGGAAAGTCCGACCTGGGCGTCGCGCTCGCCCAGCACCTCGGCGGCGAAGTGATCAACGCCGACTCGATGCAGCTCTACCGGGGCATGGACATCGGCACCGCCAAGCTCACCCCCGAGGAGCAGCAGGGCGTGCCGCACCGCCTCCTCGACATCTGGGACGTCACCCGCGCCGCCAACGTCGCCGAGTACCAGCGGCTCGCCCGCGCCGAGATCGACCGGCTGCTCGCCGAGGGCCGCACCCCGGTCCTGGTCGGCGGCTCCGGCCTCTACGTCCGCGGCGCCCTCGACGCCCTGGACTTCCCCGGCACCGACCCCGCGGTCCGGGCCCGCCTGGAGGCCGAGCTCGCCGAACTGGGCAGCGGTGCCCTGCACGCCCGGCTCGCCGCCGCCGACCCGGAGGCCGGCCGCGCCATCCTGGCCGGCAACGGCCGCCGGATCGTGCGCGCCCTGGAGGTCATCGAGATCACCGGCCGCCCGTTCACCGCCAACCTCCCCGGCCACGAAGCCGTCTACGACACCCTGCAGATCGGCGTGGACGTCGAGCGCCCCGAACTGGACGCGCGCATCGCCACCCGGGTCGACCGGATGTGGGAGGCCGGCCTGGTCGACGAGGTGCGGCGGCTGACCGCCGACGGGCTGCGCGAGGGCCGGACCGCCTCCCGCGCGCTCGGCTACCAGCAGGTGCTCGGCTACCTGGCGGGGGAGTGCACCGAGCAGGCGGCGCGCGACGAGACGGTGCGCGCCACCAAGCGCTTCGCCCGCCGCCAGGACTCGTGGTTCCGCCGGGACCCGAGGGTCCACTGGCTCAGCGGGGCCGCCGACCGCCGGGCCGACCTCCCGTCCCTGGCACTGGCGTTGCTCGAACGACCGGTCACAGCCTGATCACGTCATGGCATCGGGACGCTCCGGCCGTCATCCGGGTCGCTGAGGGCGTGTCATCATCGACCTTCGATCGAGGCGTGCAATCTGGCAGTGGGGAGGGCGCGTGGCAATGGAGGCCAGCCCTCGCAACCGTGCCCAACAACCGGACCCGGACGGCGCCGGAACCGCACCGCTGGCCGAGGACGGCCCGCCGGCCCACGACGCCGACGGCCTCCCCGACAGCCCCCCGGCCACCCTCGACGCCTCGGACGGCCCCGACGCCGAGCCGGGCGCGTCCCCCGAGGGCGGCGAGTCCTTCCGCGACCTGCGCCCGCCCCGGCGGCTGCGGCTGTGGCAGCTCGCCCCGATCGTGGCGCTGGCCGCCCTCGGCTCGCTGATGTTCGCCTTCCCGCTGGCCTTCGAGTTCGGCGGCGACGGCGGCGCGGTCATCGCGATGCTCGGCCTGCTGCTGTGCTGCTGCGCCGCCGGCACCGGCATGATGGCGGCCCGCCGGGTCGGCCACACCTGGCCCGGCCTGCCGGTCCGCGGTTCCGGACGCCGCGCGAACTGGCGGGTGGTCCTCCTCTACGCGGCCGTGGTCGCCGTCCTCGCGACCCTGGCCATCTGGCGGGTGGCCCGCCTCCGCTGAGGCGCGCGGCCGCCCCCGGCGCCGGGCCCCGCCCCGGCCGGCCGGCGCGCCGCGCTGGCCGTAGGATTCAGGGGTGACCAGCACGCAGCGCATCGCCTTCCTCAAGGGCCACGGCACCGAGAACGACTTCGTGATCGTCCCGGATCCGGACGGCCGGCTCGACCTGTCCGCGACCGCCGTCGCCCGGATCTGCGACCGCCGGGCCGGAGTGGGCGGCGACGGGCTGCTGCACGTGGTGCGGTCCGCCGCGCACCCCGACGCGCGGGCGATGGCCGACGAGGCCGAGTGGTTCATGGACTACCGCAACGGCGATGGCTCGATCGCCGAGATGTGCGGCAACGGCCTGCGGGTCTTCGCCCGGTACCTCCTGCACGCCGAGCTGGTCGAGGCCGGCGACGTGGCGATCGCCACCCGTACCGGAGTGCTCCGCGTGCACCTCGCCAAGACCGGCGACGTCACCGTCGCCATGGGGCGCGCCGCGCTCCCCGAGGACGGCGTGGTGGTCGAGGTCGACGGGCGCAGCTGGCCGGCCCGCAACGTCAACATGGGCAATCCGCACGCCGTCGCGTTCGTCGAGGACCTGGCGCACGCCGGGGAGCTGCGCGCACAACCGCAGTTCAGCCCGGCCGCGGTCTACCCGCACGGCGTCAACATCGAGTTCGTCGTGGACCGCGGCCCGCGCCACGTGGCGATGCGGGTCCACGAGCGCGGCTCCGGCGAGACCCGCTCCTGCGGCACCGGCGCCTGCGCGGTGGCCGTCGCCACCGCCCGCAGGGACGGCCTGGACCCGGCCGTGACCGGCACCCCGGTGACGTACACCGTCGACGTCCTCGGCGGCAGCCTGACCCTCACCGAGCTGCCGGACGGCACCGTCGAAATGACCGGACCGGCCGTGATCGTCGCCGAGGGCACCTTCGAGCCGGAGTGGCTGGCGGGCGCACTCGCCAGCTGACGGGAACGGGCCGCGAGCGCCGGAGCACGCCCCTCGACCAGGGGAAACGGTTTCGGCGAGGAGAAACGATTCCGGCCAGAAACTTCCCTCGAATGGGTGATCCGTTTCACGCTGAGCGAGAGGCGGACAGCGCTGCGTGATGGGCTCGGTAGCATCAAGCACCGGCCCGGGCGCCCGAACTGACGCCGTCCCACCGCCGGTCGACGCCGCCGGAGGTGCCCATGAGCGCAGAGGCCACGAACCCTGGTAACCCTGAAGCAGCGGACCGCAGGCGCGGCCGCCCCCGGCCGGCGCTCCGGGGACTGCGCCGCATCGGCCGCGCCGCGCTCCTCGGCCCGGCCGCCCGCGACGGCCTCCCGGACGCCCTGGAACACGTCGCCAAGGTGCACCGCCGCCACCACCCCGACGCCGACCTCGACATCCTCAGCAAGGCGTACCAACGCGCCGAGTCCTCGCACCGCGGTCAGACGCGCAAGAGCGGCGAGCCGTACATCACCCACCCGCTAGCGGTGACCCTGATCCTCGCCGAACTCGGCGCGGAGACCACGACGTTGACCGCCTCCCTGCTCCACGACACCGTCGAGGACACCGAGGTGACCCTCGATCAGGTGCGGACGGAGTTCGGCGCCGAGGTCTGCTACCTGGTCGACGGCGTCACCAAACTGGAGAAGGTCGACTACGGCGCCGCCGCCGAGCCGGAGACCTTCCGCAAGATGCTCGTCGCCACCGGCAACGACGTCCGGGTGATGTCCATCAAACTCGCCGACCGGCTGCACAACATGCGCACCCTCGGCGTGATGCGCCCGGAGAAGCAGGCCCGGATCGCCGGGGTCACCAGAGACGTGCTGATCCCGCTCGCCGAACGCCTCGGCGTCCAAGCGCTCAAGACCGAGCTGGAGGACCTGGTCTTCGCGGTCCTGCACCCCGAGGAGTACACCGCGACCCGGCACCTCGTCGCCTCGTACGCCGGCCGCTCCGACCCGCTCGCCGCGCTCGCCGCCCGGGCCCGCGCGATCCTCGCCGACGCCGGCATCGACGCCCAAGTCCTCGTCCGGCCACGGCACTTCGTCTCCGTGCACCGGGTCCTGCTGGCGCGGGGCCGGCTCACCGCCGCGGACCTCGGGCGCCTGCTGGTCCTGGTGACCGAGGACGCCGACTGCTACGCCGTCCTCGGCGAACTGCACACCTGCTTCACCCCGGTGGTCTCGGAGTTCAAGGACTTCATCGCGACCCCCAAGTTCAACCTCTACCAGTCGCTGCACACCGCCATCAGCGGCGAGGGCGGCGACGTCGCCGAAACCCTGATCCGCACCCACCGGATGCACCGGGTCGCCGAGGCCGGGGTGATCGCCCTGGGCGATCCGCACGTCCCCACCGACGGCGCCGACGCCCCCGAGGGCGAGCGAGCCGACCCGACCCGCCCCGGCTGGCTCGACCGGCTGTTGACGTGGCAGCGCACCACCCCCGATCCGGACACCTTCTGGACCTCGCTCCGCGACGATCTCGCCCAGGAGGGCGAGATCGCCGTCTTCTGCGCCGGCGCCGCCGCGGACGACCCCGGCGGCACGATCGGACTGCCCGCCGGCGCGAGCTGCGTGGACGCGGCGTACGCCCGGCACGGCGACGCCGGGCACGGCTGCATCGGCGCCCGCGTCAACGGCCGCCTGGTCACCCTCGGCACCGTCCTGTGCGACGGCGACAGCCTCCACCTGCTGATGGCCCCGGACTCCGCCGGCCCCTCGCCCCAGTGGCTCGACCACGCGCGCACCCCCGCCGCCCGGCTCGCCATCTCCCGGTGGCTGGCCCGCCCGCAGGACACCGGCGAGCCGCCCGCCACGCCCGCCGGGCGGCGCGCCGAACGCCGACGGGCGCCCGCCCACCGCTCCGCCGGCCCGGACCACGCCGCCACCGCCTCCGGCCTCGCGGTGGCCGACCTGCCCGGCGCCGCCGTCCGACTGGCCGGCTGCTGCACGCCGGTGCCGCCGGACACCGTCACCGGCTTCGCGGTCCGCGGCGGCGCGGTCACCGTGCACCGCGCCCTGTGTCCCGCGGTGGCCCGGATGGCGGCGATGGGCCGGCAGCCGGTCGGGGTGCGCTGGCGCGGCGCCGGCCCGGGCGGCCCCGGCTGCCGGGTGACGCTGCTGGCCGAGGCGTTCAGCCGGCCGCACCTGCTGCCCGACCTGACCGAGGCGATCGCCGCCCAGGGCGCCGCCGTGGTCTCCGCGGCCGTCGAACCCCCGCACGAGCAACTCGTCCGGCACACCTACACCCTCCACCTGCCCAACGCCGCCGGCCTGCCCTCCCTGATGCGCGCGATGCGCCAAGTACCGGGTGTCTTCGACGTGGTCCGGGCCACCACGACGGTGCGTACGTAGGCCCCGGGCACCCGCGGGCAGGGCCGGGGACAGATCCGGCGCGCGGGCGCAAGCCGGATGGCCGTGGTGCCGCTCGTTCGGGTGCCGTGCTGACGTGCCGTCCACGGGTGGGCGGGCCGCGCTGATAGCGGTAGCCCATGTCGCTTCCCTTGCGCCGTCCGTCCCGCGAGCCCGACGGGACCGCCTCCGACCGCACCACCGACCGTTCCGCGCACGCCACCGCCGGCCGGCGCCCCGGCGCCCGCCACGGCCGGGCGCCCCGCCGGGTCGCCGCCCTCGGCCTCGCGATCGCCGCCACCGTCGCCGCGGCCGCCCCGCAGCCCGCCGAACCGCAGGGCATCGGCGACCGCCTCTTCCCCTCCCTCGGCAACCCCGGCTACCACGTCATCTCGTACGACATCTCCCTCGACTACTCGGGCCACAACGACCGCCCGATCGACGCGGTGACCGTGATCAACGCCGAGGCCACCGCCACCCTCGACCAGCTCAACCTCGACTTCGCCGACGGCACCGTCCGCTCCGTCCAGATCGACGGCCGCCCCGCCGCGCACCAACAGGCCGGCGAGGACATCGTGCTCACCCCGGCCGCGCACATCACCCCCGGGCAGAAGCTCCGGATCGTCGTCCACCACACCACCGACCCGCGCGGCAAGGGCAACGGCGGCTGGATCCGCACCCGCGACGGACTCGCGATGGCCAATCAGGCCGACGCCGCACACCGCGTCTTCCCCTGCAACGACCACCCGTCCGACAAGGCCTACTTCACCTTCCACGTCACCGCCCCCCAGGGGCTGACGGTGGTCGCCAACGGGCTGCCCGTCGGCGAGGGCACCCGCGGCCCGCGCCGCACCTGGACCTACCGCACCGCCCACCCCATGGCCACCGAACTCGCGCAGGTCTCCATCGGCCGCTCCAGCGTGGTGACGCACCGCGGACCGCACGGGCTGCCGCTGCGCGACGTGGTCCCGGCCGGCACCCGCGGCGCGCTCGCCCGCTGGCTCGCCAAGACGCCGGACCAGGTGGCCTGGATGGAGCGGAAGGTCGGACCGTACCCGTTCGAGACGTACGGGGTGCTGCTGGCCGACGCCAGCACCGGCTTCGAGCTGGAGACGCAGACCCTCTCGCTCTTCGAGAAGCGGCTGTTCACCACCCCCCAGCTGCCGGACTGGTACGTGGAGTCGGTGATGGTGCACGAGCTGTCCCACCAGTGGTTCGGCGACAGCGTCAGCCCCCGCCGGTGGTCCGACGTCTGGCTCAACGAAGCCCACGCCACCTGGTACGAGGCCCTCTACGCACAGGAGAAGGGCGACCCGCGAGCCTCCCTGGAGGCCCGGATGCAGCGGGCCTACCAGGCGTCCGACGGGTGGCGCGCGGAGGGCGGCCCGCCGGCCCTGCCCAAGCTGCCCGACCAGGGCCGGAAGATCGGCATCTTCCGGCCGATCGTCTACGACGGCAGCGCCCTCGTCCTGTACGCCCTGCAGCACAAGATGGGCAAGGCCGGCTTCGACCGCCTGGAGCGGGAGTGGGTGGCCAAGCACCGCGACGGTTCGGCCGGCACCGCCGACTTCATCTCGCTGGCCTCCGACATCTACGGCCACAACCTCTCCGGCTTCTTCTGGGAGTGGCTCTACGGGGCCAAGACCCCGCCGATGCCCGGACACCCCGAGTGGAAGCCGCAGGCGGCCAAGCAGTCCGCGGCGGACGGCAAGACGCCGCAGTCGGCGCCGCGGGTGGCCGTCACGCCGGGTGCGCCGCACCTCCACAAGGCGTGACCGAGGCCGGGGGCGGGCGCTGCGCGGCAGGTACAGGAGCCACCGGCCCGTACGCGGACCACCGGCCCGTACGGGAACACCGCGAAAGCACCGGAAAACCCGCGTGACGCCCGTCTCCCGGCCGTGCGACCATCATCGGGTCGGCCGGGCCCGACGCCCGGGAATCTGCGGGCCGGCCCGGACGTTGACCACAGCGAACGGCACAGCCATCCAGCCCCGGCGGGACCGACCGGTCCCTGGGGGCTCCCAACGACACAAAGGATCAAATGACCTCCTCTTCTTCCCTTCCGCAGGACCGGCAGCGCCTCCCCGAGAGCCTTCGGGCCGACGCCCTGATGGAAGAGGACGTCGCCTGGAGCCACGAGATCGACGGGGAGCGCGACGGCGACCAGTACGACCGCTCCGCACGCGCGGCACTGCGCCGCGTCGCCGGGCTCTCCACCGAGCTCGAGGACGTCACCGAGGTCGAGTACCGGCAGCTGCGCCTGGAGCGCGTGGTACTCGTCGGCGTCTGGACGTCCGGGACGGTGCAGGAGGCGGAGAACTCCCTCGCCGAGCTGTCCGCGTTGGCCGAGACCGCCGGTGCGATGGTGCTCGACGGCGTCATCCAGCGCCGCGACAAGCCGGACCCGGCCACCTACATCGGCTCCGGCAAGGCCCTGGAGCTGCGCGACATCGTGCTCGAATCCGGGGCCGACACCGTGGTCTGCGACGGTGAACTCTCCCCGGGCCAGCTGATCCACCTGGAGGACGTCGTCAAGGTCAAGGTGGTCGACCGGACCGCCCTGATCCTCGACATCTTCGCCCAGCACGCCAAGTCCCGGGAGGGCAAGGCGCAGGTCTCGCTGGCACAGATGCAGTACATGCTGCCCAGGCTCCGTGGTTGGGGCCAGTCGCTGTCCCGACAGATGGGTGGCGGCGGCTCCGGTTCGGCGGGCGGCGGCATGGCCACCCGTGGTCCCGGTGAGACCAAGATCGAGACGGACCGGCGGCGGATCCGCGAGAAGATGGCGAAGATGCGCCGGGAGATCGCGGAGATGAAGACCGGCCGGGACGTCAAGCGCCAGGAGCGCCGGCGCAACAAGGTCCCCTCGGTCGCCATCGCCGGCTACACCAACGCCGGCAAGTCCTCCCTGCTCAACCGCCTCACTGGCGCCGGCGTCCTGGTGGAGAACGCCCTGTTCGCCACCCTGGACCCGACCGTCCGCCGGGCCGAGACCCCCAGCGGGCGGCTCTACACCCTCGCCGACACCGTCGGCTTCGTCCGCCACCTGCCGCACCACCTCGTGGAGGCGTTCCGCTCCACCATGGAGGAGGTCGCCGACGCCGACCTCATCCTGCACGTGGTCGACGGCTCGCACCCGGTGCCGGAGGAGCAACTGGCGGCGGTCCGCGAGGTGATCCGCGACGTGGGCGCCACCGAGGTGCCCGAGATCGTCGTGGTCAACAAGGCCGACGCGGCCGATCCGTTGACGCTCCAGCGGCTGCTGCGCCAGGAGAAGCGCGCCCTGGTGGTCTCCGCCCGCACCGGCGAAGGCATCGCCGAGCTGTTGACCCTGCTCGACGAGGAACTCCCGCGCCCGCAGGTCGAGATCGAGGCGCTGGTGCCCTACACCCAGGGCGCCCTGGTCTCCCGGGCGCACGCCGAGGGCGAGGTCATCTCCGAGGAGCACACCGCCGACGGCACGGTCCTCAAGGCCCGCGTCCACGAGGAACTGGCCGCCGAGTTCCGGCCGTTCGTCCCGGCCGCCTGACGGCCGCGGAGCGCACCGCCGCGCGCGCGTGACAAAGGCCCGCCCCCGGATCACCGGGGGCGGGCCTTCGCCGTGCGTCACGCGGAGCGGACCGTGCGGGCGGGGTGGTGCCGCGCCCCGGCGCCACCCTCAGGCCCCTACTGCTGGTTCGCCCACTTCTTGCTCATCGCGTCGAAGATCGACTTGGCCTCCGTGCCCAGGTGCGGGCCGGCCAGCCACTGGGCCGGACGCGGCCCCATCGACGTGTTCGAGATCAGCACCGGCTGGCCGTCGGAGCCCTTGATGAACCAGGGGCCACCGGACGAACCGCCGGTCATGGTGCAGCCGATCCGGTACATGGTCGGCTTCTTGGCGTCCATCGTCAGCCGGCTCGGCTTGTCGGTGCAGGACTGCTGCGCCGCACCGTCGAACGGGGCCTCGGCCGGGTAGCCCTGCGCCGTCAGGCTGGGGATCTTCGACATCGCCGGGGCACCGAAGTCCACCGCGTAGGCGCCGCCGGCCATCTCCTCCAGCGACTTGCCGCCGGTGCTCTCCTCCGGCTTCACGTGCATCAGCGCGAAGTCGTACGGGGCCATCGGCACGCCCGGAACGGCGCCGCCGCCGGAGATCCACTCCTTGGTCGTCGCCATGTCGTCCGCCCACCACTTGCCCGCCGGGACCCGGTCCTCGTAGGGCGTGGTCTTCATCTGGGCGGCCGAGACACCGGTCCGGTTGAAGTTCGGGACGAACATCATGTTCCGGTACCAACCGCCGCTCTTGCCGGCGTGCACGCAGTGCGCGGCGGTCCACACGAGGTTGGACTTGCCCGGGTGGGCCGGGTCCTTGACGACGGTGGCGGAGCAGCGGGACTCGCCCTGCGGCGTGCTGAAGAGCAGCAGGCCGACGCCCGGCGCGGTCGAGGTGTACGGGGTCTTTACCGCACGCGCGGGCACCGCGGTCGGCTCCGGGTCCGTCTTGCCCTGGTCCTCGGTGATGTCCGAGATCTTGCTCGGGTCCTGCGGGGGCTTGACCTTACCGATCTTGTCCGGGTTCCAGAAGTTCTTGATGACCGGGTTGATGAACTCGCCGGCCTCGCGGAACCAGGTGTCCTTGTCCCAGTTCTTCCACTCGCCGTTCTTCCACTTGTCCAGGTCGAGCCCGTGTTCCTTGAGCTTGTCCTGGAGCTCCTTGGGGATCTTGATCGCGCCTCCGCCGGCGGTGTCCTGGGCCGACTCGGACGGCTTGGCGTCCGCGTTGTCGCCCGAGGGCCCGCAGCCCGTCGCGGTGAGCGCCACCACGGCGGTGAGGGCGGCGGCGGCCAGCACGGGCCGACGTATCGATCGCATGGGTGGTTCTCCCCCTGTGTCAAACGGACGGAGCCGGAAGGGCTCGTGAGCGGTGCCCGGGTCAGCGCCTTGTCATGAACCGCAAGATCCGGGTGCAGCCCCCCACTATGCCGGTGTTCGCAGGGACGGCGGTACCCGGGTCCCCGGTTCCCGGCCGTCAAGGATCTTGCCGTCAGCCGTGTTCCCGCGCGGCCGGCGTCGTTGGTACGTACGGGGGACGGCCGGGCCGCCGGTCGGGCCCGCGCGGTATCCAGCCGTTCACCAGCAGGAGGACACAACTGCCGTGGCGTTGACCGAATCCGTGCCGGCGGCCGCGCCGCCGGCCCACGAGGGGATCCTGCGCCGCCAGGCCCTGCGTGAGTCCGCCGCCCGCACCTACGCGCGTTCGCTGCCGATCGTCCCGGTGCGCGCCCGCGGGCTGACCATCGAGGGCGCCGACGGCCGGCGCTACCTCGACTGCCTCTCCGGAGCCGGCACCCTGGCCCTGGGCCACAACCACCCCGTGGTCCTGGAAGCCGTCCGCGCCGTCCTCGACTCCGGCGCGCCGCTGCACGTCCTCGACCTGGCCACCCCGGTCAAGGACGCCTTCACCACCGAGCTGTTCGCCACCCTGCCGGGCGAGTTGGCGGAAAAGGGCCGGATCCAGTTCTGCGGCCCGGCCGGCACCGACGCCGTCGAGGCCGCCTTCACCCTCGTCCGCACCGCCACCGGACGGAACGGCCTGGCGGCCTTCTCCGGCGCCTACCACGGCATGACCGCGGACGCCCTGGCCGCCTCCGGGGGCGCCCGCCACCCCGGCGTGACCCGACTGCCCTACCCGTACGCCTACCGCTGCCCCTTCGGCGTCGGCGGCGAGCACGGCGCCGAACTCTCCGCGCGCTGGACCGAGAACCTCCTCGACGACCCCAAGGGCGGGGTGCCCCGGCCCGCCGGCATGATCCTCGAACCGGTCCAGGGCGAGGGCGGCGTGATCCCCGCGCCGGCCGGTTGGCTGCGCCGGATGCGCGAACTCACCGCCGCCCGCGACATCCCGCTCATCGTCGACGAGGTGCAGACCGGCGTCGGACGCACCGGCACCTTCTGGGCCGTCGAGCAGAGCGGCATCGTGCCCGACGTCCTGGTGCTCTCCAAGGCGATCGGCGGCAGCCTCCCGCTCGCCGTCATCGTCTACCGCGAGGAACTGGACGCCTGGCGCCCCGGCGCGCACGCCGGCACCTTCCGCGGCAACCAACTCGCCATGGCCGCCGGCACCGCCACCCTCGCCTACGTCCGCCGCAACGGCCTCGCCGCCCGCGCCGCCACGCTCGGCGCCACCATGCTCGGCCGGCTCCGCGACCTCGCCGCCGCCCACGACTGCATCGGCGACGTCCGCGGCCGCGGCCTGATGCTCGGCGTGGAGATCGTCGACCGGGACGGCGCCGCCGACGCCCTGGGTGCCCGGCCCGCCGACCCGGCCCTCGCCGCCGCCGTCCAACAGGCATGCCTGGACCGCGGCCTGATCGTCGAACTCGGCGGCCGGCACTCCGCCGTCATCCGCCTGCTGCCGCCCCTGACCCTCACCGACGAACAGGCGGACGCGGTCCTCGACCGCCTCGCCGACGCCATCGCGGCGGCCGGCCGCGCCACTCCCGGGCCCCTGGGCTCGCCACCCACCACCCTGCGAGGCACCCCCGCATGAACGAACGCCCCGGTCCCGACGGCACCCAGGCGACCGAACGGTTCCCCGCCCACCACCCCGGCGCCGGCCTCATCGAACCGTCCGTCCCCCGGCAACAGCGCCGCCCCGGCGACGACACCTGCCACCAGCAGACCCCGGCCGCCGACCACCACGAGCCCGGGTCGTACGACCCCGTGCGCCACCCCGACGCCGACCCCCTCGACCACCCGGACCCGACCGTCGCCGCCGACGCCGCCGGCATCGAGAACCTGCTCCGCTGCTGGCTCCGCGAGCACGGCACGCCCCGCCCGGCCGCCGGCCGGCTGCGCCTGGCCCTGCACGCCAGCGCCGCCGCCCTGCACGTCCCCGTCCGCTACTGGTCACCCACCGGCTGGCACCGCCTGGGCGCCCCCACCCTCGAAGGCACCCCGCCCGGCTCCGCCCCGCTGGACGCCGTCACCCTCGCCGCCCTCCTGCGCCGCGAGGCCGCGCACCACGGCGACCGACGGGCCTCCGACGGCGGCGAGCACCGGGTCGCCGACGGCGACGAGCCGCCCGCCGCGGACGACGCCCCGCAGGCCCCGGACGGCGACGGCGCCGAACTCGTCGGCCGGGTCGCCAACTCCGTCCGCACCACCGCCCTGTTCATCGCCGACCGGCGCGCCCACCCCGCCGCGGACCAGGGCTCCCGCTTCCTCGAAGCCGAGCAGTCGCTCCTCCTGGGCCACCCCCTGCACCCCACGCCCAAGAGCCGCGAGGGCCTCACCGAAGCCGAGACCCACGCCTACTCGCCCGAACTCCGCGGCGCCTTCCCACTGCACTGGGTGGCCGTCCACCCCTCCGCGATCGCCACCGACTCCGCCTGGACCGAGCGCGGCCGCACCGTCCCGGCCGCGCAACTCGCCGCCGAACTCGCCGGCGACGGGCTGCCGCTGCCCGCCGGCACCGTGCCGTTGCCGCTGCACCCCTGGCAGGCCCGGGACCTCGCCACCCGCCCCGAGACCGCGGCCCTGCGCGACGCCGGACTGCTGCACGACCTCGGCCCGCACGGACCCCACTGGTACCCCACCTCCTCCGTCCGCACCGTCTGCCGCCCGGGCGCGCCCGCGATGCTCAAGCTCTCCCTGGGGCTGCGCATCACCAACTCCCGCCGGGAGAACCTCCGCAAGGAACTGCTCCGCGGCGTCGAGGTCCACCGGCTGCTGCGCACCGGCCTGGCCGCGCAGTGGCGGGCCGCCTTCCCCGGCACCCCCGGCTTCGACGTCGTCCGCGACGCGGCGTACCTCGCCGTCGACGGACCGGACGGCACCCCCGTCCAAGGCTTCGACGTCGTCATCCGCCACCAGCCCTTCGGCCCCACCGAGGACGCCGTCTGCATCGCCGGGCTCACCGCCCCGCGCCCCTGGCCGGGCCACGGCGTGATGCGCTCGCGCCTGGAGAGCGTGGTCGGCGCGCTCAGCTCCCGCACCGGTCGGCCGGCCGGGCCGGTGGCCATCGAGTGGTTCCTGCGCTACCTCGAAACCGTCGTCCGGCCCGTCCTCTGGCTCGACGGCACGGCCGGCGTCGCCCTGGAGGCCCACCAGCAGAACACCCTCGTCCTGCTGGACGCCGACGGCTGGCCGGCCGGCGGCCGCTACCGCGACAACCAGGGCTACTACTTCCGGGCCTCCCGCCGCGCCGAGCTGGAACGCCGACTGCCCGGGGTCGGCACCGCCAGCGACACCTTCGTCGCCGACGACGTCACCGACGAGCGCTTCGCCTACTACCTCGGCATCAACAACGTCTTCGGGCTCATCGGGGCGTTCGGCGCGGCCCGCCTGATCCGCGAGGAGGTCCTGCTCGCCGCCTTCCGGCGGTTCCTCCTCGACGCCGCGGCGGCCCCCCGGGCCCACCGCTCGACGCTGCCGGAGCGGCTGCTCTCCGCCCGCACGCTGCGCTGCAAGGCCAACCTCGCGACCCGGCTGCACGGCCTGGACGAACTCGTCGGCCCGGTCGACACCCAATCCGTGTACGTCACCCTGTCCAATCCGCTCGCGCCCTAGGCCCCGTCGTCCCCGTCGACCCAGCCCCCCAGGAGTGCGTCACGTGTCACCCACCGAATCCGGCCTCACCCCCGCGCCGGACGACACCCTCGGCGACCCGCCCGCGCCCGACCCCCGCGCGCTGCCGCCCGCTGCCACCACCCCGGCCGCGGGCCCGCTGCTGGACGACCTCGCCCACTGGCCGCCGGCCGACACCCCCGCCGGGCCGTTCGCCCTCGTCCCCGTGGACCCGGACCGCGACCTCGACCGGATCGCCGCCTGGATGAACGACCCCGCCGTCGCCGCCTTCTGGGAGTTGGCCGGCTCCCCGGAGATCACCGCCGCCCACCTGCGTCCCCAACTGGCCGGTGACGGCCGCAGCGTGCCCTGCCTGGGCGTCCTGGACGGCGTCCCGATGAGCTACTGGGAGATCTACCGCGCCGACCTGGACCGCGTCGCCCGCTACTACCGGGCCCGCCCGCACGACACCGGCATCCACCTGCTCATCGGCCCCGACCGCGACCGCGGCCGGGGCCTCGGCACGGCGCTGCTGCGCGCCACCGCCGACCTCGTCCTCAACCAGCGCCCCCGGTGCGGCCGGGTCCTCGCCGAACCCGACCTGCGCAACACCGCGTCCGTCGCGGCGTTCCTGGGCGCCGGCTTCCACTACGCCGAGGAGATCCGCCTACCGGAGAAGCGCGCGGCGCTGATGGTCCGCGACCGCGCCCACCGCCACCAGCTCTGACCCGGGGCCGTCCGTCGACGGCCCCGGTCGGGTCCGCCACCCATCCCGCCGGCCCGGTTGTCCCCCGCACGTGCCGGGCCGGTCCCGTACCGAGGAGTCCCACCTTGTCTCCCGTGTCCCGTCCCTCCGTCCCCACCGACCGGCCCGCCCCGTCCCCCGCGCCCGCCGGACGCCCCTCGTCCGACGCCTGGCAGCGCGCCGCCCGCCGGCTCTTCGCCAAGACCCTCGCGGAGTTCGCCTACGAGGAGATCCTGGCCCCGCAACCCGACGGCACCGCCCCCGACGGCAGCCCCCGCTACCGCCTGCCGGTCACCGACGACCTCACCTACCGCTTCACCGCCCGCAGGGGCTCCTACGGCCACTGGCGCATCGACCCCCACTCGATCACCCCGCACGCCGACCCGCTGCGCTTCCTCACCCACGCCCACGACACCGTCCTCGGCCTGTCCGGCGACACCACCGGCCACCTCATCCGCGAACTGACCGCCACCCTCGCCGCCGACACCCGCCTGGACGCCACCGCCCTGAGCGCCGCGGAACTCGCCGACCTGGACTACGCCGCCCTCGAAGGCCACCAGACCGGCCACCCCTGGCTCGTCGCCAACAAGGGCCGGCTCGGCTTCTCGGCAACCGACGCGGAGACCTGGGCCCCCGAAGCCCGCAGCCCCCGGCGCCTGCCCTGGCTCGCCGCGCACCGCAGCCTCGCCCACTACCGCGGCGTCCCCGCCCTGGCTACCCCCGACCGGCTCTACCGCGAGGAGCTCGGGCCCGCCCTCCGGCACGCCTTCGCCGCCACCCTCACCGACGCGGGCCGCGACCCCGCCGACTACCTCTACCTCCCCGTCCACCCCTGGCAGTGGGACGAGACCATCGCCCCGCTCTTCGCCCCGCAGCTCGCCGACGGCTCCCTCGTCCCGCTCCCCGCCGACGACGACCTCCGGCTCCCGCAGCAGTCGATCCGCACCTTCCTCAACCTCACCCGCCCCCACGCCCGCACCGTCAAGCTGCCGCTGTCGATCCTCAACACCCTGGTCTGGCGCGGTCTGCCCACCGAGCGCACCCTCGCCGCCCCCGCCGTCACCGCCTGGGTGCACGGCCTGCGCGATGGCGATACGTATCTGCGCGACGAGACCCGGGTGATCCTGCTGGGCGAGACCGCCTCCGTCACCGTCGAGCACCCCCTCTACGACCGGCTGCCCGGCGTCCCCTACCAGTACAAGGAACTGCTCGGCTGCATCTGGCGGGAACCGCTCGCCGACCACCTCGACCAGGGGGAGCGGGCCCGCACCCTGGCCTCCCTCCTCCAGACCGATCCGGCCGGCCGGGCGCTGACCGCGGAACTGGTGCACCGGTCCGGCCTGCCCGCGCGGACCTGGCTGGCCCACCTGTTCACCGCCCTGCTGCCGCCCCTGCTGCACTTCCTCTACCAGTACGGCACGGTCTTCTCCCCGCACGGCGAGAACGCCATCGTGGTCTTCGACGAGGACGACGTCCCCACCCGCCTGGCGATGAAGGACTTCGTCGACGACGTGAACACCAGCGCCCAACCGCTCCCCGAGCACGAGGCCATGCCGGACGACGTGCGGGCGGTGCTGCTGACCGAACCCCCGGCGTTCCTCACCCAGTTCATCCACTCCGGCCTCTTCGTCGGGGTCTTCCGCTACCTCGCGCCGCTGTGCGAGGACCAACTGGGCGTGCCCGAGGAGGAGTTCTGGTCGCTGGTCCGGGCGGAGATCCTGCGCCACCACGAGCGCTTCCCGCACCTCAAGGCGCGGCAGGAGACCTTCGACCTGCTCACCCCGGAGATCGAGCGGCTGTGCCTGAACCGCAACCGACTGCACGTGGACGGTTACCGCGACCGCCGCGACCGCCCGCACGCCGCAGTCCACGGCACCGTCCCCAATCCCCTCCACGGTCCGTGACCCCTGCACACCGCGTGACCGCCGCGTGCTGTCGGTGGTCCCGCGTAGGCTTGCAGACGCTATGACGAAGCCCTCTCTCCCCGATCTGCTCCACGCCGCCGTCTCCGCCGTCGGCGGCACCGAGCGGCCCGGCCAGGTGGCCATGGCCGAGGCCGTCGCCGAGGCCGTGGACGACCAGGCCCACCTGCTGGTCCAGGCCGGCACCGGCACCGGAAAGTCCCTCGGCTATCTGGTGCCGGCGCTGGCCCACGGCGAGCGGGTGGTGGTGGCCACGGCCACCTTGGCCCTCCAGCGCCAGCTCGTCGAGCGCGACCTGCCGCGGACGGTCGAGTCGCTCCATCCCCAGCTGCGCCGCCGGCCCCAGTTCGCGATGCTCAAGGGCCGCTCGAACTACCTCTGCCTGCACCGCCTCCACGAGGGCGTCCCGCAGGAAGAGGAGGACGGCCTCTTCGACGTCTTCGAGCAGGCGACGCCGACCAGCAAGCTCGGCAAGGACCTGCTGCGGCTGCGCGACTGGGCGGACGAGACCGAGACCGGCGACCGCGACGACCTGACCCCCGGCGTCTCCGACCGCGCCTGGGGCCAGGTCTCGGTCGCCTCCCGGGAGTGCCTGGGCGCCTCGAAGTGCGCCTACGGCGCGGAGTGCTTCGCCGAGGCGGCCCGGGAGCGGGCCAAGCTCGCCGACGTGGTGATCACCAACCACGCGCTGCTGGCGATCGACGCCATCGAGGGCGCCCCGATCCTGCCGCAGCACGAGGTCCTGATCATCGACGAGGCGCACGAGCTGGTCTCCCGGGTCACCGGCGTGGCCACCGGCGAGCTGACCCCCGGCCAGGTCAGCCGCGCGGTCCGCCGCGCCGCCAAGTTGGTCAACGAGAAGGTCGCCGATCAGCTCCAGACCGCTTCGGACACCTTCGAGCGCCTGATGGAGCTGGCACTGCCGGGCCGCCTGGAGGAGGTCCCCGAGGATCTGGGGTACTGCCTGATGGCGCTGCGGGACGCGGCCCGCACGGTGATCGTCGCCCTCGGTTCCACCCGCGACAAGTCCGTCCAGGACGAGGACGCGGTCCGCAAGCAGGCCCTGGCCGCGGTGGAGAACGTGCACGACGTCGCCGAGCGGATCGTGAACGGCTCCGAGTACGACGTGGTCTGGTACGAGCGCCACGACCGGTTCGGCGCGTCGCTGCGGGTGGCGCCGCTGTCGGTCTCCGGCCTGCTGCGGGAGAAGCTCTTCACCGACCGTTCGGTGGTGCTGACCTCCGCCACCCTCAAGCTGGGCGGCGACTTCAACGGCGTGGCCGCCTCGCTGGGCCTGGGCCCGGAGGGCACCGCGCGCGAGGACGAGCCGGTGTGGAAGGGCCTGGACGTCGGCTCGCCCTTCGACTACGGCAAGCAGGGCATCCTCTACGTCGCCAAGCACCTCGCCCAGCCCGGCCGGGAGGGCAGCCGCGAGGACATGCTCGACGAACTGGCGGAGCTGATCGAGGCGGCCGGCGGCCGGACGCTGGGGCTCTTCTCGTCGATGCGGGGGGCCCAGGCCGCGGCGGAGGCGATGCGCGGCCGGCTCGACGTCCCGATCCTGCTCCAGGGCGAGGAGACCCTCGGCGAGCTGATCCGGACGTTCGCGGCGGACGCCTCGACGTGCCTGTTCGGGACCCTGTCGCTGTGGCAGGGCGTGGACGTGCCGGGGCCGAACTGCCAGCTGGTGGTCATGGACCGGGTGCCCTTCCCGCGGCCGGACGATCCGCTGATGAGCGCCCGGCAGAAGTCGGTGGAGGAGGCCGGCGGCAACGGCTTCATGGCGGTCGCGGCGACGCACGCCGCGCTGCTGATGGCCCAGGGGGCGGGCCGTCTGGTGAGGTCCACGGGGGACCGCGGCGTGGTGGCGGTGCTGGACCCGCGGGTGGAGCGGGCCCGCTACGGCTCCTTCCTCCGCAAGTCCATGCCGGACTTCTGGTACACCACCGACCGCAATCTGGTCCGCGGTTCACTGGCCCGCATCGACCAGGCGGCCAAGGACGCGGTCGCCAAGGACGCGGCGGGGGAGTAGCGGGCCCGCCGGGACAGCGCAGAGCCCCGGGACGGAACCGGCGCAGTGGTTCCGTCCCGGGGCTCGGTCGTGGGGCGGGGCGGTCAGACCCGGCGCAGCACCGCGACCACCTTGCCGAGGATCGTCGCCTCGTCACCGGGGATGGGTTGGTACGCGGCGTTGTGCGGCAGCAGCCAGACGTGGCCGTCCTCGCGCTTGAAGCGCTTGACGGTGGCCTCGCCGTCGAGCATCGCGGCGACGATGTCGCCGTTCTCGGCGACCGGCTGGCGGCGGACGGTGACCCAGTCGCCGTCGCAGATCGCGGCCTCGATCATGGAGTCGCCCACGACCTTCAGCACGAACAGCTCGCCGTCGCCGACCAACTGGCGGGGGAGCGGGAAGACGTCCTCGACGGACTCCTCGGCGAGGATCGGGCCGCCGGCCGCGATCCGGCCGACCAGCGGGACGTAGGACGCGGCGGGCTTGCCGGCGGTCTCGGTCGCCGCGCTCGTGGGCTGGTCCGAGGCGCGGACCTCGTACGCCCGCGGGCGGTGCGGGTCGCGGCGGAGGAAACCCTTCCGCTCCAGCGCCATCAGCTGGTGGGCGACGGACGAGGTGCTGGAGAGTCCGACGGCCTGTCCGATCTCCCGCATCGACGGCGGATATCCGCGCCGTTGCACAGAATCCCGGATCACTTCGATCACTCGGCGCTGGCGGTCGGTGAGCCCCGAACTGTCGGCGCGAATACCCGGGGGACGCCCCGGGAGCGAGCGGGCCGGCTTGTGCTCTTCGGAGTCCGACGTGGTGTCTTCCATCGGCCGCGGTGCCCTTTGCGGTTGCTCGAATCGGCTCGGGGAGTGGCTTTGTGCGGTGATGGTCGCGCTGTCTGCGGTGGTGGTCACGTCGGCCCCTCTCGAAATGTTCTCCCTAGCTAGCCAACGGTAGTTGCTTTCGAAAGGTTGCGCCAAACACACGTTCGAGTGAAAAATTCCGCGATTGGCTGACCTGATCAAGCAGCGAGGTGTATGGCCGAATGGCAATTCGGGCCTCCGGGACGTCCCGCCCCGGATTCCCGTCCGGATTCCGCTTCGGAATGCCGGTCGGAGCCGGTCGGAACCCGTCCCGAAAAGCGGCGAACGGCACCGCGGCGGAGCTTCTCCGCGGCCTCGCCGATTGTGTCATCCCCGCCCCTCCGGTCCCCGCGCCGGGTGGCTTCCCGTACTCTCGTGGACGGCCCGCCGGCCCGCCGCCCCCGCGACACGCGGTAGGCAGATATAAGCGCCCCGACACCACATGTAGTGCTTAGATGCGTTCGGCCTCCTACAAGTTGTGGTGTCGGGTCTGTCGGGCCCCAAGGATCGCCTATGCTTGTGGCTGCTCCGAAGGGCCCGTACGGACCGGCCGGAGGTCAGTCGCCGTACGCCGGTTCTCTTGGCGTGCGTCCGTTTCCGAGGGTGAGGAGGGTGGAGCCATGCACTGCCCCTTCTGCAGGCACCCGGACAGCCGGGTCGTCGACAGCCGCACCACGGACGACGGGACGTCGATCCGTCGGCGTCGCCAGTGCCCCGACTGCTCCCGCCGTTTCACGACCGTCGAGACGGCATCGCTGATGGTGATCAAGCGGAGCGGGGTCACCGAGCCCTTCAGCCGCACCAAGGTCATCGCCGGGGTGCGCAAGGCGTGCCAGGGGCGGCCGGTCACCGAGGACGCCCTCGCCAAGCTCGGCCAGCGGGTCGAGGAGGCGGTGCGCGCCACCGGCAGCGCCGAGCTGACCACCCATGACGTCGGGCTCGCCATACTGGGCCCGCTGCAGGAACTCGACCTCGTCGCGTACCTGCGCTTCGCGTCCGTCTACCGGGCGTTCGACTCGCTTGAAGACTTCGAGGCGGCCATCGCCGAGCTGCGCGAGCAGCGCGAGCTGGGGCCGCCCGCGCACGGCGGGAGTGACGAGGAGGCCGGCGACCCGGCCGTTCCCGTGCCCGCCACCGCTGCCGACTGAGTTCGGCACGCAATCCAATCCTGAACCGGGGCGAGAGCAGGTCGCCCCGGTTCCGGCAAGACATACACCGTGCCACGGAATTTGTGTGCACATATGGGCGTTTGCCCGTATAGGGAGGCGGAATGACAGAGACGACGAGCGGCCCGGCACGAGGCTCCCGCGCCAAGGGCAGCAAGGCGAGCAAGGGTCTGCGCATCGAGCGCATCCACACCACCCCCGGCGTGCATCCGTACGACGAGGTCCAGTGGGCGCGCCGTGACGTCGTCATGACCAACTGGCGCGACGGCTCGGTCAACTTCGAGCAGCGTGGCGTCGAGTTCCCCGACTTCTGGTCGGTGAACGCGGTCAACATCGTCACGAGCAAGTACTTCCGCGGCGCGGTGGGCTCCCCGGCCCGCGAGTCGAGCCTGAGGCAGCTCATCGACCGCGTGGTCAAGACGTACCGCAAGGGCGGCGAGGACAACGGTTACTTCGCTTCCGCGGACGACGCCGAGATCTTCGAGCACGAGCTGGCCTACGCGCTGCTCCACCAGGTCTTCAGCTTCAACTCCCCGGTGTGGTTCAACGTCGGCACCCAGCAGCCGCAGCAGGTCAGCGCCTGCTTCATCCTCTCCGTCGACGACTCCATGGAGTCGATCCTGGACTGGTACAAGGAAGAGGGGATGATCTTCAAGGGCGGCTCCGGCGCCGGCCTGAACCTCTCCCGCATCCGCTCCTCCAAGGAGCTGCTCTCCTCCGGCGGCAACGCCTCCGGCCCGGTCTCCTTCATGCGCGGCGCCGACGCCTCCGCCGGCACCATCAAGTCGGGCGGCGCCACCCGCCGCGCGGCCAAGATGGTCGTCCTGGACGTCGACCACCCCGACGTCGAGGCGTTCATCGAGACCAAGGTCAAGGAAGAGGAGAAGATCCGCGCGCTGCGCGACGCGGGCTTCGACATGGACCTGGGCGGCGACGACATCACGTCCGTCCAGTACCAGAACGCCAACAACTCGGTCCGCGTGAACGACGAGTTCATGAAGGCCGTCGAGTCCGGCTCGAAGTTCGGGCTGCGCGGCCGGATGAGTGGCGAGGTCATCGAGGAGGTCGACGCCAAGGGCCTGTTCCGCAAGATGGCCGAGGCCGCCTGGGCCTGCGCCGACCCCGGCATCCAGTACGACGACACCATCAACCACTGGCACACCTCGCCGGAGACGGGCCGGATCACCGCGTCCAACCCGTGCAGCGAGTACATGCACCTGGACAACTCCTCGTGCAACCTCGCCTCGCTCAACCTCCTGAAGTTCCTCCGCGACGACGACAAGGGCAACCAGTCCTTCGACGCCGCACGGTTCGCCAAGGTCGTCGAGCTGGTCATCACGGCCATGGACATCTCGATCTGCTTCGCGGACTTCCCCACCGAGAAGATCGGCGAGACCACCCGCGCCTTCCGCCAGCTGGGCATCGGCTACGCCAACCTCGGCGCGCTGCTGATGGCCACCGGTCACGCCTACGACTCCGACGGCGGCCGCGCGCTGGCCGGTGCCATCACCTCGCTGATGACCGGCACCTCCTACAAGCGCTCCGCCGAGCTGGCCTCGGTCGTCGGCCCGTACGACGGCTACGCCCGCAACGCCGACGCCCACAAGCGCGTCATGAAGCAGCACTCCGACGCCAACGACGTCGCGGTGCGCACGGACGACCTGGACACCCCGGTGTGGGCCGCGGCCACCGAGGCGTGGCAGGACGTGCTGCGCCTCGGCGAGAAAAACGGCTTCCGCAACGCCCAGGCGTCGGTGCTGGCCCCGACCGGCACCATCGGCCTGATGATGGACTGCGACACCACCGGCGTCGAGCCGGACCTGGCGCTCGTCAAGTTCAAGAAGCTGGTCGGCGGCGGCTCCATGCAGATCGTGAACAACACGGTCCCCAAGGCGCTGAAGCGGCTCGGCTACCAGCCCGAGCAGGTCGAGGCGATCGTCGCCCACATCGCCGACCACGGCAACGTCGTCGACGCCCCCGGCCTCAAGCTGGAGCACTACGAGGTCTTCGACTGCGCCATGGGCGAGCGTTCCATCTCCCCGATGGGCCACGTCCGCATGATGGCCGCGGCCCAGCCGTTCCTGTCCGGTGCGATCTCCAAGACGGTCAACGTCCCGGAGACGGCCACCGTCGAGGAGATCGAGGACGTCTACTTCCAGGGCTGGAAGCTCGGCCTGAAGGCGCTCGCGATCTACCGCGACAACTGCAAGGTCGGTCAGCCCCTCTCCGCCAAGAAGAAGGAGGAGAAGCCGGCGGCCGTCGCGCAGAGCGCGGAGAAGAAGGTCGTCGAGTACCGTCCGGTCCGCAAGCGCCTCCCCAAGGGCCGCCCGGGGATCACCACGTCCTTCACGGTCGGCGGTGCCGAGGGCTACATGACCGCCAACTCCTACCCGGACGACGGTCTCGGTGAGGTCTTCCTGAAGATGTCCAAGCAGGGCTCGACCCTCGCGGGCATGATGGACGCCTTCTCCATCGCGGTGTCGGTCGGCCTCCAGTACGGCGTGCCGCTGGAGACCTACGTCGCGAAGTTCGTCAACATGCGCTTCGAGCCGGCCGGCATGACGGACGACCCGGACGTGCGGATGGCGCAGTCGATCGTCGACTACATCTTCCGCCGCCTGGCGCTGGACTTCCTGCCGTTCGAGACCCGCTCGGCCCTCGGCATCCACTCCGTCGAGGAGCGCCAGCGCCACCTGGAGACCGGCTCGTACGAGCTGCCCGAGGACGAGGTCGACGTGGAGGGCCTGGCCCAGTCCGCGCCGCGGCAGATCGAGCCCGTGAAGGAGGCCGCGCCGGCGGCGAAGGCCGTCGAGGCGGTCGCAGCACCGGCTCCCAAGCAGGCGCACACCAACGCCGAGCTGGTGGAGATGCAGCTGGGCATCAACGCCGACGCGCCGCTGTGCTTCTCCTGCGGCACCAAGATGCAGCGGGCCGGCAGCTGCTACCTCTGCGAGGGCTGCGGCTCGACCAGCGGCTGTAGCTGAGCCCGGCGCCCCACACGGGGCGGCGGCCGATGACCGGCCGCCGGGCGTGAGCTGAACAGGGTGGCGGCCCCGGGACGACCCGGGGTCGCCGCCCTGTCGTGCGAGGGGGCCGGCCCCCTCGCACGACAGGGCGCCCTACGCCGGGACCTGCGCCGTACGGAGGAACGCCGCGACGGTCCCGGTGAAGCGTTCCGGGTCGTCGAGCCAGGGGTAGTGACCGGCATCCGGCTGGACGGCCAGGGCGGCGCCCGGCAGCAGCGCGGCGACCTCTTCGGCGACGCGGGGCAGCGGGCCACCGTCCAGGGCGCCCACGAGGAGCAGCACCGGCGCGTCGAGCGCCGCCAGGGCGGCCCGCGTCGCCGCCGGGTCGAAGGCGCCGGCGGCGGCGTACCGCTCCCCGGCCTCCTCGTTGGTCTGCGGCACCTCCTGCGCGGCGTGCCGTTGCGCGGCGGCGTCCCAACGGCCGTAGAAGAACGGTGCGATGGCGTCCCAGTCGGCGTCCGTCGCGGTACCCGCCCACACCGCCTCGTAGCTGCGGTACGCGGCCGGGAACCACGGTGCGGCGGACCGCAGGGCGGCGGCCGCTCGCCGGTGCTCCTCGGTGAAGTCGATCCCCAGGGCGCGGGCCCGGGCGGTGACCAGGGTGAGGCTGCGGATCCGGTCCGGGTGGCGGGCCGCGTGGAGGAGGGCCAGGTCGCCCGCCGCGGAGTGCGCGAGGACGTCCACGCGGTCGAGTCCGAGGTGCGCGCGCAGCGTCTCGACGTCGTCGACCTGACGGTCGCAGCGGTAGGTCGCGGGATCGGCGGGCACGCCGGAATCACCGGTGCCGCGCAGATCGAGCCGGATCACTTGGCGATGCGCGGCCATTCCCCCCAGATCACCGAGGTAGGCGGAAGCGCGCATCGGTCCGCCGGGCAGACAGAGCAGCGGTTCGCCCTTCCCCACGACGTGATAGGCGAGCGGGGTCCCGTCGAGCGCGGTGAGAACAGGCATGGCGGCAATCCTCGGCACGCGGGAACGGTGCGGCAAGTGGTTATGCCGGGGTCGGTGGACGCCGGGAAACGGGGGAATCCCGGGAATCCGGGGAATCCGGGGATGGGGTGATCGGGAGAATCGGGGGAAGGCCGCATTCCCCTGGGGAGCGGTTCGCGGCTCACCGGCGCCACAAGAAGGCGGGCGGACGACGGGTGCGTGCGCGCCGCGGGAACGCCGAAGGGGAGGCGGCTCGCCACCGCCTCCCCTCCCCGTCCGGCACCCGAGCCGTCAGCCGCCCATCAGCCTGCTGAAAGCGTCCGGTTCGGCGTCGAAGCCGCGCAGTGCGGAGCGGAAGCGCCATTCGCCGGACGCGTCCCGCGCGAACTCGGCCACGGTCGCCGCGGTGGCGTCCGCGACCTCGGCGAAGTCCTGCTGCGCGAGCCTGCTGTAGCCCTCGCGCACCTCGATGAGCGTGTTCGCCACCTCGCCGAAGACCCGCCGGCCGTGCTCCTGTTGGATCACCACGCCCACCACGACGCGGGAGTAGCGCTCGGACAGTCGCTCCAATTCCAGCGTCATGACCTCGTCGTCGCCGAAGCCCTGGCCGGTGCGACTGTCGCGGTTGAGGGTGATGGTGCCGTCGGGCGACCGGCTGTCGAAGTGCACCAGATAGGCCGGTTCGCCCTGCGGCGCGTCCGTCGCGTACGTCGCCGCGATGATGTCCAGGTCGATGTCCGGCTCACCGATGGGGCTGGGATCCCATCCGAGCGCCACCACGACCTTCTCGATCCCCTTGTTGAGCGTGCTCACCGGGCTCCCCTTCCGTCGGCTCCCGCGGCCCAGCCCGTCCGCGTACCCGCGGACAACTCCCCGGGATTTCCCCATGGTCGACCATCGTGCCACGCTGCGGGGGAACCCGACCCCGTATGCGCGCAGCCGCGCACGGTGTCTCCGCGCCGCCCGAGGACGGTGACGGTCACCGCTGCGCTGCCGTAAGGGAGTTCGGGCGGTCGATAGTCGGTGAACAGGGGTTTCGGCGGCTGCCGGGCCGTACGATGGCGCGGTGCTGGTCAAGTGGATTCGCCTCACCGTCGTGGACCGCCGAGGGTTCGAACGGGGGCAGCGGAAATGGGCCGGGCTCTTGGGCGAGCCGGGCTTCCGGGGACAGGCCGGGGGCTGGAGCCGGTCCCGCCCGGGTGTGGCCCATCTGGTCGGCTTCTGGGAGAGCCGGGCGTTCTACGACTCCTTCATGGCCCGCTCGCACGACCGGTTGGCGGCCGCCCAGTCCGGCACCTACAAGGACCCCCAAATCCGGCTGTTCGCCCATGAATTCGACGTGAAGGTGGGGTTCCGGCCGGCGTTCGGGGACGCGGACGTACTGCGGTTGGCGCACTGCCAGGTGCGCCCGGACCGGGTGGACCACTTCGTGCTCATGCAGGAGAAGGTCTGGAACCCGGCGATGGCCGGCTCGCCCGGCATGCTCCGGGGGATGGTCGGCCGGGCACCGGGGGAGGAGTTCCTGGTCCTGTCGATGTGGCAGTCGGCGGCCGAGCGCGGCAAGTACCGCCCGGAGCGGGTGGAGCGCCTGGCGCTGCGCGCCCAGATAGCCGCCGACGTCCAGGCCATCGCGGGCGACGTGGTGCAACTCGAACCCTCCTGGACGGTGTGAGCGCGACGCTCGAGGAGTCCGTCCCGGTGGCCGGTCCGCTGCGGGCGATCGGGGTGCGCCGCCGACCGGTCGGAGCCGGGACGGGGCCGGCGACCGAGCCGAGCACCCGTTTCGTACAACCGCGACTCCCGTCGCTTTAGTGGTCGCGGTGCGCTCCGCCGCCCTCGTCGTCATGCCACGCGAGCTGCGCCTGCTGCCGGGTCCGGGCCGCCGACCGAAGCGAACGACGCCCCGCCGGCCCCGCCCGGCATGTACAGGGCAGCCGATTTAGGCTGGCCGCATGGCCCGGCCCCGACGTATCGTCCTGCTCCGCCACGGCGAGTCCGTGGGGAACGTCGACGACACCGTCTACGAGCGCGAGCCCGACCACGCGCTCGCCCTGACCAAGCCCGGGCTGCGCCAGGCGGAGGAGGCCGGCCACCGGCTGCGCGAGATGTTCGGCAACGAACGGATCTCCGCCTACGTCTCGCCCTACCGCCGCACCCACCAGACCTTCCGGAGCCTCGACCTGGACCCCGGCAAGGTCCGGATCCGCGAGGAGCCCCGGCTGCGCGAACAGGACTGGGGCAACTGGCAGGACCGTGACGACGTGCGGCGCCAGAAGGCCTACCGCGACGCCTACGGCCACTTCTTCTACCGCTTCGCACAGGGCGAGTCCGGCGCCGACGTCTACGACCGCGTCGGAGCCTTCCTGGAGAGCCTGTGGCGCAGCTTCGAGGACCCCCACCACCCGCCCAACGTCCTGATCGTCACGCACGGCCTCACCATGCGGTTGTTCTGCATGCGGTGGTTCCACTGGTCGGTCGCCGACTTCGAGTCGCTGTCCAACCCGGGCAACGCCGAATGGCGCACCCTGATCCTCGGTCCGGACGGCCGTTACGTCCTCGACCGGCCCTTCGACCGCTGGTGTGAGCCCGAGCCCTACGGCGTCACCGGTTAAAGTGCACAGCGATGACGACCCCTGACCCCCGTGACGCGCACCGTTGGGCGCGGGCTCTGGCGAGCCTGCGCGGTCTCTCCGTGGGCGACGCCCTCGGAGCGCAGTTCTTCGTCCCCGCCCACTACCCGACCCTCAAGCGCCGCGAGCTGCCGCCCGCGCCGTGGCGGTGGACCGACGACACCGAGATGGCCTGTTCGGTCCTGGCCGTCCTCGCCAGCCACCACCGCGTCGACCAGGACGCCCTGGCCCGCTCCTTCGCCGACCGCCACGACGACGGCCGCAACTACGGCCGGGCCGTCGACCGCCTGCTCCGCCTGATCCGGGCGGGCGGCGACTGGCGCGAGCTGTCCGCCGCGCTCTTCAACGGCCACGGGTCCTGGGGCAACGGCGCCGCCATGCGCATCGCCCCCCTCGGCGCCTGGTACGCCGACGACCCCGAGCAGGCCACCCACCAGGCGGAGATCTCCGCCTACCCCACCCACCAGCACCGCGAGGCCGTCGTCGGCGCCATGGCCGTGGCCGCCGCGGCCGCCCTGGCCGCCGACCCGGACCGGACCCTGGGCCCGGAGGAACTGATCGACGGCGTACTGGCCCTCATCCCGCGCAGCGCGGTACAGGCCGGCCTCCGCCGGGCCCGCGACATGCTCGACTACGCCGACCCCGGCACCGTCGCCGCCGTCCTGGGCTGCGGGCGCCGCACCAGCGCCCACGACACCGTGCCGTTCACCCTGTGGGCCGCCGCCCGCAACCTCGGCAACTTCGAGCAGGCCTTCTGGACCACCGCACGGGCCGGCGGCGACGTCGACACCACCTGCGGCATCGTCGGCGGCATCGTCGCCGCGTCCGTGGGCGGCACCCCGCCCCGGGAATGGCTCGACCGCACCGAACCGCTGCCCGCCTGGGCCCCCGCCCTCTGACCGCCGCCACTGCACCGCCCGCCCCGCCGCCCAACGGGCCGCGCCGACGGGTGACTTCACGCACCGCTCCCGGCTGCCGCGCGCCCGCCGGGCCGCCCGAACCGGCCCGCCGAAGGCCGCTCCGGACCGCTGTGTCCGGCCCTTGGAGCCGGCCCGTGGGCGGCAGCTTCGGATCCGATGCGGACGGCCGCGCCGAATAGGCGTAATCTGGCTGGCGCCATGCCGTACGAGCCCCCCACCCATACCGTCGAACGATCGCTGCGCGCCACCACGGGCGCCAAGATCGTCGCAGGGATCGACGAGGTCGGGCGCGGAGCCTGGGCCGGCCCGGTCACCGTCTGCGCCGCCATCACCGGACTGCGCCGACCACCGGACGGACTCACCGATTCCAAGCTGCTGACCCCCAAGCGCCGCACCGAGCTCTGCGAGGTGCTCGGCACCTGGGTCACCTCGTACGCCCTGGGGCACTCCTCTCCGGAGGAGATCGACGCCCTGGGAATGACCGCGGCACTGCGGCTCGCCGCCGTGCGTGCCCTGGAGGCACTCCCGGTCCGACCGGACGCGATCATCCTCGACGGCAAGCACGACTACCTGGGCGCGCCGTGGCGGGTCCGTACGGTCATCAAGGGAGACCAGTCCTGTATCGCGGTCGCTGCTGCGTCCGTGATCGCCAAGGTGCAACGGGACGCCATGATGGCCGAACTCGGCCTGGAGTACGCCGACTTCGACTTCGCGACCAACGCCGGCTACCCCTCGCCGACCCACCGCACCGCCCTGGAGGAGCACGGTCCCACGCCGTACCACCGGGTGTCCTGGTCCTACATGGACGCCCTGCCCCGGTGGCGGCACCTCAAGAAGGTGCGCGTCACCCCCGAAGCAGCCGCTCTGGAAGCCGGTGGCCAACTCGGCTTCGACTTCTGAGCGGAGCGGGGCAGGAATTCGGTACCCACTGACATGTCCCGCACCTACGTTTGATAGACATCCTTTTATGCCTCTCATCCCCGAGGAGCCTCAGATTCACGAGAGTGTCCCGGGTCCCCGCGCAACTCCGGCCGCCGGCCGCACCGCGCCGACCCCCCGTCCCGTTCCTGGTCCCGGTCCCCGCCCCGCCCCGCCGCGAGGCGCCCCCGCGTCCAGCGCCCGTCCGGGCAAGCCCGGACCCGCCGCCCCGTCGCGCGGGCCCGTTCCCGCCCCGCCGGTGCAGCGCACCGACTCTCCGCAGCCGCCGGTCGCCCCGACCGACACCGCCGCGGGCCCCCAGCTCCAGCTGATCCCGGCGCCCGCCGGGGGAGCTGTCGACGCCGCAGACGAGGCCGTCGACCTGCTCCTCGACTCCGGCCGCGCGCCGGGCGAGATCCTGGTGCTGACCACCGGCGAGAACCACCCGTGGGCAACCCACGAACTGTCCTTCGGCGCGGCGTCCTACTGGGCCCAGCAGGACGCCGCCGACGACGTGTTCTACGCCGATGCCGGCGCCGAACGCGTCACCGGTCGGCCCGTCGTGATCGTTGCCGTCAACGACGTCAATGACGACAACGACGACGCCACCGCGCGGGCACTGCCCGCCGCCCTGGCCCGAGCCGGAGCGCTGCTGATCGTCTGCGGCGACCCGGAGCGGATCAACGCGGTGCTCGGCGCCCACGCCTGACCGCCGCTGCCCGGCGTGGCCCGCCGGCCGTCATGGCCGGTCGGGCTCGTTGGCGCGCCCGGACTCCGGGCGTCCGCCCGGGCCCGCGGCGATCAGCGCGCCGCCCGACTGCGCCGGGCCTCCGCCGCACCACCGGCAGTCCGTGTGGACGCACCCCGACCGCCGTTGTGCGACTGCTCGCCCGGTGCGGCACTCCGCGCCGACGGCAAACGCGGCGAAGCCGACTGCCCCGGGCCGGCCGGCACCTCCTCGGGGGCGGCCGGCCCCGCAGGGGGCCGCACCTCCCGCGGCGGCGTCGCGGCCGGGGGCGTGACGTCCCCCAGAGCGGCTGCTCCGGTCCTGCCGCGCGCACCGCGGCCGGGGCCCGTACGCACCGCATCCGCGGCACGGGGCCGGCCCGGGGTCGGCGCGCCGGGCCGCCGCCCGCCCCGTCCTTCGCCCAGGACCTGCCAGTGGTCCCGGGTCAGCGCGATGAACGCCCCGCAGCGGAGCCCGTGCAGGGTGCAGGCGTCCCGCAGCCCCCACATCCACGCACCGTCCGCCTCCGTCCACCGGAGCCCGTCCTCCCGGCAGTGCAGCAGCACCGCCGTCCGGGCCGGAACCCGCAGCCGCAGATCGTGCGGGATGACCCGACGCAACTGGGCCAACAGCGCATTGCGGTACGCCCAACCGTCGGGGGCCACCGTCGGAGCGGTGAACGACGCGCTGGCGACGACCCGTTCCTGACCGTCCAGCACCGCCACGATCACGCCGGACGGACCCGGCAGATGGAGGCCGGACAGGTCGGCGACGACGTCACGAGGGTTGCGCAGGAGGGGGATTCCGGCCGACGCCCACTCCGCAGGTTCCAACAGCCGCCCCAGGCGAGCGGTGGAATCGGCCGAATCGGGCAGCGGGTCCTGCGGAGGCCGGGCGAATCCGAAGGCCATCGTCCTCCCTTCGTCTACGCGTCTACGCGTCCACGCTCCGGGCTGCTACCGGGCGCGCCGGCGCACCACGGCATGACCCTGCCGGACCGCGTACGGCCGGACACCGGGAAGCACTTCCCATTCTCGCGGCTCGTACAGGCTTGCGGCAACGAGCAAATCCCCGCGCACGGCTGGAAATCCCGGTATACGGCTGCTATCCCTGCCCACCCCACCGCCCTCCGATGCCCGGGTGATCCGTCCCGTCCCGCTCGGCCCCGACGGTCATGCCGGCTACCCCTG
This sequence comes from Streptomyces lunalinharesii, assembly GCF_039532155.1. Taxonomy (NCBI): domain Bacteria; kingdom Bacillati; phylum Actinomycetota; class Actinomycetes; order Kitasatosporales; family Streptomycetaceae; genus Streptomyces; species Streptomyces lunalinharesii. The sequence continues at coordinate 85,537 of NZ_BAAARK010000026.1, forward strand.
AACGGCGAGGACCAGCGGGAACACCGCATCGGCCCCGGCCCTGCGCAACAGCCGCGCGGCCACCGCCAGCGTCCAACCGGTGTCCGCGTAGTCGTCCACCAGGAGCACCGGGCCGCCGGCCGACGCCAGTGCCTCGGCCAGTTCCGGCGGCACCACCAGCGAGCTGTGCAGGGCCCGCAGCCGTTGCGCACTGTTGCTCCGCGGGATCCTCGTCCCGGGGTCGTCGACCACCGAGGTCACGGTGCCCAGGAACGGCATCCGGCCCACCGACGCGATCCGTTCGGCGAGCGACCGGATCAACTGAGGGCGGCTGCGCGAGCCGAGACTCACGACGCCCACGGGGCGCGCCGGGGCGTCCGGGGCTCCCGAGGCCCAGCCCCCGGGACCCTTCGCCCAGTCGGCGAGCACCGTCACCACCGCGGACGCCACGTCGTCGGGCACCGGACCGTCCGACGCCTGCGGGGCGAGCATCGGCCGCAGCCGGTTGCCCCACCCGATGTCCGAAAGGCGCCCCAACGCCCGGCCCGTCGAGGCCAGTTCGCCCGCCGGGATCCGGCCCTTGAGGTCGACGCCGACGGCCGGCAGGCCCGTCGGCCACATCCGCCGCGGTTCCACCTCGACACCGGGGCGGCCCAGCTCACCACGGGCCGCGTCCAGCGCGGCGGCGGACACCTCGGGGGTGAACCGCGCTCCGGCGCAGTTGTCGCACCGGCCGCACGGAGCCGCCTCCTCGTCGTCCAGCTGCCGCCGCAGGAACTCCATCCGGCACCCCGACGACGCGGCGTAGTCCCGCATCGCCTGCTGCTCCGTAGCCCGCTGCCGCGCCACCCACGCATAGCGCTCCGCGTCGTACGCCCACGGCCGTCCGGTGGCCGTCCAACCGCCCTTGACCCGCTGGACGGCACCGTCCACGTCGAGCACCTTGAGCATGATCTCCAGGCGGGAGCGGCGCAGCTCGACCTGCGGCTCCAGCGCCGGCAGCGACACCGGCCGGTCCGCCGCGGCCAACACGTCCAGCGTCCGGCGCACCTGCTCCTCCGGCGGGAACGCCAACGAGGCGAAGTACTTCCAGATCGCCTCGTCCTCCCGGCCCGGCAGCAGCAGCACCTCCGCGTGCTCGACACCGCGGCCGGCCCGGCCCACCTGCTGGTAGTACGCGATCGGCGACGACGGCGAACCCAGGTGCACCACGAACCCCAGGTCGGGCTTGTCGAAGCCCATCCCCAGCGCGGACGTCGCCACCAGCGCCTTCACCCGGTTGGCGAGCAGGTCGTCCTCCGCCTGCTGACGATCGGCGTTCTCCGTCTTGCCGGTGTACGAGGCGACCGTGTGCCCCCGGTGCCGCAGGAACGCGGTGACCTCCTCGGCGGCCGCGACGGTGAGCGTGTAGATGATCCCCGAGCCCGGCAGGTCGTCCAGATGGTCCGCCAACCACGCCAACCGGTGCGCGGCGTCCGGCAGCGGCAGCACCCCCAGGCTCAGGCTCTCCCGGTCCAAGGGCCCACGCAGCACCAGCGCCTCGGACGAGCCCTCGCCCGTCCCCAGCTGCTCGGCGACATCGGCCGTCACCCGGGCGTTGGCGGTGGCCGTCGTGGCGAGCACCGGAACCCCGGGCGGGAGATCGGCCAGCATCGTGCGCAGCCGCCGGTAGTCCGGACGGAAGTCATGGCCCCAGTCGGAGATGCAGTGCGCCTCGTCCACCACCAGCAACCCGGTGGCCGCCGCGAGCTTGGGCAACACCTGATCGCGGAAGTCCGGGTTGTTGAGCCGCTCGGGGCTCACCAGCAGGACGTCCACCTCACCGGCCGCCACCTCGGCCTGCACGGTGTCCCACTCCTCGGTGTTGGCGGAGTTGATGGTGCGCGCCCGGATGCCGGCGCGGGCCGCCGCGTCGACCTGGTTGCGCATCAGCGCGAGCAGTGGCGAGACGATCACCGTCGGCCCGCTGCCGCGCGCCCGCAACAGCGCCGTCGCGACGAAGTAGACCGCGGACTTGCCCCAGCCGGTGCGCTGCACGACCAGGGCACGGCGGTGGTCGGCCACCAGCGCCTCGATCGCCCGCCATTGGTCCTCGCGCAGCCGGGCCGTCCCGTCGGGATCCCCGACGAGTCGGGTGAGGACGGCATCGGCCGCGGCACGCAGGTCTTCGTTGCTCATGCCCCCATGCAACCCGATGCCACTGACAATGCGCGAACCCCCACCTCGAACTGTGGAAAACCGCGTCGGTCGAGAGTTATCCACAGGGGTCGCGGAACTCCGCCCGACCGCGGGATCTTCGAGCCATGAATCCGCACAGCGAACCGCACGAGCCGCACTCCGACGACACCCACCCCCACGGCGCCCCCGCGCCCGACGACAGCGGGGCACCCGACCGCGGCGGCCGGGTGCCCCGCCCCCGCACCCCCGACAGCACCCGTCCCGGCACCGAGGGCGACCCCGCACCGCCGACCCCCACGCCCGGCCCGAGCCCGTCCCGCCCGCCGACCCCCGACCGCGCCCCCGGCACCCCCTACGACCCGCCGACCCCCGCCCTCTCCTGCAGCGCCTACGGACCACCCACCACCGACCCCGCCGTCCCCCACACCCCGGCCGGCCCCACCGACGCGGCCGCGAGCCCGCCCGCCGCACCACAGGTCGTCCTGCGCGGCCCCGCCGAGCTCGCCGACGCACTGCCGTACCTCCTCGGCTTCTACCCGGACGACAGCATCGTGATGGTCGCCCTGCACGGCGAGCGCACCCGCTTCGGCGGCCGGCTGCGCCTCGGCATCCCCGCCGACCCGTCCCACTGGCCCGACGTCAGCGACCAACTCGCCGACTGCCTCATCTCCGGCGCCCGCAAGCGCACCGACCGCCTCGTCGGCATCCTCGTCTTCCTCTGCAAGGAACCGGCGCCGGGCGAGAGCGGCCGGGACGTCAAGGAGCGCCTGCGCCCCCTGGCCCAGCGGCTGCGCACCGCCTGCGGCTCCCTGGACGTGCCCGTCCTGGAAGCCCTGTGCCTCTCCAACGGCCGCTACTGGTCCTACTGTTGCCCCGATTTCCGCTGCTGCCCCGCCGACGGCACCGCTCTGTGCCTCCCCGGCACGTCCGTGATGGCCGCGGCCGCCGCCTACGCAGGCATGCAGGTACGCGGCTCGCTCAAGGAGATGGAATCCCGGCTCGCGCCGCGCACCGGTCGGCGCGGTACCGACCAGGAGGAGGCGCTCGACGCCGCCGCCTCCGAACTCCTGCCGCGGATGCTCCGACCGGACGGCGCCCCCACCATCCACCGCGCCACCCTCGAACTGGCCACCGCCATGATCCACCGGTTCCGCCAGGACGCTCCGGCCGGCAGCAACCGCGCCCGCGACGCCTGCGACGACGCACTGATCACCGACGCCGAGGCCGCCACCCTCATCCTCGGCCTCCAGAACCGCGCCACCCGCGACCGGGCCGCGGAATGGATGGACGGCCCGGACGCCGCCGCGGCGCTCCGACTGTGGCGCGCCCTCGCCCGCCGCTGCACCGGCGGCTACGTCGAACACGCGGCGGCACCCCTGACCCTCGCCGGCTGGGTGTGCTGGTCCACGGCGGACGGCCCCTCCGCCCGCATCGCGCTCAGCCGGGCCCTGGCCGCCGACCCCGACTGTCTCTTCGCCCAACTGCTGCACCGCGCCATCAACGAGGGCCTGGACCCCGAGCCGCTCCGCCGCTGCCTGCGCCAACAGCGCGAGGAGACCGAGGCCGTCGCGGGCGGCGGCACCAGCACGCCGGGCCGCCGACGGTCCGCCAAGCGGCCGGCACCCTCGCGCCCGGCGAACGCCACCCGCTCCCGCGGGCCACGCGGCGGCACCGGCCCCCGTTCCCGCACGACCGACACGCCGGGCACCCGCCGGACGGGAAAGGACGGTGACCGAAGCCGACCGTGACCGCACCGGGATCGGCCGGCGTGACCTGGGCGCCGGCCGCACCGTTCACCTGAGTGGCGTAGGCCGTATTGGAGCCCCGACCTCACCAGGGAGCGCAGAGCGTGCCAGGGATCGTCCCCCTCACCCAGGCCCACCGAACCACCACGGAACGGCACACCCCGCCGACCCGACTGCCCCAACCCCAACCCGTCCATGCGGTGCTCGTCTGCATGGCCCTGCCGTCGCTCGCCGTGTCGTCCCCCACGGGCCAGCTGACCGGCCAGGGCCTGGACGGCTGCTACCGCGACGGCCGGCGGATCCTCGCCCGCTGCGAAGTACGCGTCGCGGGCGAGGAACCCCTCGTCGTCCAGGGGCGGTTGGTCGCTGCGGACCGCGCCCACTTCACCGGCGTGATCCGCAGATCGGGCGAGCGCGGGCCGGACCCGGAGATCAGCATGGAGCGACTGCGGTCCGCCGACGGCACCGAGCGGATCACCTTCCACAGCAACGCCACCCGGCCCGTCCGACTCCCCGTCGAAATCCACCTGGGCACCGATCTGGCCGACCTCGGAGCCGTCGCCGTCGGCCTCCCCGGCGCCGAACTCCGCGCCGCCGTCCACGGATCCGGCCTCCGCTGGTCCGGGCGCGGCGCCCATGCGGTGGTGACCGCCACCCCCGCGCCCCAGGACGCCCTCGCCGCTGCGGGCTTACTCCGCTGGGAACTCGACCTGCCCCCCGGCGGCCGCCGCACCATCGAACTCCACCCCCGCCTGGAAAGCGGCCCGACCGGCCCGCCGGCACCGCTCAGGCGGAACGGCGCCGCCTTGGTCCCCGGCCCGCGCACCGGGCACACCGGTCCCCGCAGCCGCCACGAACGGCCCCCACGCTCCTGGTCCGCCGGCCGCCTCGAATGCGACGACCCCCGGGCCGACGCCCTCATGGCAGGCAGCCTCGACGACCTGCACGGACTGCTCATGCGCGACCCGGCCCTGCCCACCGACGTCTTCGTCGCCGGCGGCTTCCCCTGGCGCTGCGGCCTCGCCCCCGCCGAGGCACTCTGGACCGCCCGAATGCTCCTCCCGCTCGGCACGCGACTCGCCGCCAGCACCCTGCGCACCCTCGCCCGCACCCAACAGGCCACACCGGGGGCGGATTTCGGCCGAATCCCCGGCCCGCTCCGGGACGCCGGACCACATGCCCCGGCCGGGTGCACCGGCATCGAAGCCACGCTCCTCTTCCCGGCCGTCCTGGCGGAGGCCCGCCGCTGGGGCCTGCCCGACGAGGAGACCGAACGGCTGCTCCCCGCCGCCGAACGCTGCCTCCAATGGCTGCGCACCGCCACCGACCCCCGCGGCGCCGACCGCGGCGGCTACCTCCCCGACCCCGCACCCGACGGCCCCTACCGCTGCGAAACCCAGGCCCACGCCCACCGCGCTGCCGTCCTCGGCGCCGACCTCCTGGACGCCTGCGGCTCCCCCGGCGCCCCCGAGCTCCGCGACTGGGCGGCGGAGCTGCGCGCCCGCTTCCGCACCGACTTCTGGGTGGACGACCGCAGCGGAGGCCACCCCGCCGCCCTACTCACCGGCGACGGCCGCCCCGTCCCGCACCTCGGAGCCACCGCCGCCCACCTCCTCGACACCGGCCTGCTCGGCGGCGGCGCCTTCGCCCCCGGCCTCCTGGACGGACCCCAGACCGACCAACTGTCCCGACTGCTCCGCGGCCCCGCCCTGGACTCCGGCTGGGGCCTGCGCGGCCTCGGCGCGAAGGAGAAGGGCTACAACCCCTTCGGCCACCGCGGCGGCGCGGTCCGCGTCCACGAAACCGCCGTCGCCGCCATCGGCCTGGCCGCCGCCGGCCACGAAGCCGCCGCCGGAGCCCTGGCCAAGGGACTCCTCGACGCCGCCGAGCATTTCGGCTACCGCCTCCCGGAGATGTTCGCCGGGGAGCAGCGCACCGCCGGAAGCGTCCCCGTCCCGCACCCGGCGGCCTGCCGCCCCGCAGCCCTCGCGGCGGCCGGCGCGGTGCAGATACTCATCGCCCTCGCCGGACTGCGCCCCGACGTCCCGGCCCGCACGGTCGCCGTCCGCCCGCTCGGCAACGCCCCTCTCGGCGCGGTGCAACTGACCGGACTGACCATCGCCGAGCACCCCTTCGCCGTGCGGATCAGCCGCCTCGGGATGGGGATGGTCGAGGAAGCCGCGGACGGTCTGCAACTGAGGGCCTGACGGCCGCATGACCTGTTTATCGTCAGGCGGACGACTATGATCACGGCATGCCTCCCTACGACCCGTCGGCCTTCCCGCCCTTCGCCGTCACCGTCGACCTGGTCGTGCTCACCGTGCGCCGCCACGCCCTGTGCGCGCTGGCGGTACGCCGCGGTGAGCCGCCGTTCCAGGGCCGCTGGGCCCTGCCCGGCGGGTTCGTCCGGGCCGACGAGGACCTGGCGGAGGCGGCCGCGCGGGAACTCGTCGAGGAGACCGGCCTGCACGCCTACCCGCCCGAGGGCAGCCCGCCGCCCGCGTACGGGGCGCACCTCGAACAGCTCGCCACCTACGGCGACCCGAAGCGCGACCCCCGCATGCGCGTGGTCAGCGTCGCGCACCTGGCCCTCGCCCCCGACCTGCCCGCACCCCGGGCCGGCGGAGACGCCCACAGCGCCCGCTGGGCCCCCGTCGAAACCCTCCTGGACCAGGAGAACAACACCCACACCCGTGAAGGCGACCTGGCCACCCCGCTCGCCTTCGACCACGCCCGCATCCTCACCGACGGGGTGGAACGCGCCCGATCGAAGATCGAATACTCCTCGCTCGCGACGGCTTTCTGCCCGCAGGAGTTCACTGTTGGCGAGCTGCGCCGCGTCTACGAAGCGGTCTGGGGCGTCGCCCTCGACCCGCGCAACTTCCACCGCAAGGTGACCGGCACCCCCGGCTTCCTGGTTCCCACCGGCGGCACCACCACCCGCCAGGGGGGCCGCCCCGCCCAGCTCTTCCGCGCCGGCGGCGCAACCCTGCTCAACCCGCCGATGCTGCGCCCCGAGGTCTGACCCACCACCCGCGCCCCGCACGGACCCGGTGCCGCCCCACGGCAACCACGCCCTCCCGCCACCACCCGGCCGGGCTGCTGGTGCCCTCGAGCGGCCGGCCAGGCACGGACCCCCGCTGCGCACCGCCTTCCGGCTCCCGCGCTCCGATGCTCCCGCCGTCAACGAGCCGCCTCCGAACTCACCGTCCTCGGTGACCTCGACACCCCAGCGGCACTGGCGACCACCGCACGCCCACCGACACCGTGATGTCAGAACCGACGACCACGGCGACGGCGAATCCCAAGGCGACTTCACTGACACCGCCACATTCCCGCCCCACTGTCATCACCAGGCCCGCCAGACGGCACCCGGCAACTCCCCTTCCACCCGTCCCAACTGACCGCCGGGCACGAGGGCGCACCACGACGACGATGGCCCGCGCCACGCCACCACTCCTCACGCCCCCCCCGATACGCACCACCTGGCTTTCGGAAGCGATCAATGCGCACCGATCGCGACGCCACCGAAGCCCCCAACCGGCCGCATCCGTAAGGTGGTTGCTGTCCTTGCCCTGGTCTGCGCTTATGTGCTCACCGTGCTAACGGGCCGGCGGTCCCGAGTGGTCAAAACGCCCGCATTCGGGCCCCGTTGTTGCGCCCGCTGCCCACAACTCGCCCCCGAAAGCGCATTTCTTTCCGATAAAGCGTCAATTGCGAGATAACGGGCGATCACCCTTTCGTGTGCTTTTCACCAAAGACCTCAAGGCCGTTCAGCGTGCCGCCGACAAAAGATGCGTGAGTACCCTTGCGCACACCATGATGACCGCGGCTCGCCCCGGCGACACCGGCCTCGCAGGCCCCGGCGAGCTTGACCGCTACCCCTACGCCAACGCCGCCAACGCGACCGGCCAGGAGCGCGCGGAGCGCGTCTCCCCGGTCTGGGACGGCCCCGAGACAGACATCGGCCGGGTCGGCCGGCGCGCGGCGGGCAGCCGCGGCCGCGGCCTGCACGGCCAACTCGTCCAGCAGCTCGGCCAGATGATCGTCTCCGGTGATCTCGGCGCCGACCGCCCGCTCGTCCCCGAGGAGATCGGCCAGCGCTTCGAGGTCTCCCGCACCGTCGTCCGCGAGTCACTGCGCGTCCTCGAGGCCAAGGGCCTGGTGAGCGCGCGCCCGAACGTCGGCACCCGAGTGCGTCCGGTCAGCGACTGGAACCTCCTCGACCCCGACATCATCGAGTGGCGTGCCTACGGGCCGCAGCGCGACGACCAGCGACGCGAGCTGTGCGAGCTGCGCTGGACGATCGAACCGCTCGCCGCCCGGCTCGCCGCCGGCCACGCCCGGGAGGACATCCAACAGCGGCTCGCCGACATGGTCGAGATCATGGGCCACTCCGCGGCCCAGGGGGACACCATGACGTTCGCCCGCGCGGACGCCGAGTTCCACAACCTGCTCCTCCAGCTCGCCGGCAACCGCATGCTCGAGCACCTCGCGGGCATCGTCGCCTCCGCCCTGCACGTCTCCGGCGGAGCCAGTGGCGGCTGCGAGCGGCCGGTCGAGACGTCCGTGGGTCAGCACATGCGGGTCGTCGACGCCATCGGTTCCGGCGACGCCACCGCCGCCGAGTCCGCGATGCGCCAGCTCCTCGCCGCCCACGGAGAGAACGGCGGACAGGGCGCGGGCACCCCCGTGGACCACGTCGTCCCCGCGCCGCGCGAGCACTGAAGGCGCGTACCCGACCACGTGCGGACCGTAAGCACCGCGCGCACTCGTGCTCCGCATGCCGCCGTCGAGGGCGCGCCGTACGTACCGAAGGAGCGCAAGATCGCCGGATCCGGGACCTCTACCGGATCCGGCGGAAGGTTTTGAGAGGATTGCATGTCATATGACGGGGAAGGGGTCGTTATGGGGTGTGACTCGGGCCACGCAGATTGGGCGTAACGCTCTCCGGGGGAGCGCGATGACGTAAGAGGTGATAGCCGAGGAGGGAATACGAGCGGCGTTTGTGGCGCTGTTCAACTCCCCGGTTGCCCCTGCGCCGTCGGTCCATCCCCACCGGCGGTCGTCGGCTCCGATCCACAGTGGACGGGGTCGGAAGCCGTTTCCATCGTTCCGAGAGGTTGTTCGTGTCGGCCAGCACATCCCGTACGCTCCCGCCGGAGATCGCCGAGTCCGAGTCTGTGATGGCGCTCATCGAGCGGGGAAAGGCAGATGGGCAGATCGCCGGCGATGACGTGCGTCGGGCCTTCGAGGCTGACCAGATTCCGCCAACCCAGTGGAAGAACGTTCTGCGCAGCCTCAACCAAATCCTCGACGAGGAGGGTGTGACGCTGATGGTCAGTGCCGCAGAGGCGCCCAAGCGCACCCGCAAGAGCGTCGCAGCGAAGAGTCCGGCGAAGCGCACCGCCACCAAGACCGTCGCGGCCAAGACCGCCACGGTGAAGAAGACCACCACTGCCGCCGCCCCCATGGCGGACCCGGCCGCCGGTGAGTCCGAGTCCGCGCCCGCCAAGAAGGTCGCGGCGAAGAAGACGACCGCCAAGAAGGCGGTCGCGAAGAAGACCACGGCCAAGAAGACTACGGCCAAGAAGTCGTCCTCCAAGAAGGACGACGACGACCTGCTCGAGGACGAACTCACCGAGGAGACCCCGGCTCCCGGCAAGGGCGAGCCCGCCGAGGCCGAGACCGCCGAGAACGCCGGCTTCGTGCTGTCGGACGAGGACGAGGACGACGCCCCCGCCCAGCAGGTCGCCGCGGCCGGCGCCACCGCCGACCCGGTCAAGGACTACCTCAAGCAGATCGGCAAGGTCCCGCTCCTCAACGCCGAGCAGGAGGTCGAGCTCGCCAAGCGCATCGAGGCCGGCCTGTTCGCGGAGGACAAGCTCGCCAACAGCGACAAGCTCGCGCCGAAGCTCAAGCGCGAACTGGAGATCATCGCCGAGGACGGCCGCCGGGCGAAGAACCACCTGCTGGAGGCCAACCTCCGGCTGGTCGTCTCCCTGGCCAAGCGGTACACCGGTCGCGGCATGCTCTTCCTGGACCTGATCCAGGAGGGCAACCTCGGTCTGATCCGCGCGGTCGAGAAGTTCGACTACACCAAGGGCTACAAGTTCTCGACCTACGCGACGTGGTGGATCCGCCAGGCCATCACCCGCGCCATGGCCGACCAGGCACGGACGATCCGCATCCCCGTCCACATGGTCGAGGTCATCAACAAGCTGGCCCGTGTTCAGCGCCAGATGCTCCAGGACCTGGGTCGCGAGCCCACCCCGGAGGAGCTGGCCAAGGAACTCGACATGACCCCCGAGAAGGTCATCGAGGTCCAGAAGTACGGTCGCGAGCCGATCTCCCTGCACACCCCGCTGGGCGAGGACGGCGACAGTGAGTTCGGTGACCTCATCGAGGACTCCGAGGCCGTCGTGCCGGCCGACGCGGTCAGCTTCACGCTCCTGCAGGAGCAGCTGCACTCGGTGCTGGACACCCTCTCCGAGCGCGAGGCCGGCGTGGTGTCCATGCGCTTCGGCCTCACGGACGGCCAGCCCAAGACGCTTGACGAGATCGGCAAGGTCTACGGCGTCACCCGTGAGCGGATCCGCCAGATCGAGTCCAAGACCATGTCGAAGCTGCGCCACCCGTCGCGCTCCCAGGTGCTGCGGGACTACCTCGACTAGCCGTAACGGCTCCGACCGCGCTGCGAGCCCGGCCCTCCACCCTGTGGGAGGCCGGGCTCGCGGCCGTCCGGGTGCGGGGCGCGCCCGTTTGGGTCACTCTGGGTGGGTGACCGCTGTCCCAGAGTCAGGAGTCCGTATGCGCCCGACCATACGCGCCGCCCTCGGGGCCGTTGCGCTGATCCTCGCTGTGCCGGCCTCGGCGGCCGCGGACGAGTCTGTGGTCGGAGGGAAGCCTGTTCGCCCCTCACAGAGCCCCTGGGCGGTCGCCCTGGCTTCTCACCAACGGTTCGGGGAGCAGCGCTCCGGGCAGTTCTGCGGCGGTGTCCTGGTCGGGCACGCGACGGTGGTCACGGCCGCGCACTGTCTGGGGCGGGAGGTCCTGGGGCTGCCGTGGCAAGAGGTGAAGGACCTGCGCGTCGTCGTCGGGCGCAACAACCTCACCGCCAAGGAGGGGCAGGAGGTCAAGATCGCCAAGGTGTGGGTGCATCCGCACTACAACAGCTGGACCAATGAGGACGACATGGCGGTCATAACCCTCCAGGAGCGCGTCCCGAATCAGCCGATCCAGATAGCCGGCCCGAACGACGGCGTCTACGAGGCGGGCAACACCGCCACCGTCTACGGGTGGGGCGACATGACGGGGGACGGCAGCTACGCGTCCCGGCTGCGGTCGGCACGGGTGAACGTCCTGCGTGACACGGTGTGCGCGCGGGCCTACCCGGGCAGCGCCGACGGGACGTACAACGCGGCTTCCATGCTCTGCGCGGGAGAGCCGAAGGGCGGGCGGGACGCCTGCCAGGGGGACAGCGGGGGCCCGCTGGTGGTGCGGGGGCAATTGGTGGGGCTGGTGTCATGGGGGACCGGCTGCGGGCGTGCGGGCAGCCCGGGGGTGTACACGCGGGCCTCCGCGCTCCTCCCGGCGGTTTTGACGCACGGCGCCGGCTGAACGGCTGGCGGAAGCCGCAGGCGCTGCAAGAAGGTACGAGTACGGGCGGCCTCCCCGGTGGTGCCGGAAAGACCGCCCGCCGCACGGCACTGGGCCGCTACTCGCTCGTCGTGGATGCGAAGTGTCAGCGTTCCTCTTCGGACGCAGACTGCGGAGTGGTGGTGGTGAGCCGCTCCGTCTCGTCCTGTATTTCCGCGGCGATCTTCTTGAGTTCTGGCTCGAACTTGCGGCCGTGGTGGGCGCAGAAGAGCAGCTCTCCGCCGGACATCAGGACGACGCGCAGGTATGCCTGGGCGCCGCAGCGGTCGCACCGGTCAGCGGCCGTCAGCGGGCTCGCGGGTGTCAGAACAGTAGTCACGTCGCCTCTTCTCTAGCTCGACGAGCTGTCGTACCAGGGTCAACATCCAACCAGGCCGAAAACGTTCCCGCTCGTGCCTTTTCCCCGAAAAATTTCTTTCGAGGGAGCCGGGTGCTGCCGGGTGGCGGCGAATGAGCCGTATTGCGTGGTGGTCTGATTCACGTTGGTTGCTGAAGTCTGTCCCCCCGGCTGGCTTGCCGGTTGTTGATGAGGACGTGCCCGGAGCCTAAATGGTTCATGCCTCGAAGGGAACGTGATGTGCACGTCACTCGGACGTCACCCCATCGAGCGATCGAACGTACGAGCGAAATTCTACTACCATGGTCACGCTCACGGGTGGCGTCACATCGGCTCTACTAGGCCTCGGTACCCTCTCACCGGCGACACCGCCACAACCGAGTCCGCGGAATGCGGACTGCCAGAAATTCAGCGAGGAGCGAACCGCGTGACCGCCGAGATGTCCGTGCCGTCCACCGCAGTGCTGACCGGGGCAGACCGGGACGGTTCCAACTACACCGCGCGGCACCTGCTCGTCCTTGAGGGCCTGGAAGCCGTCCGGAAGCGTCCCGGCATGTACATCGGGTCGACGGACAGTCGCGGACTGATGCACTGCCTGTGGGAGATCATCGACAATTCCGTCGACGAGGCGCTCGGCAGCTACTGCGACCACATCGAGGTGATCCTCCACGACGACGGGTCCGTGGAGGTCCAGGACAACGGCCGTGGCATCCCCGTCGACGTCGAACCCAAGACCGGGCTCAGCGGCGTCGAGGTCGTGATGACCAAGCTGCACGCCGGCGGGAAGTTCGGCGGTGGCTCGTACGCCGCCTCCGGCGGTCTGCACGGCGTCGGCGCCTCCGTCGTCAACGCGCTCTCCGCGCGGCTGGACGTCGAGGTCGACCGCAACAGCAAGACGCACCCGATCAGCTTCCGCCGCGGCGTCCCGGGTGCTTTCGCCAAGGCCGGCCCCGACGCTTCCTTCGAGCCGGCGAATGGGCTCCACAAGGGCAAGCGCATCCCCAAGACCAAGACCGGCACCCGCGTCCGCTACTGGGCGGACCGGCAGATCTTCCTCAAGGACGCCAAGCTCTCCCTGGAGACGCTGCACGCCCGTGCGCGCCAGACTGCCTTCCTGGTGCCGGGCCTGACCATCGTGGTCCGGGACGAGCGCGGCATCGACGGCGCAGGGAAGACCGAGGAGACGTTCCGCTACGACGGCGGCATCAGCGAGTTCTGCGAGTACCTCGCGCAGGACAAGGCCGCCTGTGACGTCCTGCGGCTCACCGGTCAGGGCACCTTCAAGGAGACCGTGCCCGTCCTGGACGAGCGTGGCCACATGACGCCCACCGAAGTCACTCGGGAACTGGGCGTCGACATCGCCCTCCGTTGGGGCACCGGTTACGACTCGACACTCAAGTCGTTCGTGAACATCATCGCCACCCCCAAGGGCGGCACCCACGTCGCAGGCTTCGAGCGTGCGGTGGCCAAGACCGTCAACGAGGTGCTGCGCTCCAGCAAGCTGCTGCGCGTCGCCGAGGACGACGTCGTCAAGGACGACGCCATGGAGGGCCTCACCGCCGTCGTGACGGTGCGGCTCGCGGAGCCCCAGTTCGAGGGCCAGACCAAGGAGGTGCTGGGCACCTCCGCCGCGTCCCGGATCGTCGCCCAGGTGGTCAGCAAGGAACTCAAGGCGTTCCTGACCTCCACCAAGCGGGACGCCAAGCAGCAGGCGCGTTCCGTCCTGGACAAGATCGTCGCCGCGGCCCGTACGCGCATCGCCGCCCGCCAGCACAAGGAGGCCCAGCGTCGGAAGACGGCGCTGGAGTCCTCGTCGCTGCCGGCCAAGCTGGCAGACTGCCGCAGTGACGACGTCGACCGCAGCGAACTGTTCATCGTCGAGGGGGACTCGGCACTCGGCACCGCCAAGCTGGCCCGGAATTCTGAGTTCCAGGCGCTGCTGCCGATTCGCGGCAAGATCCTCAACGTCCAGAAGTCGTCGGTTTCGGACATGCTGAAGAACACCGAATGCGGCGCCATCATCCAGGTCATAGGGGCTGGATCCGGCCGTACCTTCGATATCGACGCCGCTCGCTACGGCAAGGTCATCTTCCTCGCCGACGCCGACGTCGACGGCGCCCACATCCGCTGTCTGCTGCTGACGCTGTTCCAGCGCTACATGCGGCCGATGGTCGAGCAGGGCCGGGTCTTCTCCGCCGTCCCGCCGCTGCACCGGGTCGAGTTGATCAACCCCAAGAAGGGCCAGGAAAAGTACATCTACACGTACTCGGACAACGAGCTGCGGCAGACGCTCCTGGAGCTCCAGCGCAAGAACGTCCGCTACAAGGACAGCGTCCAGCGCTACAAGGGTCTCGGTGAGATGGACGCCGACCAGCTCGCCGAAACGACCATGGACCCGCGCCACCGCACCTTGCGACGCATCAACATCAGCGATCTCGAAGCCGCGGAGAAGGCGTTCGACCTCCTGATGGGCAACGAAGTCGCCCCGCGCAAGGAGTTCATCACCAACTCCGCTGCGACTCTGGACCTTTCGCGCATCGACACCTGAGCCGGCTGCCGTGCGACACGGGCGGCTCTCCACCCGCGGGTGGAGAGCCGCCCGTCGGCATTTCCACCCGCGCCCCACCCTGGCGCCGATCCGCGAGACCGGGGCCTCTCCGTAGCGTCGGGAATGTCGAAAATCCCCGTTCCACGGAGGCTCAGGCCATGAGTGGCTTGCTCAATATCGCTGTGCTCATCGCAGTTGTCGCGATCGTCTTCGCCCGGCAGTTCACGGCGCAGCGCATCACTTCCGAAGGCCGGAAATGGTGGCTCATGCCGGTCATCCTGATCTTCATGGCACTGCGGCAACCCGGTCTCGTGGACCCGGCGCACCGCGCCGCCTCCGTGGTGCTACTGGTCGTGACTCTCCTGATCGGCCTGGCCAGCGGTGCGGCATGGGCGTGGACGACGCGCATCTGGACGGACGACGACGGTGCGGTCTGGACCAAGGGAACCTGGGCGGCGGCAGGAGTGTGGCTGGGCGGCATGGCCCTGCGTCTGGGGCTCATGGGCATAGCGGCTGCCATGGGCGTTCACCAAAGCAGCCAGACGACGCTGCTGTCCGTAGCGGCAATGCTGCTCACCCGTGCCGGGGTGACTGCGTGGCGGGCCCAGGGAGCGCAGCAGACGTACCGTGTCCCTGTTGCGGGCTGAGCCCCTGCGCCACGCACCGAAAGGACCCGACGTGCCGCCGAATGCCTGGACGAGATGGCCGCTGCGGGAGTCACTCACCCGTGAGGGCCTGAGCGAGACTCGTCTGTGGATCGGCCGTGGCATCCGCGTCCTGGCGATCGCCGGCATGTTCTGGGCCACCTTCGGGAGGGGCACCTTCGACGGTTGGGGGCTGGCCGCGGCGGGCGCCGCATTGGGCATCGCCGTGGTGGCCTTCCGGGGCTTCTTCCGCATGACGTTGCAGCGGCGGCTCTGGCCCTCCATCGGGTTGTTCGTCGTTCTGGAGGTCGCCGCGTTCGGCTTCTTCCTGGTCGGCGCCCGCCTGCCGGCGATCGTGCTCTGGTGTGCCTGTGCCCTGACGGCGATGGAACGACTGCCCCTCAGGGCCGCGGTGCCGTGCTCCGCCGTCGCACTCGGTGCGTTCGCCGCGGTGAACGACGGCAACTGGCTGACCACTACGGTGACTGCCGTGGGTCTTGCCCTGGCCGGCTATGTCGTCCGCCTCGACGCCGAGGCGCGGGGCAACGCCCAGAGGCTGCTGGCGCAGGAACGCGTGGCCCGTAAGGCCGAGGCCGAATCTGCAGCGCTCGCCGAGCGGGGCCGGATCGCTCGCGAGATCCACGACATCCTCGCGCACAGCCTCAGCGCCCAGTTGGTGCACCTGGAGGCGGCTCGGCAGTTGATCCAGCGCAGCGCCGACCTGGAGGCAGACCGCGATCAGATCCTGGAGCGAGTGGTCGCCTGCCGTGGAATGGCGCGAGAAGGGCTTGACGGCACGCGTGAGGCCCTTTCTGCACTGCGTGGAGAGATGTCCCCGGTCGAGGACTTCCTGCGCCGTCTGGCGGCCGCTGAAGGCGCACAGCTGGACGTCGTGGGTGAGCAGCGCACACTGACCGCGGAGGCGGGGCTCACGGTTCGCCGGGTCGCGCAGGAGGCGCTGACGAACGTGCGCAAGCACGCACCGGGTGCCCAGGTACGAGTCCGGCTGGAGTACGCCGACGACAACGTGGGACTGGTGGTGCGTGACTGGGGTGGTCGCGGCAAACCGGGTGAGCTCGGGCAGAGCGGTTCCGGGTACGGTCTCCTCGGGATGCGGGAGCGGGCCGAACTCCTGGGCGGAACACTAGAGT
Organism: Streptomyces lunalinharesii; assembly: GCF_039532155.1. Classification (NCBI taxonomy): domain Bacteria; kingdom Bacillati; phylum Actinomycetota; class Actinomycetes; order Kitasatosporales; family Streptomycetaceae; genus Streptomyces; species Streptomyces lunalinharesii. Next base: position 101,778 of record NZ_BAAARK010000026.1, read on the forward strand.
CCGGCCCTGATGAGGAGGGTTTTGTGGTGCGGTTGTGGGTGCCGGCGTGACGGCGCGTACTACGGCGCGCGTGGTCGTGGCCGATGACCAGACGGTGGTTCGCGAAGGCATCGTGATGCTGCTGGGATTGTTGCCGGGCATTGAGGTTGTCGGTTCGGCCGCCGATGGTGACGAGGCCGTCCGCATGGTCGCTGAACTTGGCCCCGATGTCGTCCTCATGGACCTGCGGATGCCGCGCTGCGACGGTGTTGAAGCCACCCGCCGCATCCGCACGGACCACCCGGGAACCCAGGTTGTCGTGCTCACCACGTACGCCGACGACGACTCGCTCTTCCCTGCCCTGCAGGCTGGCGCTCGCGGGTACCTCACCAAGGACGCGGATGGCGACGAGATCGTCCGCGCCATCGATGATGTGCTCTCGGGCGAGGCCGGGTTGTCGCCGAAGATCCAGCGCCGGCTGCTGGAACGCATCGCCGAACCCGCCCCGAGCCGTCCTTCACCACCCGACGAGCCGCCGGACGGGCTCACGGCGAGGGAGGTCGACGTCCTACGTCTCGTTGCGGGAGGGCTGACCAATCCCGAAATCGCCCGGACGTTGCATGTCTCCACTGCGACTGTGAAGACCCACATCAACAACCTCTTCGCCAAGGCCGGACTGCGAGACCGAGCGCAGGCGATTCATTATGCCTATCGGCACGGCCTTGCCGATCCTCCGGGTGCGGACGCGTCGTGACTTTCGGGTGACTCGTCTGCGCTGAGGGGTGAGCCTGTGCCGTTGGCGCCGGTGGTTCGGCGGTTCTGGTCTGGGTTTTGCTCTGGAGGCGATCTGCAGAGACGGACGCCGGGCGGCGTGCCGTTCGTGGGGGCTTGAGCCGGGGCTCTTCGAAGCACGAACAAGCCGTTACCAGGGGCGGAGTTGGAGTTATCCACAGCCTCTGCGGTGGCGAGTTGGGTGTGCGTAATCTCGCGAGGTCAGGTCCGAGAGCCGGGTGGCAATCTCGTGCTCGTTCGTGATGCCGCGGATCACCGTGCGTGGACGGGGGACAGGACCGGCTAAGAGGTCCTAACAAAGGCGTCGGACGTGTCTGTAGGTGATGAGGCATGTAGCGAGCCCGAGGAAGGCTTCATGGATGTCGTCCCGTCGCTCCCATCGGATGCGCAGGCGACGGAAGCCGTGCAG
>NZ_BAAARK010000027.1:0-101520 GCF_039532155.1 Streptomyces lunalinharesii
ACCGGCTGGGGCGGCTACAACGCCCTCGTCTCCACCGGCGACATCAACCTCGACGGCAAGACCGACTTCGTCGCCCGCGACACCACCGGCCGCCTCTACGCCTACTACGGCACCGGCAACGCCACCAACCCCTACCAGCCACGCGTCCAGATCGGCACCGGCTGGAACATCTACACCAAGCTGTTCTCCTGACCGATCGGCAACGTCGGCCGGTCGCCTCGCCCGAGGCGGCCGGCCGACGCGGCTGACGTGGCACGACGCGAGGGCCGCACCCCCCTTCCGGGGAGTGCGGCCCTCGTTCACTGCCGTGCCGTACCGCTTACTTGCGGATCAGGTTCCGCAGCACGTACTGCATGATGCCGCCGTTGCGGTAGTAGTCCGCCTCGCCGGGGGTGTCGATGCGGACCACCGCGTCGAACTCCACACCGGTGTCGGTGGTGACCTTGACCGTGCGCGGCGTGGTGCCGTTGTTGAGCTCCTCGACGCCGGTGAAGGAGAAGGTCTCCTCGCCGGTCAGACCGAGGGACTCGGCGGACTGGCCCTCCGGGAACTGGAGCGGCAGGACGCCCATGCCGATGAGGTTCGAGCGGTGGATGCGCTCGTAGGACTCGGCGATGACGGCCTTGACGCCGAGCAGCGCGGTGCCCTTGGCGGCCCAGTCGCGGGACGAGCCGGAGCCGTACTCCTTGCCCGCGAGGATCGCGAGCGGGGTGCCCTGCGCGATGTAGTTGCGCGAGGCGTCGTAGATGAAGGAGACGGGAGCGTCGGCCTGCGTGAAGTCGCGGGTGTAGCCGCCCTCGGTGCCCGGCGCGATCTGGTTGCGCAGGCGGATGTTGGCGAACGTGCCGCGGATCATGACCTCGTGGTTGCCACGGCGCGAGCCGTAGGAGTTGAAGTCGCGGCGCTCGACGCCGTGCTCCGTGAGGTACTGGCCGGCCGGGGTGTCGGCCTTGATGGCACCGGCGGGCGAGATGTGGTCCGTCGTCACCGAGTCGCCGAGCTTGGCGAGGACGCGGGCGCCCGTGATGTCGGAGACCGGGGCCGGCTCCATCTCCATGCCCTCGAAGTACGGGGGCTTGCGGACGTAGGTCGACTCGGCGTCCCACTCGAAGGTGTTGCCGGTCGGGATCGGCAGCGCCTGCCACTGGGCGTCGCCCGCGAAGACGTCCTGGTAGGACTTGTTGAACATGTCCTCGCCGATGGCGTTCGCCACGACGTCGTTGACCTCGGCCTCGGTCGGCCAGATGTCGGCCAGGTGGACGGGCTTGCCGTCCTGGTCGACGCCGAGCGCGTCCTTGGTGATGTCGACCTTCATCGAACCGGCGAGGGCGTACGCGACGACCAGCGGCGGGGACGCCAGGTAGTTCATCTTGACGTCCGGGTTGATCCGGCCCTCGAAGTTCCGGTTGCCGGAGAGCACCGAGGTGACGGCCAGGTCGTGGTCGTTGACGGCCTTGGAGACCTCGTCCGGCAGCGGGCCGGAGTTGCCGATGCAGGTGGTGCAGCCGTAGCCGACCAGGTTGAAGCCGACCTTGTCGAGGTACGGCGTCAGACCGGCCTTGTCGAAGTAGTCGGTGACGACCTTCGAGCCCGGCGCGAGGGTGGTCTTGACCCACGGCTTGCGGGTCAGGCCCTTCTCGACGGCCTTCTTCGCGACGAGCGCGGCGGCGACCATCACGTACGGGTTCGAGGTGTTGGTGCAGGAGGTGATCGCGGCGACGGTGACGGCGCCGTGGTCGAGCTGGTACGTCGTGCCGTCGGGGGCGGTCACGGTGACCGGGTTCGACGGGACGCCGTTGGAGACGGCCGGGGCGTCGGAGGCCGGGAAGGACTCCTTGCCCGCCTCGGAGTCGTCCGCGACGTAGTTGCGCACGTCCTGGGCGAACTGCTGGGCGGCGTTCGCGAGGACGATGCGGTCCTGCGGGCGCTTCGGGCCGGCGATGGAGGGGACGACCGTGGAGAGGTCGAGCTCCAGCTTCTCGGAGAAGTCGGGCTCGGCGGCCGGGTCGAGCCAGAGGCCCTGCTGCTTGGCGTACGCCTCGACGAGCGCGACCTGCTGGGCGTCACGGCCGGTCAGACGCAGGTAGTTCAGCGTCTCGTCGTCGATCGGGAAGATCGCGGCGGTGGAGCCGAACTCCGGCGACATGTTGCCGATGGTGGCGCGGTTGGCGAGCGAGGTGGCGGCGACGCCCTCACCGTAGAACTCGACGAACTTGCCGACGACGCCGTGCTTGCGCAGCATCTCGGTGATCGTGAGCACCAGGTCGGTGGCGGTGGTGCCCGCCTTGAGCTCACCGGTCAGCTTGAAGCCGACGACGCGCGGGATGAGCATGGAGACCGGCTGGCCCAGCATCGCGGCCTCGGCCTCGATGCCGCCGACGCCCCAGCCCAGCACGCCCAGGCCGTTGACCATGGTGGTGTGGGAGTCGGTGCCGACGAGGGTGTCGGGGTAGGCCTGGCCGCCGCGGACCATGACCGTGCGCGCCAGGTGCTCGATGTTGACCTGGTGGACGATGCCGGTGCCGGGCGGGACGACCTTGAACTCGTCGAAGGCGGTCTGGCCCCAGCGCAGGAACTGGTAGCGCTCCTTGTTGCGGCCGTACTCCAGCTCGACGTTCTGGCCGAACGCGTCCTTGGTGCCGAACTTGTCGGCGATGACGGAGTGGTCGATGACCAGCTCGGCCGGCGCCAGCGGGTTGATCTTCGCCGGGTCGCCGCCCAGCTCCTTCACGGCCTCGCGCATGGTCGCGAGGTCCACGACGCACGGCACACCGGTGAAGTCCTGCATGATCACGCGGGCCGGCGTGAACTGGATCTCCTGGCTGGGCTGTGCCTGGGAGTCCCAGTTGCCGAGCGCACGGATGTGGTCGGCGGTGATGTTGGCGCCGTCCTCCGTGCGGAGCAGGTTCTCCAGCAGCACCTTGAGGCTGTAGGGGAGGCGGGCGGCGCCCTCCACCTTGTCCAGCCTGAAGATCTCGTACGACTCGTCGCCCACCTGCAGCGTGCTGAGGGCGTCGAAGCTGTTCGCCGACACGACAGTCTCCTTCAATGAATTCGCGCGTACCGCCGCAATCCTGCCGTCACAGGTTCGTTGCCGATCAGCTAAGGTGAGCCTTAGTTAGGTAGCCCTTACTAGCGCGGCAGCGGTACGCCTCTCGGCAGATATCTCGATGTCGAGATAACTCTAATACATCGCCGCTTCCGGGTCATGCCCCGACGGCGGCTGACCGCTCTCATCCCGTCCAGGCGTTTACGCAGCGAACCCGGTCGGCTGGCCTTCTGTCTCAGTGAACCCAGTCGTGCGGGTGATCGCATGGGGGGGGCCGGGTGGCCGTACCGGCCGGGGTGGATCTGGAGGGGCTGTCCCCAGGGGTGGCTCAGTCGCTGTGGGTGGCCGGCTCGGGATCGGCGTCGAGTGCATCGAGCACGGCGTCGCCGTTGGCCCTTGCCCACTCGGTCAGCATGTGGATCGGTTCGATCAGCGTCGCCCCGAGCGGGGTGAGTTCGTACTCGACGCGGGGCGGCACCTCGGCGTAGGCGTGCCGGCGGACGAGTCCGTGTGCCTGTAGCCGTCGGAGCGTCTGGGTGAGCATCTTGCGGGAGATGCCGCCGATCAGCTCGATCAACTCGCCATGGCGGACCGGGCCCTTGCTGAGGCCGTAGAGCACGACCACCGTCCACTTGTCGGCGATCAGCTCGACCGCCAGACGCGCCGGACAGTCGGCGAGGAAGGGATCGCTGGGACCGAAGCCGCTCATGGCGCCAAAGGTACCTGCGCCTTAGGCACCTGCTGGTCCCTATCACATTCATAGCCTGGGTTCTCTTCCCCTCCAGAAGCAGGAGAGTCATGCGAGTCATCACCCAGCACACGCTCGGCGGTCCCGAGGTGCTCACCATCGTGGACGCGCCCGAGCCCCAGCCCCTCCCGACGGAGGTTCTCGTCCGCGTCAAAGCGATCGGGCTGAACCCGCTGGAGGCGCTCCTGCGCGCCGGCGAGTTCCCGCTGTTCGGTCGGCCGCCGTTCGTCCTCGGCTGGGACATCAGCGGCGTGGTCGAACAGGGGCCGCAGACATGGCGGTTCAGGCCCGGCGACGAGGTGTTCGGGATGCCGCTGTTCCCGCGGGCGGCGCGCGCGTACGCCGAGGTCGTGTCGGCGCCGGCGTTGCACCTGGTGCGCAAGCCGGCCTCGCTCTCGCACGTCGAGGCGTCGGCGCTGCCGGTTGTCGGGCTGACGGCGTGGCAGGGCCTCGTCGACCTCGCCGGTGTGGCCGAGGGCGACCGCGTCCTGGTCCACGGCGGCGGTGGCGGGGTCGGCCATGTCGCGATCCAGATCGCGAAGGCGCTCGGCGCGCACGTGATCGCGACCGCCAGCGGGAGCAAGCGAAGGTTCGTCGAGGGGTTCGGCGCCGACGAGGTGATCGACTACACGGCGGTCGACTTCACCGAGACGGTTCGTGACATCGACGTGGTGCTCGACACCATCGGCGGCGACACCGTCGAGCGGTCGCTCGGCGTGCTCCGCCCAGGCGGTCACCTGGTGACGGCGGTCGCCCAAGGGGATGCGGGGCTTGCCGCCAGGTACGAGGCCGCCGGTATGCGCTTCAGCGGCATCGCGGTCGACCCCGATCCGGTCGCGCTGCGAGGTCTCGTCGAACTCGTCGAACAGGGCAGGCTCCGGGTCCACGTGCAGGAGACGTTCCCGTTCGAGCGGGTCGCCGACGCACACCGACTGCTCGACCGCGGTCACCTCCAGGGCAAGCTCGTCCTCACCGTCTGATCCCGTCGAGGGGCCGCACGCGAGCGGTGGCCGCACCGAGACGTCCCCTTACGCCCCCACGGGCCGGCTCCGGCCCTTCGCCGCGACGAACCGAGTCGACCTGCCTCGTCCGACTCGGTCCACGCAGGTCACCGTCATACGGACGACTCACTTCGTTGCGACGGGACAGCGGCCACACCACCACCGTCCCGCCGACCGATCGACGCGGCGACACGCCCGAAGCCCCTTCCGTGCCATTCATCCTCCACACCCCCTTTGCATGACCATGCGCGAGGATGCATACTCTTCCTATGTCTAAGGTCCTCACCTCCCTTCCCGCCGGCGAGCGCGTCGGCATCGCCTTCTCCGGCGGCCTCGACACCTCCGTCGCGGTCGCGTGGATGCGCGACAAGGGCGCCGTCCCGTGCACCTACACCGCCGACATCGGCCAGTACGACGAGCCCGACATCGCCTCGGTGCCCGGTCGCGCGAAGACCTACGGCGCCGAGATCGCCCGCCTGGTCGACTGCCGCGCGGCGCTGGTCGAGGAGGGCCTGGCCGCGCTGACCTGCGGGGCGTTCCACATCCGCTCGGGCGGGCGGGCGTACTTCAACACCACCCCGCTGGGCCGCGCCGTCACCGGCACGCTCCTGGTCCGGGCGATGATGGAGGACAACGTCCAGATCTGGGGCGACGGCTCCACCTTCAAGGGCAACGACATCGAGCGGTTCTACCGCTACGGCCTGCTCGCCAACCCGAACCTGCGGATCTACAAGCCCTGGCTCGACGCGGACTTCGTGACCGAGCTCGGCGGCCGCAAGGAGATGTCGGAATGGCTGGTCGCCCACGACCTGCCCTACCGCGACAGCACGGAGAAGGCGTACTCCACCGACGCCAACATCTGGGGCGCCACCCACGAGGCGAAGACCCTGGAGCACCTGGACACCGGCGTGGAGACGGTGGAGCCGATCATGGGCGTGCGGTTCTGGGACCCCGAGGTCGAGATCCTCACCGAGGACGTCACCATCGGCTTCGACCAGGGCCGCCCGGTCACCGTCAACGGCAAGGAGTTCGCCTCCCCCGTCGACCTGGTGATGGAGGCCAACGCCATCGGCGGTCGGCACGGCATGGGCATGTCCGACCAGATCGAGAACCGGATCATCGAGGCCAAGAGCCGCGGCATCTACGAGGCGCCCGGCATGGCGCTGCTGCACGCCGCCTACGAGCGGCTGGTCAACGCGATCCACAACGAGGACACCCTCGCCCAGTACCACAACGAGGGTCGGCGGCTGGGCCGGCTGATGTACGAGGGCCGGTGGCTGGACCCGCAGGCGCTGATGGTGCGCGAGTCGCTGCAGCGCTGGGTGGGCGCGGCCATCACCGGCGAGGTCACCCTGCGGCTGCGGCGCGGCGAGGACTACTCGATCCTCGACACCACGGGCCCGGCGTTCAGCTACCACCCGGACAAGCTGTCCATGGAGCGCACCGAGGACTCGGCGTTCGGCCCGGTGGACCGGATCGGCCAGCTCACCATGCGCAACCTCGACATCGCCGACTCGCGCGCCAAGCTGGAGCAGTACGCCGGGATCGGCCTGATCGGCACCGCCAACCCCGCGGTCGGCGCCGCCCAGGCCGCCGCGACCGGCCTGATCGGCAACATGCCGGAGGGCGGCGCCGAGGCCATCGCCTCCCGCGGCGAGGTCTCCGGTGACGACGAGTTGCTGGACCGCGCCGCGATGGAGTTCGGCACGGACTGACCCGCCGCACCGGGCGGCCGGTCCGGCGCCCGCGACGCACCACCGGCAGCGGCCGGCCCGGCGCCCTCGGCGCCGCGCCGGCCGCTCGTCGTTTTCCCCCGAGCACTCCGACCCGGCGTGCCCGCGCTTCCTCCGCCTGACGAAACGTCAGGCGGAGGAGGCGCGCGGCCGTCGCCGGACCGGGCTGCTCAACCGCCCCCGCCCCCGCCCCCGTCCCCGTACGCGGCCAGCGTCCGGTCGATCGCCGGGCCCAGGAAGGCCCGGGTGAGTGCGGCGCGCCGGGCCGGCCAGTGCGCGCGGTGGGCCGCCGACGCCCCGGGCGCGGCGGCCGCGGTCGGCCCCGGCACGGCGGCCGGCGGGCCGTAGCGCCGGTGCCGGAGGTCGGCGAGGAGCGGCGCCGGCGCGCCCAGCGCGGCCAGTACGGCCAGCGCCTCGCCCTTGGTGATCAGGGTGCCGTCCCGCAACGTCACCGTCGCCCGGGCGAAGGTCAGCAGCCCGAGGTCCACCCAGACGTCGCGCAGCCAGTACGCGGGGTGTTCCAGCGCGGGCCGCCAGAACCCGCGCAGGTCGGCGAGGACGAAGGCGGTCAGTTGGGCGTCGGTCACCGGGGGCAGCAGCGCGGCCGGGCCGTCGCCGTACCGGACCAGGCCGAAGGCGTGGAGTTCGCGGCGGGCGACCGGGGTGAGCGGTCGGTGCAGCAACTCCTCGTGCGCCCAGCCCAGATGGGCGCGCGCCGGATCGTCGAGCGCGGCGACGTCGGGGTAGGCACAGTGCACCGCCCGGGCCGCCGGACCGCCGGTGGCGGCGAGCCGACGGTGCAGGCCGGCCAGTTCCGCCTCCTCCCGCGGCGTGGCGGGACGCGCGAGGACCGCGACCAGGTCGAGGTCGCTGCGGCCCTCCTGGTAGTCACCGCCGGCCAGCGAGCCGTGCACCCACAACGCCCTTAAGGGCACCCGGTCGTGAAGGCCGGTCAGGAACGTGCGGAGCAGCGCGTCGGTGGCCGGCGGCACCGGCTCCCGCGCGTCGGTCGTCGCCCGCATGGCCGCCCCCTGTCCCGTCCGCCGCGGGCGGACGTCCCGGTTCCGATCCCCCGCCACCTGCCCGGCACCCGGCGGCCCCAACCGCCGTACCGCGCCCGGGCGTACGGCACCGGACGGCCCGCGCGGGGCGGCCGACCGGCGCGGCCGACCGCAGGGCCCGCGCCCGGCCGCGTCGACACGGCCGGGCCGCGTCAGCCGTCCGCCAGTCCCAGCCGGACCACCCGCACGATCTCCTCGTCGGTCAGGCCCAGGTGGCGGGCCTCGGCGATGAGGCGCTCGGCGGCCTCGCCGAGCCGGGCCCGGGCCGGTGCGGCGGCGCCGGTGACCACCGCCCCGCGGCCGCGCCGGAGTTCGATCAGCCCCTCCTCCTTCAGCCGCTGGTAGCCGCGCAGCACGGTGTGGACGTTGACGCCGAGGGAGGCGGCGAGCGCGCGGGCGGCGGGCAGGCGCTCACCGGCCAGGACCGCCCCGTCGGCGATGGCGCCGCGCACCGAGGCGGCGATCTGGTCGCCGAGCGGGACGGACGAGCCGGGATCGACGCGGAAGAGCACCTCAGTCCCCCTGTGTGGAGCGCTTGCGGTCGAGACAGGTGGTGAGCAGCGCGGCGGCGGTCGCCGCGTCGTCGACCGTCACCACGAACTCCCGGCCGTTGGTGCGCCGCAGCACCAGGCCGTCGCCGGAACGGAGCAGCAGACCGCTGCCACCGGGCCGGATGCGGTACCCCCAGCCACCGTACTCGGCGAGCGTGGAGATCCGGCGGCTGGTCGCCTCGGCCACCTTGTCCAGCGGTACGCGGTGCAGCGGGAACGGGAACAGCGCCGGGGTGAGGGTCAGCCCCCGCTGGTCGACGGTCACCCGCACGGAGCAGTGGACCGCGACCGTCAGCGCGCCGAGGAGCAGCGCGCCGCCGCCGACCCATCCGGCGAACGCCCCCATGACGATCCCGCCGCAGGCCATCAGCGCCGCCAGGGCGGCCATCGGCGGGGAGCTGACGGTGCGGGTCCAGCCGGCCCGGACGCCGGCGGGCAGGTCGAGGCGGCGCACCCGGCCGGGCTCCGGGCGGCGCTCCTCGGGGTCGGGACCGGCGAGCAGCCAGCCCAGCCCGGCGGCGAGCGCGCCCGCCCCCAGCGCCGCGGCCAGTTGCGACAGGGGCATGCGGACCGCGGCGGCGTCGGTCGCGGCGGCGTTGCCGAACAGGACCACGGCCGCCGGATAGCCGAGGACGACGGCCGTGAAGTAGCCCGTCGCGATGAGCGTGCGCCCGCTTCGCGCGGGCATCCCAAGCCGCACCAGGACGCCGATGCCGACGCCGAGGACGAGCAGGATGCCCAGGCACCCCCACAGCAGGCCCTGCGCCGACGCGTAGCCGTCGGGTCGGCCGTCGCCGCCGAAGTGGGTGGCGAGTCGCTCCGGCAACCGGTGGGCGACGACGGCGTAGACGCCACCGAGGCAGACGGTGACGAGGAGGAACGGCAAGGCGGCTATCCAGCCCCGCGGACGGTTGGGCGCGGGCGGGGCGGACGGTACGGATCGCATCATGGCAACCTCCAGTTGTTCGCATAGTAGTAGAACAACTAGCGGGCGGGGTGGCGCGCCGCATCAATCTCATATCTGAGATACGGTCACCCCATGGCAGACGACTACCTCGTACGCATCGGCAAGCTCATCCGTGACGCCCGGCAGCACCGTGGCTGGACACAGACGCAGCTCGCCGAGGCGCTCGGCACCAGCCAGAGTGCGGTCAATCGGATCGAGCGCGGCAACCAGAACATCAGCCTTGAGATGATCGCCCGCATCGGCGAAGCCCTGGACAGCGAAATCGTCTCGCTCGGATACGCCGGGCCGATGCATCTGCGCGTGGTCGGCGGGCGTCGGCTGTCGGGCAGCATCGACGTCAAGACGAGCAAGAACGCCTGCGTCGCGCTGCTGTGCGCGACCCTGCTCAACGCGGGCCGCACAACCCTGCGCCGGGTGGCCCGTATTGAGGAGGTCTACCGCATCCTGGAGGTGCTGGGCAGCATCGGCGTCCGCACCCGCTGGATCAACGACGGCAACGACCTGGAGATCGTGCCGCCGGCCCAACTCGACCTGGAATCGATGGACTTGGAGGCGGCCCGCCGCACCCGCAGCGTCATCATGTTCCTCGGCCCGCTGCTGCACCGGATGGAGCGCTTCAAGCTGCCGTACGCGGGCGGCTGCGACCTCGGCACCCGGACCGTCACGCCGCACATGACCGCCCTGCGGCACTTCGGCCTGGAGATCACCGCGACCGACGGCACCTACCTCGCCGAGGTCGACCGGACGATCGCCCCCAAGCGCGCGATCGTCCTGACCGAACGCGGCGACACCGTCACCGAGAACGCGCTGCTGGCCGCCGCCCGGCACGACGGCGTCACGGTCATCCGCAACGCCTCGTCCAACTACATGGTCCAGGACCTGTGCTTCTTCCTGGAGGAGTTGGGCGTCCGGGTCGACGGGATCGGCACCACCACCCTCACCGTGCACGGCGTGGCGAAGATCGACCGCGACGTGGACTTCGCCCCGTCCGAGGACCCGGTCGAGGCGATGAGCCTGCTGGCCGCGGCCGTCGTCACCGAGTCGGAACTGACGATCCGCCGGGTCCCGGTGGAGTTCCTGGAGATCGAGTTGGCGGTCCTGGAGGAGATGGGCCTGGACCACGAGCGCAGCGCCGAGTACCCGGCCGACAACGGCCGCACCCGGCTCATCGACCTGACGGTCCGCCCCTCCAAGCTCCAGGCCCCCCTGGACAAGATCCACCCGATGCCCTTCCCGGGCCTGAACATCGACAACGTCCCCTTCTTCGCGGCCATCGCGGCCACCGCCCAGGGACAGACCCTCATCCACGACTGGGTCTACGACAACCGCGCCATCTACCTCACCGACCTCACCCGCCTCGGCGCCCAGGTCAAACTCCTCGACCCGCACCGCGTCCTGGTCGACGGCCCCACCCGCTGGCGCTCCGCGGAAATGATGTGCCCCCCGGCCCTGCGCCCCGCCGTCGTCGTCCTCCTCGCCATGATGGCCGCCGAGGGCACCTCGGTCCTCCGCAACGTCTACGTCATCAACCGCGGCTACGAGGACCTCGCCGAACGCCTCAACTCGATCGGGGCGCAGATCGAGATCTTCCGCGACATCTGATCGGCAGGGGCCTCCACACCCCTTCTGGCCTGCGATGCAGCGGGTCGGATAGGGGTGCGGAGGCACCTGTGGGGCTTCCTCTGCGACTTGGCGCGCTTCGGCGGGGCTTTCGCAGGCGGTGCTCTGCACCGTCCGGGTGCGGCCAAGCGAAGACCGCATCGACGGCGGCGGTGCCTCTCGCACCCGCCCGGGGCAGGAGTTGGAGCAGTTCCGGTTGACCGCCTGCCGTTCGCGTCCCGTCACCAGGAGGCGGTACGTCTTCGGCCGCCGGCGCTTCGCCGCCACGGGCGTCGTCGGAGGACGCGGATCGTCCCAGGGCAGCGGCGACGGGACGGGCTCAGGTGTTTTCGGCCAGGACATCGTCCAGCCAGTCGTACACACGGGCGAAGGCCAGGCGCTGGGCGCCGGCCTGGCAGTGTGCGTCCGCGCCCAGTGCGCCGGTGAACTCCAGCAGGGTCTTCGGGCAGGTCAGGTGCTTGTGGAGCAGTTCGGGCTGACCCTCGAAGAACACGTCGTCCGAGGCCGAGCAGACCAGGGTGGGGCAGGTGATCCTCTGGGCGATGCCGTCGCGCAGGTGGTAGTCGAGGAAGGTGGCGAAGACCCCGCGCGGAGTGTCGGCGCCCATGACGTACCTGCCCTGGTCGACGAGCCAGCGAATCTTGGGGCTGGCGGCGACGGCCGCGTCCACGGCGGCGTCGAGCTCGGGGTCGTGGTCGGCGCGCAGCCTCCGCTCGGCCTCGGCGCGGTCCAGGGACAGGGCGCCGGCGGCCAGGTCGCCCAGGTCGTAGACGCCGTCGAGGGCGATCACGGCGGCGAGTCGGTGGTCGAAGGCCGCGGCGCGCGGTGCGAGCAGGCCGCCCATGCTGTTGCCCAGTAGGGCTATCCGGGCGGGGTCGACCTCGGGACGGGTGAGGGCGTGGTCGAGGACGGGGCCGACCACGTTCTCCCAGTCGGGCCGGAACACCAGGCCGTGGTGGTGGCGGGTACCCGGCTGGCCGGGGCCGTCGAAGGACAGGACGTGGTAGCCGCGCTCGACGGCCGCGGCGGCGCCGCCGAAGTGCATCTCCTCGGCCGTACCGTCGAATCCGTTGAACATGACGACGGTCGGCCGGGCGGTGCCCGAGTCGTCGGCGCGGTACAGGTACCCCGGCAGCGTGGTGTCCTCGTAAGGGATCTCCACCGGCTCGACGACCGGGGTGAACAGTGCGGCTGCCTGGCGGAAGCACCTCACCGACGCGTCGTACGCGTGCAGGATGCGCGGGTCCGTGGCGTCGCCGTGCAGGAAGAACTCGGCGCTTCGGTAGTAGTTCGACGCCCGCAGGAAGGCGTCGCGGGCGCTGACGCGATGCCCGCCGGCCAGGGCCGCGCGTCCCTCATCGGCCACCCGGTCGGCGGTGGCGAGCCACTCGTCGTGCCAGCTGTCGTAGTCGTCATCGGTGATCCGTTCAGTGGTCACCACGACCTCGCCGAAGTCGGCGCCGCCGTAGGCGATGTGGCCGAAGGAGCGCAGGGTCTCGAACCAGAACGAAGGGTTGCGCGGGAAGAACAGGGGCTTCATGGAGACTCCTAAAGCAGTTATTGACTGCGTTAGCGAGACTGTAGGGGCGCCGAGACGAAAAACGCAAGTGGTGACTGCGTTAAGGTGGGGGCATGGAGAAGGAAAGGGAGCCGGTCCGCCGGCCGGGTGGCCGTGCGGCCCGGGTCCGCGCGGCAGTGCATCAGGCAGTCGCGGACCTGGTCGGCGACCGCGGCTACGGGAACTTCACGGTCGGCGATGTCGCCGCCCGCGCGGGCGTGGCCGACTCCAGCGTCTACCGTCGCTGGGGAAACCTGGAGGCCCTGCTCTCGGACGTGGCCGCCACCCGGCTCGCCGCCACTTCCCCCGCCCCCGACACCGGCAGCCTGGAGGGCGACCTCCGCACCTACGCGGCCACCGCGGCCCGCGACGTCGCCGGACCGGACGGGACGGCGATACTGCGCCTGGCCATCTCCCTTTCCAACTCGGGACAGCCGGGCCTGGAGGCCCGCGACGCGTTCCTCGCCGAACGCACCCGTCAACTGCAGGTCATGCTCGACCGGGCCCGCGACCGAGGCGAACACCCGCCAGACGTCCTCCAGGTGCTCGACCTCATCCTGTCCCCGATGTACCTCCGCATCCTGTTCGGAACGGGCCCGCTCACCCCCGCCTACGTCGACGAACTGGTCGATCGCCTGCTCATCCTCCGCACCACCACCGGAGGATGAGACCCCGACGAAAGCCACCGGTCGGCTCGCGCCCTCCCGGGTGCACCGCCGCGAACTGCCGAAGCCGCGTCGCCATCGCCATCGTCATCGTCATCGCCACCAACTGCTCGGGCGTCGGTGGCGTTGCCGGCGAGCACTCACGGCAGCCACTTCGCCGCCGGGTTCAAGGCAACGTCGGGAGCGCCATTTCAGCGTCGAGATATCGCCCATACCGCGCACAGCGCACGTTATGATCACTTATCGAGACCACGGGTCAGTGGCGCTGCTTTTCGGCACGTTCAAGGATCGCGACGCACTCCACTTGGTGGGTCATCGAGAACACGTGGGGCCGATCGACGAACCGCCCGCGCGCTCCGCACTTCACCGCTCATCCCGGCATTCCGGCCCATAGGGACTCCCCCTTCCGGTGCGCCTTCAGATCATCTGGCGTCGGTTCCCTTGGGGTTGGCATCTCCGGAAGCCGACACAAGAGGCCGGCCACACCCGAATTCACGTACCTGCCGGCCGGTTCGGCAAGGCGACGCCGGTGCACGCCGCGCTCCGCCTTGGTCCGCTCCTCGCCCTCCCCGCGCTGAGCATCCTCCCGCGCGCGCCTCGATCTCCCCGAGCATTGCGCCCAACGCATCTTCGAACACCCGGCCTTCCGATCGCGCCCGCCAGCGGGCCGGCCGACCGGATCGGCCATGGTCACGCTCGACGAGGAGACGCGCGGAGCACTCCGGATGCGCGGACTGCGGAAATTCCTGCCGGACAGTGAAGGTGCATGTCAAGCCGTCGACAACCGTCCGGAAACCGTGGTACTGCCCGGGCCGGTGAACGGACCCGAGGCGAGACTCGGAGGAATCCGTAATACCGAGCGTCGAAGTGGTGTTGACTGCCCTTCGCGACGGTGGCAGGTGTGGCCTGTGCTGGAACGGCCGTATCAGTACTTTTCCCTTGCCAGTTTCCTCTGGTGGCCTGCCGCAATGTGTACTTCACTGCGGACGCGATGACGCCGGGGCGCCGAAGGGACCGCGGACGAAATACCTCCGAAATACCTCCGAGAGATGTCGATCTCATCATCGATATGGTTCGTCAGGAAAGGCGGCGATGGGTTCCGGTCAGGAGAGGATTCGCATTACGAGAAGGCTGCCGAAAAGCCCGTAGGAATGCGAAGCGTGGTGGGGCGTCACCTCGACGGCGATGTCCCAGCATTACCTCGTGTTCCCGAACGGGAGCGCACCGGCGGTCAACGGCTCCGCATCGGCCCGCTGTTCGAGAACGGCCCGCGCCCTGTCCGGTCACGGTGCCCCGGCCGTCCGCGGCGCCGTCGCCACCGCCGCACCGCCGCACCCCCGCTCCCCCACAACACGCGGTCGGTGAACTCCCGGCAAAGTCCCCGACGACCCGCTACTCGTGCCCCGGAGCAGCGGTGTTGCAACGACACCTGGTGGACGAGCAATACGCGTCGGCTACGTTCGCGTCAGCATGTCGTGAGCACGGCATACATCGCCTGGTGGAGCGCGTCGGATTTAGCTTCGACAATGACCTGACGGAATCCCTTTTCGTGAGCATCACAGGTGAACCCGGTACGTTCGAAGGGCAGTTGAGCAAGCGAGGCGCGGGCCCATAGTGGCGTACTGGAGCGCCGTCCCAGCGGGGAACCCGGGGCTATGGACTCGCGCGTTTGATCGAGTAGGATCCACATCAACGCTCGGCAAACCAGCCCGTTTCGGTCCAGCTTGTCGCCTCCAGCGCACCGCCCTGTCGACCAGCAGGCCGATGCTTGGTGATCCATTCGCATGCCGCGAGGTACGCCGGGCGCTGTACATATAATTCTTGGGGGAGGATTAACTATGCTAGTTCCGAACGGCCACTTTCTGCACGACAGAAAAGACGTCCACCGGCTGCGGAACTTCTTGATCAATCAGCGCAAGATCTCCGGCTGGACCCAGGAGGAGCTCTCCGAACGCTCCGGCGTCAGCGTCCGCACGATCCGCAACCTGGAGACCGGCTCCAACACCAACCCGCGCCGCACCTCGGTGGACCTGCTGCTCTCCGCCTTCGGCGCGACCGCAACCGCCGCCGAGACGGCGTCCTGGGGAAGCACCGGCTGGCCGACACTGCCCGAGCAACGTACCGAGTCGCACTTTTCGCCCGCCCTGGAGCTGCCGCCCTGGCGCGGGCCCTGGCTGCTCAACGATCCGCTGGTGGGCCGGCAGACGGACCTGCGGCACGTCGTGGCCACCGTCCAGCGCAGTCGGCTCGTGGCCCTCACCGGGGCAGGCGGGGTCGGCAAGTCCCGACTGGCGCACGCGGCCGCGGTGCAGCTGCGCCCGCTGTTCCGGGAGGGGGTGGCCGTCGCCGACCTGCACGACTGCCCGCCCGAGCACCTCGATTCCTCGCTCGCAGGCAGTGAAATGATGCGCATCGTGCGGGAACTGGACGGTGAGGACGGCTTCCTGCGCGGTGGTTCGCGGACCGGGTGCCGGCTGTTGGTGCTCGACAACGCCGAGCACGTCGTCCAGCACACGGCACGGATCGCGCGGAACCTGCTCAGCGAACATCCGGGCCTCCATCTGCTGATCACCTCCCGTCGCACGCCGTCCGTCGGTGCCGCGGAGACCTGGGACGTGGAGCCGCTGCGGGTGGAAGGACCGGAAGGCGGCGAGACGGCCGTACCCAGTGCGGTGGAGCACTTCCTGCGCCGGGTGCAGGCCGGCCTGCCGACCCTCGACCTGAGCGACCATCTGCCGTTGGTCACCCGACTGTGCCGGCTCCTCGACGGCATTCCGCTGGCCCTGGAGATCGCGGCCCAGCGGCTCAGGTCGCTTCCGCTGACGTCGCTCCTGCAGAGCGGCAACCCCTTCCCCCTGCTGGACCAGGTCGACGCGGGCCGCCTGTCCCGGCACCGCACGCTCTCGGAGAGCGTGCGGTGGAGTTACGACCTGCTCCCCGCGCCGCACCAGGAACTTTTGCACGAACTCGTCGCGTTGCAGAGCCCGTTCTCCCTGGACGACGTGCTCAGGGTCCAGCAGGGCCACCCCGATGCGATGCAGGTCGCTCACCTCCTGGCAGACCTCGCCGATGCCTCGCTGGTCCACATCGAACGGCAACTGCACTACCAGTACCGGGTCCACGCACTCGTACGGCACTGGCTGCTCACCCACGCGCGCCGACCCAGCCCGGCAGGAGGCGGCGCCCTCCTCGGACTTGACCGCTAGGGGCCCGGTCGGATTCCGGGTGGGGTGCGGGAGGCCCGGCACCCCACCCGGACGACGGGAACCACACGAGCGTCGAACGCCGCGGCGCATCCGGAGCACCGCTCACGCCCCGGACTGCCCGGCGGCCTCCTTGACCGTACGGAGCGAGAAGTGCTCCGCCGCGTCGAGGCTCGACATGATCCGCTCCTCCAGCCAGGGCAGGAAGGTCTCGTCCAGTACGGCCTCCGGCCGCAGCCGCTGCAACAGCCGCTGGAGCACCAGCACCAACCATCCGCTGCCGCCCGTCTCCGCGCGCTCCGACCCGAAGGTGTGGAGCCAGGTGTAGAGGCAGGAGGCAGCCGCGTGGTACACGCAGTGCTCGGCGGCCCGGTCCTGCCCCTCCGTCGTCGCCGCGTCGAGCGATGCGGTGGCGAGGTGCGCGTAGAACGCCGTCCGGCGCGCGGACAGTTCGCCGACGACCTTGGCGAGCGCCGTGCCCTCGGACTGCGGAAGCTCGTGCTCCGCGATCCGCAGCGCCTCTTCGACGGCCGGGTTCCAGCCGCGGGTGATCTCGTCCTCGGCAGCGCTGGTCAGCCGCAGTTCCCGCCCCGAGGGGTGCCATTGGGGCGCTTCCTCGGACCAGTCGAAGAGCTGCCGCAGTACGTCCTCGCCGCCGCGGGAAGGCCGGTCGGCCACCCGGGCCACGGCCGGGAGCTGCGAGGCGATGCTGTGCAGGTTGACGTGGGTGGTGCCCTCGAAGATGCTCGCGATCGCGTGGTCGCGTTGGAGCTTTTGGAAGACGCCGGAGGCCACGCCCTCGCGCAGGTAGCTGCGTGCGCCCAGGACCCGGGCGCACTCCTGGACGACCTGCTCGCCAAGTGTCGGGACGAGGTACTTGACCACAGAGGACCACAGGCTGAGCCGGGACGGCGCGACGGACAGCGCGCGCGCCACGGGCAGCGCCGTGCACTCGGCGATCAGCAGGTCGAGGTACGAGTCGACCAGGTGCCGCCGGATCACCGGCAGCCGGTAGATCTCCTGCCCGTACAGGATCCGTTCGCGCGCGTGGCGCAGGGCGATCCGCAGGACGGAGTCCATGGTGCCGAGCGACAGTCCGCCGATCGCCGTGCGGGTGATCTGGAGGACCTGGAGGATCTCGACCAGGCCGGCGCCGGGGCGGCCGAGCAGCGACTGGGCGGGCACCCTGGTGTCGTGGAAGGTGATGCCGCTGAGGTCGTGTCCGCGCAGGCCCACGGTCCGCACGAAGGGGTGGTTGTCCCAACTGCCCTCGTCCAGCTCCTCCTTGTCGAGCAGCAGCAGTGAGGAGCCCGCGTCCTCGACGGCGACGTAGACGGTGACGAAGCGGCCGCGGGTGGCGTTGCCGACCGGCCACTTCTCGCCGGTCAACAGGTATCCGTCGGCGTGGCGCACCGCCACGGTCTCGTTGGTGCCCAGGTCGCTGCCGTGGTCCGGTTCGGACACGGCGAAGCATGCGAGGTCGCCGCCGAGGATGCCCCGTGCGACCTTCGCGCGCTGCTCCTCGTCGCCCCACAGCCACACCGGGTTGGCGCCGAGGATCGCAGAGCCGAACATCACCGCGACGGTCAGGTTGCGGCGCGAGAGCGACCGGGTCAGCAGGAAGAGCTGCTCCAGGTTCCGCAGCCGGCCGCCGAACTCCTCGGGCACCAGGTACTGCGCGAACCCCCAGGACCTGATGAGGTCCACCGCGCCGGGCGGCAGTTCGCCGTTCTCCTCGTGCGCGACCATCGCGGCGTAGCTGAACGGGCCGCTGTCAGCGTTCGGGTCGCCCAGCGTCCGGTCCAGGTCGGCGGCCAGTGCGTAGGCCGGGCGGTCGAAGGCGCGGTCCGTCATGCCGCGGGGCCCTCGAAGCCGTAGCGGGCGAACATGCCGGCGACGTCGTCGGCGTCGGGGAGGGTCGCCCTGCCTGCGGCCACCTCGGTGCTGACGAGCTCGATCACGTCGCTGACGCGCTCCAGCCGCATGGCCTCCTCGGGGTTGAGCGACCGCAGGCCGTACAACTCCTCCAGGTTGTAGCCGAGTTCCGCGAGGACGAGCGAGTGGAAACCGAGGTCGCCGACGAGGCGGTGGTCCGCCTCGACCCGGTCGAGTTTGCGCGGTGCGATCAGCCGCACGAGTCCGCTCACCACGGGAGCGACGGCTTCGTTGTCGAGGGCGGCAGGGGTCTGAGTCATGGCGCCGACGCTAGGGCGAGGCGGGCCCGGCACCCAGGCAAAGGGCCCGGCAAATTCACGGCAACTCCGTGTTTCGGGTGGGGTGATGTGCCTGTGCTCGGGGTGGTTGCGCGGCCTGGTGCGTCGGTACCGGGCCTCGACGGGACGAGCGGCGTCGGGGCGGGCCGCCGCGCGGCAGACGCGACGCGTCGCGGCCGAACCCGCCTCCTCCAGCCTCCTGAGTTGCCGGTGCTCTGGCCCCCCGTATTGCCGGTGCACTGCCTGGTCGCGCAGTGAGGGATCCCCGAGCATCCATGACGGGGGCCACGCCAAGTGGCGTGGCCGGCCGCGCATTCGACGGACGGGGAGTACGTGGCAACGAGCGCGGTCGCAACCGGAGACGTCGGCGGATGCCTCACTGCCGACCGCGGCTGCGTGGCCCACCAACCCGCACTCTTCGAGAGGAACGTCCATGCCTGTTGAGCCTCCCCCCACACCCACCACGACGCCCGTCATCTCCGAGGACGAGATCGTCCGGTTCGTCGTCGACCACTTCCTCGACGACGACGTGGACGGCCTCGATCCGGAGCGGGACCTGCTCGCCGAGGGGTCGATCGACAGCCTCGGCGTGCTGCACGTGGTGGCCTGGCTGGAGAACCGGTACGGCATGACCTTCCCCTCCGAGGCGCTGTCCCAGCGGAACTTCCGCTCGGTGCGCGCGATCCGGGAGACGGCGGAGCGCGTCGCGGCGGGTGGCGGCGAGGCGTGAGCGAGGCACCCGCGGCGGCCGTCCGCGTACGGCATGCCGAAGGCCACCACGACGACCGTCCGTGGTCAGTGACGCGTTGAACAGCTCAGGAGAAACGATGAGTGTGCCGGCTGACGTCGCGGACGGTGTCGAGGTCCCGACCCGGTCCGCCATGGCGACCGCCTCCCTCGCGGTCGCCGAGGAATTGACCCGCCGCGGGTTGCGGCCCGGCGACCGGGTGGTGCTCAAGGCGGAGAACTCCGCCGCGTACGTGTACACGCTGCTGGCCCTCGCGCACCTCGACGCCTCCCTGGTCGTCCTGGACCACCGCCAGACCGACGACGAGACCCGTACGGTCATCGAGCAGTGCCGGGTCCGCTGGGTGATCGGTGACACGCCGGGCGGCCTGCTCTTCCCGGGCCCCCGGGCGTCCTGCTTCCTGGCCCTGGACACGCTCGTCGCGGCGGCCGGCCCTCCGGCGGGCGCGGCCGGCACGGCGGATGCGGCCGCGAGCGCCCTGGACTTCTCCCGGTGGCGGCGGCGCACCGACGCGCTGGTGGCCTGGTCGACCGGTTCGACGGGCCGGGCCAAGGCGATCGTCAAATCGGGTGACGGGTTCCTGACCAACCTGGAGCGGACCCTGGCGCACATGGGCTACCGCGAGCGCGACACGTTCCTTCCGCTGCTGCCGTTCTCCCACCAGTACGGCCTCTCGCTGATCTTCCTCGCCCAGCTCTCCGGCGCCTCCCTGCTGATCTCCCCGTTCCACCGGGTCGACCTGGCGATCCGGGCCGGTGCGTCGCACGGCGCCACCATCGTCGACGCCACCCCGTCGACGTACCGGAGCCTGCTCAACCTGGCCCGGCGGAACCCGGGTCTGCTCGACGGGCTGGCGGGCGTGCGGCTCTGGTGCACCGGGGGCGCCCCGCTGGACCAGGCGTTGACCCAGCGGTTCCGGTCCGTTGTGGGCGCCCCGCTGCTGGACGGCTACGGGAGCACCGAGTTGGGCAACGTCTCCTTCGCCACCCCTGACCGGCCGAAGGGCTGCGGCAGCGTGCTGGCGGGGATCGACGTCCGGTTGGCTCCGGCGCGCAGCGACGGCGCAGCACCCGGCTCCCCGGCCGCGGAGTCCGGCGACGGTGCGGACGCGGAGGCGGACCACAGTGCCGAGTTCGGTCACCTCTGGGTGCGCTCCCCCGACGCCCTGGTCGGCTATCTGGAGCCCGACGGTTCGATCCGCGAGCAGACCGACGAGTGGTACGAGACCGGCGACTTCGGCTATCTCTCCGACGAGGGCGACCTGTATGTGATCGGCCGTTCCCAGGCCGTCCACCGGATGGGGCACCTGCTCTACCCGGAGGCCCTCGCCGCGAAGGCGAGCCGGTGCGGACGGCAGGTCGTGGTCGTTCCGGTCGACGACGCGCGGTGGGGAAGCCGGCTGATCTTCGTGGTGGCCGATCCGGAGCAGGGCGACCCCAAGGGGTGGCGGGAGCTGCTCTGCTCGCTGCTTCCCTCGTACGAGCAGCCGAACCACGTCGTGGTCCTGCCGGACCTGCCGCTGAACCGGAACGGGAAGACCGACACCGGGCAGCTGCGGCAACTGCTGCGCGAGGAGCACCCGGCGCTGTGGGGCGGCGCGCAGAACGGAGCCAGGCGGTGAGGGTCGAAGCGGCGCGCACGGCACGGCGACGGGTGGTGGTGACCGGCTACGGCGCGGTCACGCCGGTGGGACCGGACGTTCCCTCCCTGTGGGAGGCGCTGCTGTCCGGCAGGAGCGGGATCGCGGAGGTGACCGGGTTCGACACCACCGACCTCGCGGTGACGATCGCCGGAGAGGTACGGGAGTTTGACCCCTGCGCGTACATGCCCAGGCGGACGGTCCGGCGCCTGGACCCCTTTGCCCAGTACGCGCTCGCCGCGGCGGTGCAGGCGGTGGAGGCGGCCGCCCTGAACGTGCCGGCGGTCCGGCGCGACCGGACGGGGGTGCTCATCGGCTCCGGGTACGGTGCGGAGAAGTCGACCTTCGAGGCCGCGCGGGCGCTGGTCACCAAGGGTTCCCGGGCTGTCAGCCCGTACTACGCCGTCAGCGGCGGGATCGACTCCGCGGCCGTCGACGTCGCGTTGCACTTCGGCGCGCAGGGCCCGTCCGGTGCGGCGAGCACCGCCTGCGCCACGGGGGCGACCTGCATCGGTGACGCCGCGCGCATGATCGCGACGGACGCGGCGGACGTGATGCTGGCCGGAGCCTCGGACGACTGCCTCACCGCCGTGCAGATGGCCGCCACCACCAGGACGGGGGTGCTGTCCCGGCGGAACGACGACCCGGCGGGCGCGAGCCGCCCGTTCGACATGGAGCGCGACGGGTTCGTGATGAGCGCGGGCGCCGGTGTGCTGGTGCTGGAAGAGGCCGAGCACGCGCTGCGGCGGGGCGCCGGCATTCTGGCCGAGGTCGCCGGTTACGCCGCGACCACCGACGCCTACCACCTGACCTCTCCCGATCCCCAGGGGACGGGGCTGCAGCGGGCGATGCGACTGGCGCTGGCGGACGCGGAGACGGCCGCCGACGGGATCGACTACGTCAACGCGCACGCCACGGGGACCGTCGGTGGGGACCGGGTCGAACTCGCCGCGCTGCGCGAAGTGTTCGCCGAGCAGCTGCCCCGCATCCCCACGACCTCGGTGAAGTCCGTCCTCGGCCACATGATGGGCGCGGCGAGCGCCGTCGACCTGATCGCGACCATCGAGGCCCTGCGCACCGGCACCGTACCGCCGACCACGAACTGCACGCGCCCGGAGGACACGGTGCTGAACCTCGGCACGCGGGGCGTCGAGCGACGCGAGATCCGTACTGCCATGAGCAACTCGTTCGGGTTCGGCGGGCACAACGCCGTCCTGGTCGTGAAGGCGTTCGACGGCGGCTGAGCCGTTCCGCGTCCCCCCTCAACCCATGCAAGAACAGACGAAGGGCACCACAGTCATGAGCAACTCGCACGGCACGCAGCTCACGGCGGAGCGGAAGTACCGGACCGTCACGGGACTGGCAGTAGGGAGCGGGCTGGTGGCCGGCGCGGTCATCGAGGAGGGGGCCGAGATCATGACCCTGAGCGACTGCGTCCCGGCGGAAGCCACCAAGTACACGATCCAGGTCGGGCGGGACAAGCACGTCATCGGCACGGACATCCGGTTCCTCAACCACTCCTGCGACCCGAGTACCTACGTGGACGCCGCCGCCGGAAACGTCGTCGCCACCCGGCGGCTGGTGCCCGGGGACGAGCTGACCTTCTTCTATCCCTCCACCGAATGGGAGATGTCCAGCCCGTTCACCTGTGCGTGCGCGGCACCGGAGTGCGTGGGCAAGGTGGCCGGTGCGGCCTTCCTGGCCGCGGACCTCCTCCAGGGCTACCGCATCAACGCGCACATCCAGGAACTGCTGGCGGAGCGGGACGTCGAGCCGCGCTCATGACCTCCCGGCACGAGCGCCGGCCGGCTCCCCGTGCTGCGGCCGTCCGCGGCACGGGGGGCCGGCTGCTGGTCCACGCGCTGGCCGGGCACGGTGTGGACACCGTGTTCGGCATCCCGGGCATCGACAACCTGGAGGTCTTCCGGCATCTGGGCCGCAGCGGCATCAGGACGGTCACCCCGCGCCACGAACAGGGCGCGGGGTACGCGGCCCACGGGTACGCGCGGGTCACCGGGCGCCCCGGTGTCGTCCTGACCACCGCCGGCCCCGGGCTGCTCAACGCCGCGGCGGCGGCCGGACAGGCGTACTCCGATTCCGTACCGGTGCTGTTCCTGTCCGCCGGCCCCCCGGTGGGACAACTGCCGGGCGACGGCCTGCTGCACGAGGTCAAGGACCAGTCCGGTGCGATGGACGCCATCTGTGCCTGGAGCCGGCGGGCCACCGACGCGGACCGGCTCGAAGAGCTGCTGGCGCGGGCGTTCCACGATTTCGCCGGCCGCCGCCCGCGGCCCGTGCACATCGAGATCCCCGCAGACGTCCTCGCGGCGGAGGTGTCGCGGGCCGCTCCGCCGGAGCCGGTCCCGGGCGCCGAGCGGCCGGCGGCACACCCCGAACGGACCGCTGACCCCGACGGGATCGCCCACGCCGCGCGCCTGATCGCGGGCGCCCGACGGCCCGTCGTCATCGCGGGCGGCGGCGCGCGCGCCGCGTCCGCCGCCGTGACCCGTCTGTCGCAGGAGACCGGCGCCCCGGTCGTCACCACGGCGAACGGGAAGGGAGTGCTCGACGAGTACCACCCGCACGCGCTGGGTGCGGCACTGCACCTGCGATCCGCCCGGGACTTCCTGCGCCGTGCCGACGTGGTGCTCGCCGTCGGCACCGAACTGGCCGACACCGACACCTGGTCCGGCCCCCTGGACCTGCCGGGCGACGTCGTCCGGGTGGACATCGACCCCGGGCAGCGGCACCGCAACGGGGCGGCGGCCCGCGCGCTCACAGGCGACGCGGACACCGTGGTGCGGCAGCTCCTCATCGCCCTCGACGCCGTGCCCGACCGGACGCCGGCGAGCGCGGCGTACCGGCGTGAACTCGCCGCCGTCCAGGCCCGGATGGCGGCCGAGCACGCAGGTCAGGGAGCCCGGTGGACAGGGCTGATCGACGCGCTGCGGGCGGCGATGCCGCCCGAGGCGGTCCTCACCAGCGACAGCTCGATGGTGTCCCACTACGGCGCGCTCAAGGGGTTCCGGGTGCCGCGCCCCGACGCGTTCCTGCACCCCACCGGGTTCGCCACGCTCGGCTTCGCGCTGCCGGCGGCCATCGGCGCCCTGGTGGGCCGCCCCGATCTGCCGGTGGTGGCGCTGACCGGCGACGGCGGCCTCCAGTTCAGCATCAACGAGCTGGCCACCGCGGTCCTGCTGGGCAGACCGCTGCCCGTCGTCATCGTGGACAACGGCGGTTACGGTTCGGTGCGCGCGGAGCAGTCCCGGCTGGGCGTCCCGCCCCTGGGCGCGGACCTGCCGAGCCCCGACTTCACCGCCCTGGCCGCCGCCTACGGAGCGCACGGCGTGGTGGCCGCGAGCCCCGCCGCGGTGTCCGCCGAAGTCGCCGCGGCCCTGGCACGCCAGGGACCGACCCTGATCACGATCCCCGACCACTCGCTGAACCCGGAAGACGGTAATGACTGACCCCTATCTGCAGGTGACCTGGACGGATCCGGAGACGCAGGCACGCGGCTATCTGGTGATCGACCGGCTGCTGGGCGGTGCCTCCAGCGGCGGTCTGCGCATGCGCAGCGGCTGCACCCTCGCGGAGGTCGCGGACCTCGCCAGGACGATGAGCCTCAAGGAGGCGCTGAACTACCGTCCTTCTGACCGCTACGTTCCCTACGGCGGCGCGAAGGGCGGCATCGACTTCGATCCGCGCCGTCCCGAGGCCCGTGGTGTGCTCACCCGCTATCTCGGCGCGATGAAGCCCTACATCGACACCTGTTGGGCGACCGGCGAGGACCTCGGCGTGCAGCAGCGGTCGCTCGACGAGGCCGCGGCCGAGGCCGGCATCGCCTCGACCGTGCAGGCGGCACTGCCCCACGTGCCGGACGGTCCCGAGGCGGGCCTCGCCCGCCTCGACGCGGGGTTCGCGGCGGAGGTCGGCGGGATCTCGCTGGCCGATCTCATCGGCGGCTACGGGGTGGCCCGGGCCACGGTCGCGGCGCTGCGGCACCGGGGCGACCGGGTGCGCGGGGCGACGGCCGCGGTCCAGGGTTTCGGGACGATGGGGGGCGCCCTCGCCCGCTACCTCACCGAGGCCGGGCTGCGGGTAGTGGCGGTCGCCGACCAGCACGGTGTGGTGGCCAACCCCGCGGGGCTGGACGTGGAACACCTGCTCGCGCACCGCACCGCGGACGGGCTCGTCGACCGCGAACGGTTGCGCCCCGACGACCGGCCGGTGGAGTCCGACTGGCTGTCCGTACCGTGCGACGTCCTGGTGACGGCGGCCATCCCGTACGCCGTCGACGAGCGCAACCACCACCGGGTGAGCGCGCGTTACGTGGTCGAGGGCGCCAACATCTCGGTGACGGCCGGGGCCGAACGCGCACTGTCCGCCAGGGGTACGGCCGTGATCCCCGACTTCGTCGCGAACTCGGCGGGCAACGCCTGGTGGTGGTGGACGCTGTTCGGGGACATCGAGCCGACCGCCGAGTCGGCCTACGCGCGCGTTTCCTCCGTGATGGAGGATCTCGTCGTGTCGGCGCTCGACGGCGCGGCCGACGGGTCGATGACCCCGCGCGAGGCGGCCACGGCCCGCGCCGAGTCGTGCCTGGCCCTCCTGAAGGACCGGCCCAGGGGCTGACCTTGGTGGTGGGTCGGTCCCCTGCGCAGGCCGGTCCGGGGGCGGATCACCTGACGATCCGCCCCCGGACGGGCCTGTTCGCGTACGGGAGGAAGGCCGCGCCGCTCAGACTTCGATCAGCGTGCAGAACCAGTGCATGCCCGGTGACGCGACGCCCGCGAGCGCCACGAGGTCGCCGCGCGCCAACTCCCCCGCCTCGACGTGCCGCCACAGGCAGATCAGCTGGTCCGCCGCGCCCATGTGGCCCAGTTCGCTGGCGAGTTGGGCGTTGGTGCGCTCGAAGGGGATGCCCACGGCATCGGCCACGGCGCGGATCCCCTGCTGTCCCTCGTTGACGTAGATGAGCCGGGCGAGGTCCTTGCGGTCCCTCCCGGCTCGGGCGAAGGCCTCATCGACCACGTCCGCGACCCGCCCGTGGATCTCCTCGATGAATCCCTTGAAGCGCCCGGGGTCCCGTCCGAAGTGCTCGTAGACCGCGACCATCGGGTCCGAGCGCAGGTGCTCGCGTCCCGGCAGCGGCAGGGGCGCGGCGGCGCCGCCGCGCTCGATGCGGAACAGGTCCGCGAACTCCGGGTTGGTGAAGCGCGCGGAGGCCAGCCGCCTGAACCGCGGGTGCCCCCGGTGCAGTACGGCCGCGACGGCGCCGTCACTGGCGATGGAACCGTTGAAGTCCATCCGGTTGCTGTGCGCCTCGCTGACCACGTTGACCAGGACCACCAGCACGGTGTTCGTGTCGGTCGAGAGCGCCATCGCGCCGGCCGCGTGGTCCAACGCCAGCGACCAGGCGGCGCATGCCTGGGTGAAGAGCACGGTGGGCGTGCCGTGGGCGCCCAGTGCCCTGGCGACCGCCGCCGAACCGTCCCAGCCCAAGTACTCGGGGACGTCGGAGTTGCCGACGACGATCAGGTCGACGTCGGTGACGGCGAGGTCCGCGTTCTCCAGGGCCTCGCGGGCCGCTTCCACCGCGAGGGCGGTCGCGGTGACGCCGTCGACGATCCGGTGGTAGCTCTCGTACCCGAGGGCGGCGACGTCCTCCGGGTAGGGGACGTAGTCGGCTGCCGTGGCGGCCACGTCCCGCCGCTCGCCGAACGCCATGCCGGTCGAGACGATGCCCATCTCCACTGACGGTGTCACGTGTTGTCCTTCCCTTCTGCTGCGATTCTCCTGCGATGCGTGGTGCCTGGGGTGGGTCGTGCCCGGTTCCGCCCCTGCCTGGCGACGTCCGGCCCTACCCGACCGGGTCGGGCAGCGGCCGGGCGTCCGCCGGCGGGTCGAGTTCCCGTACGGCGGCGAGCGGGACGTCCAGGACCGTGAGGCGGCGCCGGGAGGTGTGCAGCACGAGGGCCAGCAGGGCCATGGCCCCGGCGAGGAGGAGGACGGCCCCCTCCACCCCGGCCGCGTCGGCGAGGACCCCCGCCGCCAGCGGGCCGACCCACTGCAGCCCTTGGACGAAGAACCGGCTCAGTGCGGCGACCCTGCCCTGGTACTGGTCCGGGACGAGACGGACCTCGTAGGACTCGATGACGACGTTCATCGGCACCATGGCCGCCATGGCCACCATGGTGACCAGGCCGATCTGCCACGGACTCGGGACCGCCATCGCGGCGGCGAAGGACACCGTGAAGACCCATGCGGACAGCAGGAGTACGCGTCGCGCTCCCAGCCGCCCCATCAGCCACGGCCCGATGACGGCCCCGACGACGCCGCCCGCCACCGCGAGGGAGGTCGCGGTGCCGACGGCGGCGGGCCCACCGCCGCGGTGCTGCACGAGCACGACGAAGAGCAGGCTGAAGCCCTCCGCCACCGCGTTCAGCAGAGCTCCCCAGATCATCGTGAACACCAGGTAGTCGCTGCGCCTGATCATGCGCAGGCCGTCGCGCAGCTCCTCGGCCAGGCCGGCCCGTGGTGCGTCGTCGGCGCGCCGGTCCGGGCCCAGCGGGCGGCGGATCAGCACGGAGCCCAGGGAGACGAAGAGGAAGGAGAGCGCGTCGAAGAGGAACGGGATCCAACGGCCCATCGCGTACAGCAGACCGCCGAGGGGGGCACCGACCAGCTGCGCGACCATGTCGCGGCCCATGCTCTGGGCGGTGGCGGCGGCGACCTGCTCCTTGGGGACGATGCGGCGCAGCACCGGCATCGACACGGCGTTCCGCAGCCCGTCCGCGAGCCCGCCGACCAGGGCCATCGCGCCGATCAGGGCGATCGAGGGGTCCCCCCGGTACGCCAGCAGGGCGACGGCGCCCATCGACAGCGCCTGGACCAGCGGGGCGAGGCACAAAACGGCGCGGCGGTTCATCCGGTCCGCGAGCGCTCCGCCGGTCGCGAGGGTGGCGAGCCTGCCGATCATGTGCAGGACGGTGATGAGACCGGCCTGCGTCGCCGATCCCGTGAGGTAGAGGACGAGCAGCGGGTAGGCGAGCGTCGACATGCTGGTGCCCAGCGCGGACAGGCCGTTCCCCGTCCACCAGTACAGGTAGTCGCGGTCACGCCACAACGCCGGGGGGCGCCGGTGCGCTTCCGCCGACTCCTCGGGACACGACTGCGCCATGGGTACCCGTCTCCCCGCCCGTTGGTGTGTGCTCGTCCGGGCCTGCGCCGTGGACCTCCCCTGCATGCTGGCCGATGCGTCAGGGGCCGGGCCAGGCAGTGCACCGGCAACTATCCGGGGGCGTGCCGGTGGCATGATCTGCGGGTGATCACTCACCTCGTCCCCGCGGGCGTCCGCACCCACGAGGCGTTCGGCGACACGGGTCCCGAGGCGACCGCCGTGCTCTTCGCCGCCGAACAGGTCGCCGTGGCGGGGGTGTTCGAGGAACGTCGCAGGGAGTTCACCACGGTACGGGGCTGTGCCCGCGCGGCGCTGGAGCGGATCGGAGTGCGTCCCGTACCCCTGGTGCCCGGTGCGCTGGGCGCTCCCGGCTGGCCTGCGGGGGTGGTGGGCAGCATGACCCACTGTCGGGGGTACCGCGCGGCCGCCGTCGCGCGGGCCGCGGACTTCGCCGCCGTGGGGATCGACGCGGAGCCGCAGGAGCCGCTGCCCCGCGCGGTCGCGGACCGGATCGTCACGGACACCGAGCGCGGCTGGCTCGGCGAGGAGTTTCCGCGGGGTGCCGGCGTGCCGCTGGACCGGGTGCTCTTCTGCGCCAAAGAGGCGTCCTACAAGGCGTTCTCGCCGTGGATCGGGGCCCGGTTCGGCTTCGGGGACTACCGGGTGCGGCTGCGGGCCGACGGCACGTTCCGTGCGGTCCTGCCGGATGCCGTCCCGACGGCTGCGGGCCCGTGGGCCGCGGGGTTCACGGGGCGTTGGTCCGCACGGTCCGGGCTGGTGCTCACCGCGGTGGCACTCGTGGCGGCCCCCGGTGCCCTGACACCGGGGCCGTGACGCGGTTCCGGTGCCGCCGTGCACACGGGGCAGCGGCGGGCGCGCGCCGAGGAGAACCTGACGGCGCCCCGTCTCTCCCGGTCGGTCGCCGGTCAGTGCAGGGCCGACACGATCGCGTCGAGCGCCGACGCGCCGGTGAAGGGGAAGTCGTGCCCGCCGGGCAGCAGGCGGAGCGTGAAGTCGGCCGCGGCGCAGTCGCGCCAGCGCTCCAGGTGGGCACCGCTGACGAGCGGGTCGTCGGCGCCGCCGAAGGCGTGCAGCGGACAGCCGACCCGGGCCGGCCCCGCGGCCAGGTAGGACTCGGTGAGGGCGAGGTCGGCGCGGACCGTGCGCAGCGCGTACCGGAGGTACGCCGGGTAGCGGGCCAGCTCGGGCGGGAAGCCGCCGAACCCGTCCAGCCAGCCGAGCAGTTCGGGGTCGTCCAGGTCGGAGACGCGCCGGCGCACCGGGGTGTGCGGTGCGCGTGCGGCGGACACGAGCAGTGCGCGGGGCGGGGTGAGGCCGCGCCGGGCGATGCGGACGGCGAGCTCGTAGCCGAGGAGGGCGCCGAAGCTGTGTCCGAAGAGCGCGTAGGGCTGGTCGAACTCGTCGCGGATGCCGTCGAGCACGGCATCGGCGAGCTCTTCGAGGGTGTCGGGCAGGCGCTCGGCGCTGCGCACGCCCCGGCCGGGCAGTTCCACGGTCGCGAGTTCCACCCCGGCCGGCGGCGCGAGGCGCCAGGGCGCGAACGAGCCCGCGCTGCCCCCCGCCTGCGGCAGGCAGATCAGCCGCAGGCGCGGGTCGGGCGCGGTGACCCGGCCGACGATCCACGGGCGGGCCCAGTCGTGCGCCGGTGCACCCTTCGGGGCGGCGACTGGTGAGGTCGCACGGGTTCCCATCCCGCTCCTCCTTCGGCCGGTGTGCGGGGGGAGCTGTTGCCCGCCGTGCTCCATCGTGCGGCCGGTGGGAGGGCGGGGCCAGGCAAGGGAACCGGCAACCGGTCTGCCGTCAAGTTGCCCCGGCAGTTCCTGGAGAGCGGGCTTCGGCGCACCAAAACTGACGGCGAACAGTTCTGTTCCGCGCCGGAGGGGTGGACCGCAATCCAATGACCACAGTGCCCGACGAGACGTCCGAGTCGACGCTCTTCACCCTGGATGCTGTCAAGGCCGACCTCATGGAGGTCGACGCGATGTTCCAGGCGTGCCTGAACTGGAACTACGGGGACCGCGACAGCCGCGTGTGGAACCTCTACGAGAAGAACAAGGTCTCGCAGTGGAACGCCACCACCGACATCGACTGGGACCACGACGTCCAGTTCGGCGCCGAGTTGTCGGAGGAGAACGGTGCGCGGCTGGCGTCCTTCGTCGTCGGGGAGGGCAGTCCGGTGCCCCGCGAGCTGCTGACCCAGTTCCGCTGGGAGTACCAGGCGTGGATGTGCAGCCAGTTCCTGCACGGCGAGCAGGGTGCGCTGGTGACCACGGCCCGTCTCGTGGAGACCGTGCCCGACCTCGACGCCAAGACGTACGCCGCCTCGCAGGTCGCCGACGAGGCGCGGCACGTCGAGGCGTTCGCCCGTTACGTCGACGAGAAGCTGCAGTCCGTCTACCCGATCAATCCCGGGCTCAAGACGCTGTTGCACGATCTGCTGTCGGAGTCCCGGTGGGACATCGTCTACCTCGGCATGCAGGTGGTCGTCGAGGGTCTGGCGATCACCGCGCTGCGCCTGGCGAGCAGCGGCTTCGGCGACCCGGTGATCCGGCAGATCACCAGGATGGTCGCGCAGGACGAGGCCCGGCACATCGCCTTCGGCGTCACCGCGCTCACCGGCATGTACAGCCAGGTCACCGCCGCGGAGCTGCGTGAGCGCGAGGACTTCCTGCTGGAGGCGATCCAGTTGATGTCGCGCCGGTTCATGCTGCGCGAGGTCTGGGAGCGGATGGACCTCGACGTGGCCAAAGGGCTGCACTTCGCGCGGACCAACCCGATGATGGCCACCTACCGGCAGATGCTGTTCCAGCAAGTCATCCTCGTGCTGCGCCAGTTGGACATGCTCTCGGACCGGGTGAAGGACCTGCTGATCGCGGAGAACCTGGTGCGCCCGGAGACCCTGCGGATCCGCTGACGGCAGCGGTACGGGCCCGGCCGGGGCCCGCTCCGCCCGCGCCGGGCGGCCGGCCTGCCGACGGGACCCGCGGTGCCCGGGCGGATGCACGCGAGAGCGCGTCCACCCGGGCGCCGGCGCGTCGGGCGCCGGCGCGGTCGGTGCCACCGGGGGCGTCATCTTCAGCGCCGGGCCGAGCGGAAGCCCGTCACCGCGGCGCTCACGCCGAGGACGAGCACGATGACGGCCAGCCCCGAGTAGACCTGCTGGGTCAGCGCGTCCGTGGCCGCGGTCTTCAGGAACTCCGGGTTGAAGAGCATCCGGTGCTGGAGGATCCAGGCGAACGGCAGGGCGAACACGGCCTGGGTCACGGCGTTCAGGACGGCGAGGCGAACGGTCCACCCCCGTACGGTGATCCGGGCCGCCGAGAGCGCCAGCATGGCGGCGAGGCCGAGGAGGACGGGCCAGATCCAGCCCGACCACAGGGCCGGGTCGAGCACCTCGACGGCCTTGCCGCCGCCGTTGCCGTCGGCCCCGTAGGGCTTCGCGACGTGCTGCCACACGGTCAGGGAGATCAGCAGCGCGTACCACGCCGCTCCGAGGGCATCCATGATGCCAACCTTGCCCTTCTTGCGGGGCTCGGGCAGGTCGGCGAGGGTCCATGCGGTGGTGCGGGCGGGCGCGCCGTCACGGTTGCGGAGCCGGTCGGCCAGGGCGAAGGCAATGGTGAGCACGGCGATCATCTGGGCGCCCAGCGTCAGCACGGTGGTGACGCCCTCACCGACTGCCGCGCCGACGTCGCCGCTGTCGGCCAGTTCCACCAGTACGGACACGGTGGCTATCACCGGGAGCACGGAGGAGAGCAGCAGCACCAGGAGGCGGATGTACGCCGGGTAGTGGTCCGGCCCGATCAGCGCGAGCGGCCGGCCGGTGTAGCGGGCCGCGTACCGGGCGGGGTCGCCCATCTCGGTGAGCACCGCGCGCTCGGCCGACTGCGGGTCCGCCGGATCGCGCGCCTCGACGGTGTCGGCGATCGTGGTGCGCAACTCCTCGCCGATGTCGTCGCGTTGGGCGGCCGGGAGCCGTCGGACGACCTCGTCCACGTAGCGCTCGGTGAGACTGGTGGTGCTCATCCGTTCTCCTTGGTGAGTCGTGCGATCGTGGCCGAGAGGTCCTGCCACTCGCGGACCAGGCCGGCGAGGACCAGGGAGCCGTCGGGGCTCACCCGGTAGAACTTCCGCGGCCGGGATTCGTCGGTGTTCCACTCGCTGGTGAGCAGGCCCTGCTTCTCCAGCCTGCGCAGCAAGGGGTAGAGGGTGTTGCCATCGACGGACACCCCGGCACCGTTGAGCGTCTCCAGAAGCGCGTAGCCGTAACTCGGCTCTCGGAGCAGCGCCAGACAGGCCAGGACCACCGTCCCACGGCGCAGTTCGTGTGCTTGGGCGAGAGTGAGTTCTTCGACGGACACATGAGACACCATAGTGTGCGACGCACACCATTGTCCATGGACACACTAATGGGCGGCGCGTTGCAGGGTCGGCGGCGTCGCCCTGCTGCCCGGGCTCCCGTCCTGGTCACACCCCCGTCAGGAGGGTGGTGACGTCGGTGAACTCCCGTGCGCACAGCGCCTTCCAGATGACCCGGCGGCGGGGCTTGCCGCTGGAAGTGACCGCGATGCCGCCGCGGGGCAGCTCGACGGCCAGGAGGTCGGCGTCACCGAGCCACTCCGAGAGCACCTCGTGGACGGCCTCCCGCCAGCCGTCCTGCACGCCGCCGAAGACGGCCACGCCCGTGGGCCGACCGTCCCGGACACCGAGCAGGACGGCGACCCGGCGCTCGGGAATGCCCCGCTGGTGCAGCAGGGTCTCCAGGCTCTCGGCGAAGACCATCTTTCCGCTGACCTTGAGCCCGTCGCCGAGCCGGCCGATGACGAACAACTGCCCGTCGCGCACGAAGCCCGCGTCACCGGATGCGAGCCTCTGACCGGCGAGGCTGGTACCGGACGCGGAACCCTCGTCGCCGACGTATCCGCTCGCGATCGACACCCCGGTGACGACGATTTCGCCGACCTGCCCGTCCGGCAGTTCCTCGCCGTCCTCCGAAACGATCTTCACCTCCCGGCCCTCCAACGGACGGCCGCAGCCGACCACCGCCGTCCCGGCCAGCGACGCGGCGTCCCCGTCCTGTGGCACCTGCGTCGACCAGCCGTCGCCCGGCCGCAGACCGGTCACCGCCAGCGTCGCCTCCGCGCCGCCGTACGCCGGCAGCAGCGCGCCGCGGTCGAGGCCGTGCGGCCCCAACAGCGCGTGGAACTCCTCCAGAACCTGCGGGTCGACCCGCTCCGCCCCGATGATCACGGCCCGCATCGAGTCGAAGCGCAGGCCCTCCAGTTGGGCGGGCCTGACCCGGCGCAGAATGTAGGCGAGACCGAAGTTCGGCATGCCCGTCATGGCGGCGCCCTGCTCGCTGATGCACCGCAGATAGCGCAGCGGCGAGCGAATGAAGTCGTCCGGCTGCATCATCCAGCCGTCGCAGCCGGTGACGACCGCGTTCAGCAGGAAGCCCACCAGGCCCATGTCGTGGTGCACGGGCAACCAGCTGATGCCGGGGCGGTCCGGGGTCCAGTCGATCCAGCGGCGCATGCCGGTGAGGTTGGTCCGCAGGGCGTCGGCGGAGATCCGCACGCCGCGCGAGAAGCCGCTGGAGCCCGAGGTGAACTGCACCAGCGCGGTCTCCGGCAGCGGCCGCGGCCGCTGAAGCGGCGCCACGCCCGCGACGAGTCGGTCGAAGACCTCCGGCTCGGGCACCCCGACCCCCGCGGTGACCTTGCGGATCCGCTCCAGCGACTCGTCGTCGCAGATCGTGTACCGGGGCCGTGCCGTCGCGAACAGGTGGGCCGCGTGCCGCTCGTACTCGTCGGCCCGCTGGAAGGCGAACGGCGGGGCGATGGAGCACGGCGTCGCACCGGCGGCCAGCGCGCCGAAGAAGCCGGCGACGAAACCGGGGCTGGAACGCAGCACCAGCCCCACCACGTCGCCCTCGCCCACGCCCTTCGCGCGCAGTGCGGCGGCGGTCCGCAGCACCAGCTCCGCCAGGTCGTGGTAGGACGAGAAGTCCCAGTCGTCGTCGCGGTTCGCGTAGTACAGGCCGCGCTCGGTGGACGCCTCGTCCAGCCACGCCAGCAGGCCCCGGTCCGGTACACCCAGCATAGTTGTCCTCTCGGAAGGTCAGGGAGGTGTGGCACGTCCGGTACGCACGGGGCGCGGTGCACATGCCCGCCTGCTGCGCAGCATCGCGGCGCGGCCCCCGCTCCTGCCAGGCAAGCGGCCGGTAACTCACCCGCGGCCCGGCGGCATTTCGACCAGCATCCCGGTTGCCGGTCGGTTTGCCCGGCGACCGGCCGGGCGGACGGCGGGCGAGCATCACCGGAAGCGAGCCCACGGACCGTTGGACGGACGCGCCGCACACCAGGCGGGTGCGCCGCCGGCCGCCGGCAGCGGCACCGGCAGGAAAGCGGCAACTCCGGGCGCGTGCGGGCGGACTCCGCACAACTTGCCGCACCCCTTGCCTGGTCGGCGTCGGCGGCCATGCCGAGGCTGACCCCATGCGCGCTTCGAACCCCACCCCGGCCACCGTCAGTTGGATCGGTTCCCGGCACACGCCCGGCCCGCTCCGGTCCCGGCTCATCTGCCTGCCGCACGCCGGCGGAGGGGCCGGCACCTTCCGCTCCTGGCAACCGCACCTTCCCGACGGGGTCGAGCTGGCGCCGGTCGAGCTGCCCGGCCGCGGCTCCCGCATCGACGAACCCCTGCCGCAGTCCTTCGACACGCTGGTGGACGCCCTGTTCGACGGGCTGCGCGGCGAGTTCACCGTGCCGTACGCGCTCTTCGGGCACAGCTTCGGCGCCCTGCTCGGCTATGAGCTGACACGACGGATCGAGCGGGAGATCGAGCGGGGCGCCGATCTGCGGCCGCCGAGCGTCCTTCTGGTGTCGGGATCGCGCGCTCCCCACGTGCCGCTCGACCGGGAACCCGTCGCGGACGGCGACGAGGCCCGGCTGGTCGCCTGGCTGCGCAGCAGCGGCGGCCTCCCCGACGAACTCCTCGACTTTCCGGACTTCCTGCGGGACCTGCTGCGCGCCGTGCGCAGCGACATGGCCTTCGCGGAGGGCTACCGCATCCCGCGGCCGGCCGCCGTGGGCTGCCCGCTGGTCGCCTTCGCCGGCGCCGAGGATGCGGTGTCCCCGGTGGCGCACGTGGCGCCGTGGAACCTGTACACCACGGCCGAGCACCGGATGCACGTCCTGCCCGGCGGGCACCACTTTCCGCAGAGCCATGCGCAGGCCACCGTGACCGCGGTGGCCGAGGAGTTGGCGGCGTCGTCGGCGCGGTAGCGAGCGCGGGCCGCGAAACCCCCACGGCCCCAACGGTTCGGGGGCCGTGGGCGGATCGGGTCCCTCAGGTTGCCTGACGGCCCTGCGGCACGAGCGTGACCGGCAGGGACGAGAAGCCGCTCAGGAAGTTGGAGAACACGCGGCCCGGGGCACCCGCGGGCTCCGCGACGGCGACCAGGTCGCACAGGCTCTCCAGCAGGGCCGCGAGTTCGGCGCGGGCCAGGAACGCACCGAGGCAGAAGTGCGACCCATGAGCGAACGACAGGTGCTTGTTGGGGGTGCGCGCCAGATCGAACGTGTCGGGCCGGTCGAAGACCCGCTCGTCACCGTTGGCCGAGGCCATCCAGGTGGTGACGACGTCGCCCTCCTCGACGAACTGCCCGCCGAGGAAGACGTCCTGCGTGGCGGTACGGCCGCTGTGCAGGGCGGGCGTCGTCCAGCGCAGCACTTCCTCGACCGCCGAGGCCGTGCTCACCTGCCCGGTCTTGAGTGCCTGCCACTGCTCGGGCCGCTCCATCAGCGCCTGCAACCCTCCGACCATGGCGAACCGGGTGGTCTCGTGGCCGCCCATGATGATGCTGTAGCAGTTGAAGACGATCTCCTCGTGCGACAGGGGGCGGCCGTCGATCTCCTTGGTCACCAGGAGGCTGATCACGTCGTCCAGCGGCTTCTCGCGGCGCGCGGCGGCCAGTTCCGAGAAGTAGAACAGCAGGCCGTTGCGGGACGACCAGGTCGCTTCCTCCGTGGGGACGCCGTCCGCGGAGGACAACGCGGAGGAGGTCAGTTCGATGATCTGCCGGCGGTCCGCGAGCGGCACGCCGAGCAGGTCGCAGATCGCGGCGAGCGGGATGTGCGCGGCGACGTCCGCGGCGAAGTCCACCGTGCCCCGGGCCACCGCCTCCTGGACCAGGGCCCGGGTGCCACGCCGCACGCTGTCGACGACGACGTCGAGCGCACGCGGCGAGAACGGCTTGAGCAGGGCACTGCGCAGGGCCTTGTGCGGGTCCCCGTCGGTGACGGCGAGCATCTTGCCGGCGGCCGAGTCACCGCCGGCCAGCAGGGTGTCGAGCACGTTGCCGCGCTCGGAGGTGAAGGTCTGCTGGTCGTTGAGGACCGCGACGACGTCCGCATGGCGGCTGATGACCCAGAACCCGGGGCGGGTGCCGCTCTCCGGCTGCCAGTGGACCGGGGCCTCGGTGCGCAGCCGACGCCACAGTGGCCCCAGGTCGTGGCGGGCGTGCAGCAGCGGGTCCGCGAGGTCCACGTCCCCGAGCGCATCCGGAGCCGGCTCGGGGCGGCTGGTCATGGCGGTCATCCTGGAACTCCTGCTGACGTGGTGACTCGGTGGTGTGGTGCGCGCGTCGCAGCGGTCACCGCGTCGCCTCGGTGGGGCCGGGGAAGAACGCGGTGGTGGCTCCGGCGGTCTCGGCGCCGTCCACCACGAACTGCTGGCCGGAGACGAACGCGGCCTCGGGTGAGGCCAGGAAGTGGAAGACGTCGGCGATCTCCTCGGGCCGGGCGTGGCGGCGGGCGGGGATGCGCGCGTTGACCTCGTCGAGCATGGCGTCGGTGTACTCGGCTCGCTGCATGGGAGTCAGCACGGCGCCGGGCGCGACGCAGGCGGTGCGGATCAGGGGGGCCAGCTCCACGGCGAAGGTCTGGCACAGCGAGGTCACCCCGGCCTTGGAGGCGTTGTAGTCGGCGTACAGCGGATAGCCCCGCGTGCCGTTGACCGACGCGGTGGCCAACAGCACGCCCCCGCCCTGGTGCAGCAGGTGCGGAACGCTGTGGCGCCACAGGGCGAGGACGCCCATCAGGTTGATGTCCACGGTGCGCCGGGCGTCGGCCTCGGTCAGGTCGAGGATGCCGTGCCGCACGCTGATGCCCGCGTTGGCGATGACCACGTCGAGTCGGCCCCGCTCGGCCCGGACCTCGTCGACGGCCGTCCGCACTCCCTCCCAGTCGGCGACGTCCTGTTCGACCCAGCGCAGGTGACCGCCCCCCTCCCGGGGGCCGGTCGGGGCGTCCGCGGGCGGGGCGTGCACGTCGAGGTTGACGACGAAGTCGCCGGCGCGGGCGAAGCGCTCGGCGGTGGCACGTCCGATTCCACTGGACGCGCCGGAGACGATGACGGTGCGCACGGTTGGCTGCCCTTCTGCAGGGTCGGTGCGGAGGGTGGACGGGCCCGGCTCAGACGATGACACGGGGGTGGTGGAGGGCGTAGCCGTTGAGGTTCTGGCGCAGGTTCCGGCTGACCGTCAGCTTCTTGAGCCAGCGGTCGGTGCCGTCGTAGCGTGCGGTGAAGGCTCTGCGGCCGTGCACCGCCCGGTAGTTGTCGACGATCATCAGCGAGCCGGGGCCCACGGCGACGTCCTGCTGGACGCGCTGCAACTCGGCCATCAGTCTGTCGAGCGCGGCCTCGGCCTCGGTGTCACCGGTCCGTACGTTCATGAAGGGCCGGTCGATGCGCAGGTAGGGGTTGAGCCGGTCGCCGGAGAGCACGGCGGTCGGCGTCGGCCGGTCGCGCATGGCGCGCAGCCTGGGCAGCGCCGGGTGAGCGGGGGCGTGCGTCTCCAGCTGCCGGATGTGTTCGGTGTCCGGCAGGATGTGGAAGCGGTCCTCCGAGAGGACCGTGCGGTCACGGTCGTCGAGCCGGACGTCGCGCACCGACGCCACGATGGTGGGCACCCGGTCGGGATTGCGCAGTCCGAACAGCAGGAGGTAGTCGCAGCGGTTGGGGTGGAAGCCGTCCTCGGTGTGGAACTCCAGGAGGGTCTCGCTGCCGTGCCCGCTCTGGCGCGTCTCGTCGCCGCGGATGGGCAGGATGTTCTGGATGATGCGGCCGTCTTGGAGCGTCACCCAGCCGAACGGGTCGCCCAGCACCAGACCGCACAGCGCCAGCCACATCTCCTGGGACCGGGCGGTCGCACCGTCGATGGCCTTGCGCCAGTGCTCCGGTGTGGGGCCGAGCCGCGCCTCGTCCACCGGGAAGCCGTGCAGCAGGCAGGCGGCCGACCGCCCGGAACGCCGGTATGCCGTCAGGAAGGAGCGCAGTCGGGCGGGCAGCAGTTCCTCGGCGAGCTGCGCCCGGTCGTAGAAGTCCGGCAGTGCGGGATCGCCGTAGGAGTGGGCGAGCTCGTGCGCGGCGGCCTCCAGCTCGGCCACTTCGTCGGCGTCGAGGTGGAACTCCGAGGGAGTGTCGAGCGGTGTGTCGGCCTCGGCCGGGCGGGACGGGGCAGCGGGCGGAGATGTGAGTGTCATGTTCGGTGTCCTCACCGGGTCGGGACCGCAAGGGTCGTCGTCGTTCGGTCCTGCGCGGCCCGCGCCGGTGGCCGGGCCGCCTGTTGGTGCACGCCGAACCGGCCGAGCAGGGTCCCGGCCTGGGTGTGGTCCAGCGGTGGTGCGGAAGGGGGCGGTGCGAGTGGTCCGGGAGCGGCGTCCTACACCGTGTCCCGCCAGTCCTCGCCGAACTCGGCGAGCTCGTCCTCGTCCAGGGTGATCAGTGGCTCCTCGAAGGCTTCGGCCTCCGACACCGGGACGAGTTCCTTCACCGCGGTGGCGAGTTCGGCCACCGTCTTGTGCGTGAACACGTCCCGGGGCGTCATGTCCAGGCCCTCCGCCCGGGCCAGCGTGACGAGCCTGATGGAGACGATCGAGTCGCCGCCGAGGTCGAAGAAGCTGTCGTCGATGCCGATCCGGCGCGCCCCGAGGGCCTTCTCGAACAGCTCGCACAGCTGCCGCTCACGGGCGGTGCGCGGGGCACGGCTGTCCGCGGCCGCGGCGAAGTCCGGCTCGGGCAGGGCGTCCCGGTCGAGTTTGCCGCTCGGGGTGACCGGCAGCCGATCCAGGGTGACCACGACCGCGGGCACCATGTACTCGGGCAGTGCGGCGGCGACCCTGCCGCGCAGCGCCACCGGGTCCGGCTCGGCGCCGGCCACCGGAGCGACGTACGCGACGAGACGGCGCGTGCCGGGGCTGTCCTCACGCACGACCACGGCCACCTGCGCGAGCGCGGGGTCCTCGGCCAGTACGGACTCGATCTCGCCGGGTTCGATGCGGTAGCCGCGCACCTTGACCTGCCGGTCGCCCCGGCCCCGGTACTCCAGGGTGCCGTCCGGCCTGCGACGCGCCAGGTCTCCGGAGCGGTACATCCGCGACCCCGCGGCGCCGTACGGGTCGGCCACGAAGCGCTCGGCGGTCAGCCCGGACCGGCGCAGGTATCCGCGGGCCAGACCTTCCCCCGCCAGGTAGAGCTCACCGGTCACGCCCACCGGGACCGGCCGCAGGGCGTCGTCCAGCAGGTACACCCGGGCGCCCACGACCGGTTCGCCCAGGGGCGGGTGGGTGCGACCCGCCAGCGGCCGGCTCATCGTGGCCATGACGGTCGCCTCGGTGGGACCGTACGCGTTGACCATGCGCCGCCCGACCGACCAGCGTTCGACGAGGTCGGGCGGGCAGGCTTCGCCGCCCACCACGAGGGTGACGCCCTCGGGCAGCGCGCCGTCGGGCAGGACGGCGAGCGAGGACGGCGGTACCAGCAGCGTCGTCACGCCGTGCCGGGCCACGGTCGCCGCGAGAGCCGGCCCGGGCAGCAGTTCGTCGGCCGGCGCGGCGACCACGGCGGCACCGGTGAGCAGGGCCGTGGCGAGCTCCCACACCGAGGCGTCGAAGCTCGGGGAGGCGAACAGCAGCACCCGCTCGTCCGGGCGCAGGGCGAGCCCCGCGCGCTGCTGGGCGACCAGGGCGGCGATGCCGGCGTGGGGTACCAGGACGCCCTTGGGTCGGCCGGTGGAGCCGGAGGTGTAGATGAGGTACGCCGCGTTGTCGGGGCGCAGCGGTGCCGTCCGGTCGGCGTCGGACAGGTCGGCCGCGGAGAGCCCGCCGATCAACTCGGCCGGCACGCCGAGGGTTTCGGTACCCGAGTCGCCTTCCAGGCACAGGGTCGCACCCGCGCCCGCCTCGGCCATCGGGCCCGCGCCCTCGGCGGTGGTCAGCACCAGGTCCGGCCGGGCGTCGGCGACGACGTAGCGCAACCGCTCCGGCGGGTAGCCGAGGTCCAGTGGCACGTACGCGGCCCCGCTCTTGAGGACCGCCAGCACGGCGAGGACCGACTGGGCCGACCTCGGCATCGCCACCGCCACGACGCTCTCCGGGCCGATGCCGCGGGCCACCAGGGCGCGGGCGAGCTGGTTGGCGCGGGCGTTGAGGTCGCCGTAGGTGACGGCGAGCGGCCCGTCGTGCACGGCGACGGCGGCCGGTCTCGCCCGGACCCGCTCCTCGAAGAGCGCGGGGAAGGTCGAGCGCGCCGGCGCCACGGCCGAGGAGGCCGCGGTGCCCAGGAGTTCGCTGCACTCGCGCGGGGTGAGCAGTGCGATCCGGCCGAGGGGGATCGTCGGGGCCTGGACGAAGGTGTCGAGGACCGCGCGGACCCGCTGGAGCAGGGAACCGGCCAC
The DNA here is from genome assembly GCF_039532155.1 of Streptomyces lunalinharesii. Lineage (NCBI taxonomy): Bacteria > Bacillati > Actinomycetota > Actinomycetes > Kitasatosporales > Streptomycetaceae > Streptomyces > Streptomyces lunalinharesii. Next base: position 40,697 of record NZ_BAAARK010000027.1, read on the forward strand.
CTCGGCGGTGAACAGGTCGGCCCGGTAGGTCAGTTCGAGGCTGAGGCTCCCGCCCGGCACCACGACCAGGCTGAACGGATAGTGGGACGCCCCGGGTGCGGGTGTGTCGTCGACGGAGATCCGCAGGCCGGGCACCTGCTCCTGGACGGCGTCCCGGTCCACGGGGGTGTTCTCGAAGCCCACGACGGTGTCGAAGAGTTCGCCGAGCCCGGCGACGCGCTGCACCTCGGCGAGCCCGAAGTGGTGGTACGGGCGCAGCCCGGCCTGTGCGGCCTGGAGGTCGGCCAGCGCCTCGCCGAGGGGCCGCGCCGGGTCGAGTCCCACCCGTACGGCGATGGTGTTCATCAGCAGGCCGACGGTCTCCTCGGCGCCCGCGAGCTCCGGCGGGCGCCCGGCGACGGTCGCGCCGAAGACGACGTCGTCGCGGCCCAGGAAGTGGCCGAGCGCCATCGCCCAGGCACCCTGCACCAGGGTGTTGAGGGTCAGGCCCGCGGCGCGGGCAGCAGCGGTGAGCCGCTCGGTGGCCGTCGGGTCGAGGGCCGTCGAGACCAGCTCGGGCAGCGTGCCGGGGGCGGGCTCGGAGCCGGGGGCGACCAGGGTCGGCTCGTCGAGTCCGGCGAGGGCCTCGCGCCACGCCCCGGCGGCCCGCTCGTCGTCCTGGGTGCCGAGCCACCGCAGGAAGTCGGCGAACGGCGCCGGCGGCCGGCCCCGGTCGCGGCCGGCGTGGGCGTAGAGGGCGAACAGGTCACGGAAGACGAGCGGCAGCGACCAGCCGTCGAGCAGCAGGTGATGGTGGGTCACCAGCAGCAGGTGTTCGTCGGCCGCCAGCCGGATCAGCGCCACCCGCAGCAGCGGCGGCCGCGCCAGGTCGAAGCGCCGGGTCCGGTCCTCGGCCAGCAGTTCGGCGAGCCCGGCACGCTGTTTCTCCGCGTCCAGGGCCGACAGGTCGACCTCCTGCCAGGGCACGCGCACGTCCTCGTGCACGACCTGGACGGTCCGCCCGGAGCCGAGCGAGACGAACGAGGCGCGCAGTGCGGGGTGGCGAGCGAGCAGGGAGTCGCACGCGGTGCGCAGTACGGCGGGCGACAGCGGCCCGGCTAGCCGCAACGGCCGCTGGGTGACGTAGACGTCGAGGGCGTCCGAGGACATCAGGGCGTGGAAGTGCATGCCCTGCTGGAGCGGGGTCAGCGGCAGGACGTCGGCGACCTGGTACCCGCTCGCGTCGAGCTCGGCCCGCTCGGTGTCGTCGAGGGTGATCAGCGGACCGGCGGGTACGGCGGGGCCGTTCCGCGTCTCGGAGTCCGCCACGTCCTGGGCGACGGTGGCGAGGCGGGCGATGGTCTTGTGGACGAACACGTCCTTCGCCGTCAGCAACAACCCCGCCCGATGCGCCCGCGCCGCCAACCGCATCGACGAAATCGAATCCCCACCCAACTCGAAGAAACCGTCATCCACCCCCACCCGATCACGCCCCAACACCTCAACAAACACCTCGTGCAACACCCGCTCCCGCAACGAAGACGGCGCCCGATACACCCCGCCCGAACCAAACGACGGCACCGGCAAAACCCGCCGATCCACCTTCCCGTTCGGCGTCAACACAAAGGACTCCACCACCACCACCCGCACCGGAACCATGTACTCCGGCAACACCCGCGCCACCCGACCCCGCACACCCTCAACATCCACCACCACACCAGGCACAGCACGCACATAACCCACCACACGCCGCACCCCCGCCCCATCCACAGGCACCCCCACCACCGCCTGCGCCACCGACGGATCACCCGCCAACACCGCCTCGATCTCCCCCAGCTCAATCCGGTGCCCCCGCACCTTCACCTGGAAATCAGACCGACCGCAGTACTCCACCACCCCATCCGCACCCCACCGCCCCAAATCCCCCGTCCGATACATCCGCCCACCCGACACACCAAACACATCCGCAACAAACCGCTCACCCGTCAACCCAGGACGACCCACATACCCCCGAGCCACCCCCGCACCACCGATATAAATCTCCCCCACCACACCCACCGGAACCGGCCGCAAAAACCCGTCCAACACATACACACGGGTGTTGTCGGCGGGGCCTCCGAGGGAGGGTCGGGCAGCCGCGTCGGCGTGGCAGAACATCGCGTCGACCGTGCACTCGGCCGGGCCGTAGAGGTTGTACAGGGACAGCCCGGGGACGTCCCGCAGCTCGGCCCACAGGTCCTCGCCGACCTCCTCGCCGCCGAGCGCGAGGACCCGCACGCGGTGCCGCTCCCCCGCGAACATGCCCGCGTCCAGCAGCTGCCGGGCGACGGAGGGCGTGGTGTCGAGGACATCGACAGCGGTCTCCCGCACGTGGTCGACGAGGGCCAGCGCGTCCTTGCGCACGGTGTCGTCGACGATGCGCAGTTCATGCCCGGCGACCATCCACAGCAGCTGGCTCCAGGACGCGTCGAAGCCGAGCGAGTTGGTGAGTGCGGCGCTCAGCCGGCGCCCGCCCGCCCGGATCCGCTCGGGCTCGAAGTAGTTCGCCCGATGGCTGTGGAACATGTTGACCAGGTTGCGGTGCTCGACGGCGACGCCTTTGGGGCGGCCGGTGGAGCCCGAGGTGTAGATGACGTACGCGAGGTCGGCGGGGCGCAGGGCCCCGGTCCGGTCGGCGTCGGTGAGGTCACGGGCGTCGTCGGGAAGCTCGGCCGTGTCCATGAGCAGTGCCGGTACGTCGGCCGGCAGGACGTGCGCGGTCGGGCCGGCGGCCAGGACGAGCACGGGCCGGGCCTCCGCGCAGATCGCGGCGACCCGTTCGACGGGATTCTCGGCGTCGATCGGGAGGTATCCGGCTCCCGACTTGAGCACCGCGAGGATCGCGGCGACCGCGTCGGTGGTGCGCGGCAGGGCGACGGCGACGAGCCGGCCCGGGCCCGCGCCGTGCGCGCGCAACAGCCGGGCGAGCCGGTTGGCTTCGGCGTTGAGCCGGCCGAAGGTCAGGCTGGTGGTGGCGTCGGCCACGGCGATCTCTTCGGGCGTGGCACGGACCTGTTCCTCGAACAGGTCCGGCAGGGTCCGCGGTGCGTGCGCGACCCGGCGGCCGGCGGACGTACCCGGCAGGTCGCCCGGCTCGTCGTCGCTCCACACGGGCAGCTGTGCGGCCGGCAGCTCGGGGTGCGCGGCCATGGCCTCCAGGAGCGCACACAGCCGGGTGAGGATGCCGGTCGCGAGCGGCGCGGTGTACACGTCCTCGCGGTAGTTGAGCTCGAAGCGGAGGCCCTCGCCCGGGTAGACGGCCAGGCTCAGCGGATAGTGGGTGCCTTCCGGGGTGTCCTCGACGGCGTCCCGCAGGATGCCGATGGTGAGGCCCGCCACCGAAGCGCCCTGCACGGCCTGGTCGACGGGGAAGTTCTCGAACGCGAGGGTCGTGTCGAAGAGTTCGGTGACGCCAGCGGCCCGGTGGATGTCCGCGAGGCCCAGGTAGTGGTGGTGGGACAGGGCCGTCTGCTCGTCCTGGATGCGGGACAGCAGGCGGGCCACGGGCTCTGCCGGGTCGACGCGGACCCGGGCGGGCACGGTGTTGATCATCAGGCCGACCATGCGGTCGCTGCCCGCGAGCTCCGGGGGCCGGCCGGCGACGGTGTTGCCGTAGACGACGTCCCGGCGACCGGTCAAGGAGGTCAGCATCAGTGCCCAGGCGCCCTGCACCAGGGTGTTGACCGTGAGGTCGCGGGTGCGGGCGACCTCCGCGATCCGTGCGGTGGCCGCTTCGGCCAGCTGCACGACGACCCGCCGCTGACCGCGGTCCGAGGCGCCGGTACCGGCTCCGCCGGCCACCAGGGTCGGACCGTCGACGTCGGACAGCGCGGCGCGCCACGCCTGTTCGGCCTCGTCGCCGTCCTGTTGGGAGAGCCAGCCCAGGTAGTTGGCGAACGGCACCGCCGGGGCCAGGTTCTTGGTGGTGCCGCCGTCCCGGTAGCTGTGGAACAGGTCGCTGAGCACCAGCGGGACCGACCAACCGTCGAGCAGGATGTGGTGGTGGGTGAGGACCAGGACGTGCCGGTCGGCTGCCAGCCGGACCAGCGTGAACCGCAGGAGCGGCGGTCTGACCATGTCGAAGCGGCGGGCGCGGTCCTCGGTCAGCAGCCTCGCCAGGCGCGCCCGGCGCTCGTCGGCGCCGAAGCCGGAGAAGTCGACCTCCTCCCAGTGGGGCTCCACCGTGCGGGCGATCGCCTGGACGGCCTCGCCGGAACGGCGTCTGAGGAAGCCTGCGCGCAGGCTTCCGTAGCGCTCCAGCAAGGCGGCACAGGAAGCGCGCAGTACCTCCGTGTCGAGGGCACCGACGAGTTCCAACGGCGTCTGCACGTTGTAGAAGTCGACGTCGTCGCCGTCGGCTGGTCCGCCGTCGAACTGGGCGTGGAAGAGCATGCCCTGCTGGAGCGGGGTAAGCGGCAGGACTGCTTCCAGGGATGTCTGGCTCACGATGTCTTCTTCCACTGGGCTTCGAGCTCGTCGAGTTCGTCGGCGTCGATCCGCACCAGGTCGTCGGTGCGAGGGGTTCCGGCGGCGGGGTCCACGTCCTGGGCGACGGTGGCCAGGCGGGCGATGGTCTTGTGGACGAACACGTCCTTCGCCGTCAACAACAACCCCGCCCGATGCGCCCGCGCCGCCAACCGCATCGACGAAATCGAATCCCCACCCAACTCGAAGAAACCGTCATCCACCCCCACCCGATCACGCCCCAACACCTCAACAAACACCTCGTGCAACACCCGCTCCCGCACCGAAGACGGCGCCCGATACACCCCACCCGAACCAAACGACGGCACCGGCAAAACCCGCCGATCCACCTTCCCGTTCGGCGTCAACACAAAGGACTCCACCACCACCACCCGCACCGGAACCATGTACTCCGGCAACACCCGCGCCACCCGACCCCGCACACCCTCAACATCCACCACCACACCAGGCACAGCACGCACATAACCCACCACACGCCGCACCCCCGCCCCATCCACAGGCACCCCCACCACCGCCTGCGCCACCGACGGATCACCCGCCAACACCGCCTCGATCTCCCCCAGCTCAATCCGGTGCCCCCGCACCTTCACCTGGAAATCAGACCGACCGCAGTACTCCACCACCCCATCCGCACCCCACCGCCCCAAATCCCCCGTCCGATACATCCGCCCACCCGACGCACCAAACACATCCGCAACAAACCGCTCACCCGTCAACCCAGGACGACCCACATACCCCCGAGCCACCCCCGCACCACCGATATAAATCTCCCCCACCACACCCACCGGAACCGGCCGCAAAAACCCGTCCAACACATACACACGCAGGTGGGTGAGGGGCGTGCCGACCGGTACGCCGGCCGGGTTCTCGCCTGCCACGGCGCGGCCGGTGGTGGTGTAGACCGAAACCTCGGTGGGGCCGTACTGGTTGTGCAGTTCCGCTCCCACCACGGCATGGAAGTGGTCGGCCAGCGCTCCCGTCAGCTGCTCGCCGCCCACGAACACCCGGGTGAGGCTGTCGCAGCGGTCACTGCCCGGTTCGCGCAGGAAGACCTCCAAGGTGGACGGCACGAACTGGGCGACGGTGACCCGTTCCTCGCGGATCAGCGCGGGCAGGTAGCCGGGGGCGACCTCGCCGTCGGGCCGGGCCACGACCACGGCGGCGCCCTGCTGGAGCGGCCAGAAGATCTCCCACACCGACGGGTCGAAGCTGAGCGAGGTGCGCTGCAGCACGCGGTCGGCCGGGCCGAGCGGGTGGCGTTCCTGCATGCCGGCCAGGTAGTTGGTGACGCCCGCGTGAGTGACCACGATCCCCTTGGGACGGCCCGTCGATCCTGAGGTGAACACCACGTACGCCGGGTGTTCGGGCCGCAGGCCCAAGGCCGGTGCGAGGACGGCGGCTTCGGGTCCGAGGCCGGCCAGGAAGGCGTCGTCGACGACGAGGACGGGCCGGGTCTGCGCCAGCATGTGCTGGATGCGTTGGTCGGGGTAGTCCGGGTCGAGCGGCAGGTAGGCGGCGCCCGCCAGGTGGATCGCGTGCAGGACGACGATCAGCTCGACGGACCGTCGCAGTCGGACGGCGACGACCTGCCCCGGGCCCGCGCCCTGGGCGGCCAGGGCACCGGCAAGCCGACCGGCGCGGGCGGCCAGCTCCGCGTAGGTGATCCGCTCGCCGTCGCAGACGACCGCGACGGCGTCCGGGGTGCGTCGTGCCTGCGCGGCGAAGAGGGCCGGAAGCGTGGTGGCCGGGACGTCGCCCGCGGAGTCCTCGGTGTGGTGTGCCGGGGTTGGCCGTTCGGCGTCGGTGAGCAGTGACATCCGGCCGACCAGCCGGTCGGGAGCGGTCGCGAAGGCCTCCAGGGCCAGGCGCAGCCGACCGACGCAGCTCTCGGCGTCCGCCGCCTCGAACAGGTCGCCCCGGTAGGTGAGTTCCAGTCGCAACCGCTCGCCCGGCACCACGGACAGGCTGAGCGGATAGTGCGTGCCACCGGTCGGGTCGGACTCCTCGACGGTGACGCGCAACCCCCTGGCCTGCTTGAGGATCTCCTCGCGGTCGATCGGCGCGTTCCCGAAGACGACCGAGGTGTCGAACAACTCGCCGTGTCCCGCGAGCCGGTGCAGATCCGGCAGGCCGAGGTGGTGGTGTCCGACGAGCGCGCTCTGTTCGTCCTGGACCCGGGCGAGCAGTGCGGCCAATGGCTCACCGGGGTTGAGGCGAATCCGGACCGGGAGGGTGTTCATCAGCAGGCCGACGATCTCGTCCACCCCTGCGAGCTGCGGCGGACGGCCGGAGACGGTACCGCCGAAGACGACGTCGTCACGGCCGGTGAGGGTGTGCAGGAGCAGCGCCCACGCCCCCTGGATCACGGTGTTGAGGGTCAGGCCGCGGGTGCGGGCCGTGCTTTCCACGGCCGCGGTGAGGCCCGCGGGCAGTTCGGTGACCAGCAGGCCCGGGAGGGAGTCGGCGGAAGCCGGGCGTGCGGGGGCCACCAGGGTGGGCCCGTCGAGGTCGGCGAGCGCCCGCTGCCACGCCTGCTCGGCGGCGGTCCGGTCCTGGCTCGCGGCCCAGGCGAGAGAGGCACGCAACGGTACCGGTGCGGGCAGCTCCGCTTCCGCGCCGTGCAGGAGTGCGAGCACGTCGCGCAGGATCAGGGGCACCGACCATCCGTCGAAGAGGATGTGGTGGCCCGACAGGGCGACCAGGTGCCGTTCGTCCGCCAGCCGGATCAGGCTGAAGCGCAGCAGCGGCGGCGCGAACATGTCGAACCGGGTCCGCTTGTCCCGGGCGAGCAGGTCGGCCAGGCGCCCGCCCCGCTCCTCGGGCGGCAGTCCGCGCAGGTCGTGCTCGTACACGGGCACCTCGACGTGCCTGGCGACGAGTTGCAGCGGCTCACCCGCCGCCGACTGCGTGAAGCCGGCCCGCAGGGCGGTGTGCCGCTCCACCACGGCCTGGCAGGCGCGTCGGAAGGCGCCGGAGGTCAGCGGGCCGGACAGCCCGAAGACCTTCTGCACGGTGTAGGCGTCGGCTCCCTCGGCGAACCCGGCGTGGAAGAGCATCCCCTGCTGGAGGGGGCCGAGCGGCAGCACATCCGCCACAGGGCCCTCACCCGTCGTGTCCAGGTGCTGCCACGCCTGCTCCAGACGGGCTCGCTCGCCGACCTCCAACGAGACCAACTCGACGTCTTCCACGGGGAGTTGTGTCGGCTCCTCGACGGGTTCGGCGGCATGGGCGGCCAGCTCCGCCACCGTCCGGTGCGCGAACACCGCCTGCGGGGTGAGCGGGATGCCGGCGCGGGTGGCCCGCGAGGCGAGCCGGACCGCGACGATGGAGTCCCCGCCCAGCTCGAAGAAGCTGTCGTCGATGCTCACGCGGCTCGCACCGAGCACGGCACCGAACAGCTCGCAGAGCTTGGCCTCGCGCGCGTCGCGCGGAGCGCGCCCGGTGTCCGAGCCGGTGTACTCGGGTCGGGGCAGCGCCCGATGGTCCAGTTTGCCGCTCGGGGTCAGCGGCAGATCGGGCAGGAACACCACGGCTGCCGGGACCATGTACGGGGGCAGCGCACGACCGACGGTGTCGCGCAGCGCCGTCGCGTCGAGCGGCTCGGCGCCTGCCGCCGGGACGACGTACGCCACCAACTGGCGGATGCCCGGCCGGTCCTCGCGGGCGACGACGCTCACCCGGCCGACGCCGGGCGCCTGGGCGAGGACGCTCTCGATCTCGCCGGGTTCGATGCGGAATCCGCGGACCTTGACCTGTCTGTCGGTGCGGCCGAGGTAGGTCAGTTCGCCCTCGGCGGTCCGGCGGGCCAGGTCACCGGTGCGGTACATGCGGGTGCCGGGCGGCCCGTACGGGTCGGCGACGAACCGTTCGGCGGTCAGTCGGGGGTTGTTCAGGTAGCCGCGGGCGAGCCCGTCGCCGCTCAGGTACACCTCGCCCGCGACGTCGGGCAGAACCGGCCGCAGGGCGGTGTCGAGGACCCGGACCCGGGTGCCGGGGACGGTCCGGCCCATGGGGGGGACGGTCCGGCCGGACAGCGGCGGGGTCTGGGTGGCGATGACCGTGGACTCGGTGGGCCCGTAGGCGTTGACCATGCGTCGGCCCGGGGACCACCGGGCGACCAGCTCCGGTGCGCACGCCTCGGCGCCGACGACCAGCGTGACGCCCTCGGGCAGACCGTCCGGCTCCATGGCGGCCAGGGCGGACGGGGCCATCAGCAGGCAGTTGACGCCCAGTTCGCGCACCAGGGCGGCCAACTGCGGCCCGGGCAGGAGCCGCTCCGCCGGGGCGACGACGGCGGCCGCTCCGGTCAACAACGCGGTGCACAGCTCCCAGATCGAGGCGTCGAAGCCCCGTGACGCCAGCTGGAGCACCCGGGTGTCCGGGGTGAGGTCCAGGAGGGCCTTCTGGTGGGCGAGGAGGCCGGCCAGGCCGGTGTGCGGGACGACGACGCCCTTGGGGTTGCCGGTCGAACCGGAGGTGTAGATGACGTACGCCGGGTGGGCGGGCCGCAGCGGCGCACGACGGTCGGCGTCGGTGAGGTCGGTGTCCGGCGGTCCCGGCACGGGCCGAGGGGTGAGGCTGTCGGCGTCGTCCAGGTGCAGCCGCACCACATCGGGGGCGAGGGCGGGGTCATCGGCCGCGCGCGTGGTCAGCAGGAGCACCGGCGCGGTGTCGTCGAGCATGGTGGTGACCCGTGCCCGTTGGTGGACGAGGTCGATGGGCAGGTAGGCCGCGCCGGACTTCAGTACGCCGACGACGGCCGTCAGGGCGGCGACGCCGCGCGGCAGGGCGACGGCCACCACGCTCTCGGGCCCGGCCCCGCGTTCCACCAGCGCCCGGGCCAGCCGGTTGGCGCGGGCGTTGAGCTCGGCGTAGTCGAGGGTTCCGGCGGCGGAGAGCACCGCGGGACGGTGCGGGGTGGTGCGGACCTGCTCCTCGAACAGGTCCGGGAACGTGCGCGCGGGCACCGGAGCGGACGGGCCCGGGAGCTGTCCGGCGGCCAACGCCGCTGCGCGCTCGGCCGCTGTCAGGACATCGGTCCGGGCCAGTGCCCGGCCGGCGGGCGCGCCGAGGAAGCGGGTCAGGAAGTCGAGGAAACGGCGCTGGTGCGCGGCGAGTTCGTCGGCGGTGTGGCGCTCGGGATTGGCTTCGAAATCGATCCGCATGCCCTGGCCGTCCGGCCCCGGGTGGCAGGTGAGGTTGAGGTCGTGGACGGCTCCGCCCGACAGTGCGGTCAACGTGGCCTCGCGGCCGGCGAAGTTGCTCTCGGAGCCGGCCGGCATGATGTTGACCAGCACGCCGAACAGCTGCTCGTTCGACCCGAGCATCCGCAGGTCGCGCCGCAGGTCGTCGTAGGGGTGGCGCTGGTGCGCGAGGAGTTGCCCGAGGCGCTGTCCCACGTGCCGGACCAGCTCGCTGCGGCTCGCCCCGGGATCGACGGAGAGCCGCAGCGGGAGCGTGTTGGAGACCATGCCCGGCACGTTCTCGGAGCGTGCTCCGACCCGTGCGGCGACGGGCACTCCGATGGCGAGGTCGGTGGCTGCGGTCATGCCGTGCAGGTACGCGGCGACCGCCGCCAGCATCACCACGCTCCACGAGGTACGGGCTTCCCGCCCGGCGGTGCGCAGCGCCTGCAGTTCGGCGTGGGGCAGTTCACTGGTCGCGGCCAGGGCGCGGGCCGCGGCGCCGGTCGGTACGCCGGGAGCCAGGCTGACCGTCTCGGGCCGGTCGTCGAACGCGCCGGTCCAGTACGCCTTGTCCGCCCGGTAGTCCGCGGACGCCCGGTACTCGGCCTCGTCCGCGAGGAGGTCGGTGAGCCGGCCGAGCGGCCGACCGGAGACCTCCTCGCCGGCGGCCAGCTGCTCGTACACCTCGGCGATCCGCCGGGAGTGGCGCACCGAGCCGTAGCCGTCGGACAGGATGTGGTGGCTGCGCTGGTACCAGAGGTAGTGGTCGTCGCCGACGCGCATCAGCACGTGCACCGACAGGACGTCGGTGAACAGGTCGTTCGCGGTCCGGCTGTCGCGCTCCATCAGCGCGCGCGCCGCGCCGAGGGGGTCGGCCTCGCCGCTGAGGTCCAGGTCCTGCCAGGTCGAGCAGCCCGGGGCGACGGGGCGCTGGTGGGGCCCCTCGGGCAACTCGACGAATTCCACGTCGAAGGTTCCGCTCTCGGCCTCGGCCCGGCGCACCGCACGCGCCAACAGGCCGCCGTCCACCGGCCCGTGGATCTCCATGACGACGACGGTGTTGTAGGCGGGATTGCCGGGGTCGAGCTGCTGGGCGTAGAAGACTCCCCGCTGGGCGACCGTGAGCGGGAGGAGGCCGCTGCCCGCGGGATGGTGTGAGGTCACTGCGTCGCGTGAAGTCATTCGGAGTGTCAACCGCTCTCTCGTGAACCGCTCTCTGGTGCGCTCTGGGGTGGGCCGGGAGCCGGCAATTCGAGACGATGCTGCACTTCCCGCACAACCGCTCACCAGGCAACCGACCGGCAATCGCGCTGCCCGGCGAAGCTGCCGCCCGACGCCGGCGAGTTACCGCCCGCGTGCCTGGTGACCGCCGCCCGGCCGCTGCCAGGCGGCGCGGGTCCGCGGCGCCCCACCCCCGCCGGGCGTCGGGCGCGCCCGGAAACCCCGAAGGCGGCTCCGCCTACGCGGTCCGGGCCCACGGCTGTTGCCCGCGGTCCCCGTTCACGCAGGCCCACAGCGGCGCGCCGGCTTCCCTCGGGTCGGCGGTGGCTGGCTCCAGGGTGAAGAGGGCGGTGTCGGAGTCCTCTTCGAAAACGGCGGTCGTGGCACCGAGTGTGCGCGCCAGGCCTGTCCCCCCTCCAGGAATTGGCCGGGCAATTGGGCGGCAGGCCGGTTGCCGGTCCATATGCCTGGTCGTGCTCTCGCCGTCCCGCCACGATGGGCGGGACAGCTGGCCACGCAGGACCTCGGTCCCGCGCCGGCCGCGGCACACGGGGAGGGACGGGGAGCCAGATGCGTACGCACACCGCAGCCGGGCCCGCTGCGGAGCGCGCACCACGGCGCGAGCCGGGGCCCGGCCCGGTACCGAGGATCCGCCGGTGGGCGGGCAGCAGCTGACGTGCGGCGGGACGGCGACGGTGGCGCGTGCGCCCCGCGGCGCCGGCCCGGTGGGCGGTACCGGTGGTGCCACCCGGTTTCCAGGGAGTTGTGAGAGTTGAACGATCTAACCGGTATCGGCGTGTTCGAGGCACACGGCGAAGGGCTGGCGTCCTTCACGCAGGGGCACGCCCGGATGATCGACGAAGCCGTCGCCGAGAACGGTGCGGCGCTGGTCCGGGGCGCCCGGGCCGAGGGCACCGAGGACTTCGAACGGGCCCTGAAATGGCTCGGCTTCGAGCCGCTGGCGTACACGGAGCGGTCCACGCCCCGGAGCCAGGTGGGCGACGGGGTGTTCACCTCGACCGAGTACCCGGCGCGCGAGGTGATCCCGCAGCACTGCGAGTCCTCGTACGCCGGCGCCTGGCCCGGACGGCTGGCGTTCTTCTCCGCGACCCCGGCCCTGACCGGCGGCGCGACCCCCATCACGGACGTCAGCAGAGTGCTCGACGACATTCCGGCCGAGGTGGTCGAGGCCGTGGAACGGCGCGGTCTGCGCTATGTGCGCCACTACGGCAGCGGTGTCGGCATGGACTGGCGCGAAGCCTTCCAGACCGACGACCGGGCGGCGGTGGACCGCTTCTGCGCCGACGGTGGCCTGGAGTGGGAGTGGCGGGAGGACGACTGTCTGCGCACCGTGCGCCGCGCGCCGGCCCTCGCGACGCACCCACGCACCGGGCGACGCCTGTGGTTCAACCACCTCGTGCTGTTCCACCAGTCCTCGCTCGCCCCGGAGGTGCGGGAGGCCCTGGTGGCCGTGTTGGGAGAAGACGGGCTGCCCAACGACGTCTTGTTCGGCGACGGGGAGCCGATCCCCGACGCGACGGTGGCCGCCGTCCGGTCGGCGTTCGAGCGGCGCCAGCAGCGCTTCGACTGGGAGCTCCACGACCTCATGGTGATCGACAACATGCGCTGGTCGCACGGCCGAGAGGCGTTCACCGGCGAACGCCGTGTCCTGGTCTCGATGACGGACCTCATCACCCGGAGCTGAACCGGGCGGATCCCGCACCTCCCGGCCGCCGCCGGCCGTACGACGGCGTCGCGCCGTGGTCCGCGCCGTCTTCCCCTCCCCCGCCGGGCCGACCCGCGTCCCCCCTCCCTCCGCGCTCTCGCGCAGCCAACCCTGTCTGCCCCCTGGGGAGCTATCTGTGAACGAAGTGCCCAAGTCGCCGATCGAGTCCGTACTGCCGCTCACGCCGATGCAGCAGGGCATGCTCTTCCACGCGCTGTACGACAGCGACGCGGTGGACGTCTACACCGTCCAGGCCGCCTTCGAGCTGCACGGCGACGTCTGCCCCGCACGGCTGCGCGCCGCCTGCGCCGCGACGCTCGCCCGCCACCCGGTGCTGCGGACGGGCTTCCGGGTGCGGGCCAACGGGCAGCCGGTGCAGCTCGTCCGGCGCACCGTGACGACGCCCTGGACGGAACACGATCTGGCGGGGGAGCCCGCGGAGACCCGGCGCGCGCGGCTGCTGGCCTTCATGGAGGAGGACCGGCTGCGGCGCTTCGACATGGCCGCGCCCCCACTGATGCGGTTCGCCCTGATCCGGCTGACCGAGGAGCGGCACGTCCTCGTCCTGACGTACCATCACATCCTGTTGGACGGCTGGTCGTTGCCCTTGGTGCTGAAAGACCTGTGCGCGCTGTACGGGCGCCCCGGCCTCGACGACCCGAAGGACACCGCAGCCGCACCCGCCGGTCTCGGACCGATGGCCCCGTTCGACGACTTCCTGCGCTGGCTCGGCCGGCAGGACCGTGCCGCGGCGCATCAGGCGTGGCAACAGGCACTGCACGGGCTGGCGGAGCCGACCCTCGTGGCCCCCGGTGCGGCCCCGGCGGGCGCCGGCGCGATGCCCGCGATGCTCCCGCTGGTCCTGTCGGAAGAGGCGACCGAGGCGCTCACGGCCACCGCCCGGACGCACCACCTCACGCTCAACACGGTGGTGCAGGGCGTATGGGCGTTGCTGCTGTCGCTGCTGACGGGGCGCGACGACGTGGTGTTCGGCCAGACCGTGCACGGGCGTCCCGTGGACCTCGGGGGCGCCGACTCCATGGTGGGTCTGCTGATGAACGCGGTTCCGGTCCGCATCCGCCTCTCCCCCGACGAGTCGCTGGCCAAGCTGTTCACCCGCGTGCAGGACGAGCAACTCGCCCTGGGGCCGCACCAGCACGTCGGTCTGGACGAGGTGCAGCGCCTCGCCGGACTCGGCACGCTCTACGACACCTCGACGGGCTTCGGCAACGCGCCCTTCGACTGGGCGTCCGTCCAGGAGATCGCGCCCGGTCTGCGCCTGGGGCCGCTGACGGAGGAAGCCGATGCGGCCGAGCCGCAGATCAGCGGCTCTACCCACTACCCGCTGAGCATCGTCGCCGTGCCCGGACCCCGTCTGCGGCTCGAACTCAACTACCGCACCGACCTGTTCGACGCGCGCCGCATGGAGCTGGTCTCCTCCCGGCTGCGTCTCCTGCTCGACGCCTTCACCCACGCGGCCGAGACCCCCGTGGCAGCCGTCCCGCTCCTGACCGGGGAGGAGACGCAGCGGGTGCTCGGCGCCTGGGGCCGTCGCCCCGGGGCCGAGCGGGCGGCCGGCCGCCGGGCCGCCACCCTCGTCGAGCGGTTCGAAGCGCAGGTGCGACGACGGCCGAACGCTCCGGCCGTGACCGACGGACAGCGCCCGCTCGGCTACCGGGAACTCGACGAGGCGGCGAACCGTCTCGCCCGGCTGATGCTGCGCCGCGGAGTGCGGCCCGGGGACGCGGTCGCCGTGGCACTGCCGCGCGGCACGGACCTGGTCGTCGCGCTGCTCGCCACGTGGAAGGCGGGCGCCTGTTACGTACCGGTCGATCCGGGCTACCCGGTGGAACGGGTCGCGTTCATGCTCACCGACGCGGCTCCCGCGCTGGTCGTCTGCGCCGACCGGGGCCATCCGGGGCTCGCCGGGCACCCGTCACTGCTCCCGCTGGGCGACCCCGCCGTCCAGGCCGAGCTGACGCCGCTGTCCGAGCACCCGGTGAACGACACCGAGCGCGGCCGGCCCCTACGGCCGGAGGATCTCGCGTACGTCATCTACACCTCCGGGTCCACCGGCCGCCCCAAGGGCGTTGCGGTGGAGCACCGTACGGTCGACGGCTACCTCGCCTTCGCGAGCACGGCCTACCCCGGCCTCGCAGAACAGGCGCTGGTGCACTCGCCGCCCTCCTTCGACCTGACCGTCACCGGCCTCTTCGGCCCGCTCGTCACGGGCGGGCTGGTGCGCGTCGTCGACCTGGAGGACTTCGACGCCCCGGTCGGCGACGGGCGCCCCCCCTCGTTCGTGAAGGCCACCCCCAGCCACCTGCCGATCCTGGTGGCGTCGGACGACTGGTACTCGCCCTCCGGCGAACTGGTGCTCGGTGGCGAGCAGTTGACCGGGGAGGCGCTGGCGGAATGGCGCGCACGTCACCCGGGAGCGACGGTCGTGAACGAGTACGGCCCCACCGAGGCGACCGTGGGCTGCATGGAGTACCGACTGGAGCCCGGTGCCCCGCTGCCGCAGGGCGCGGTGCCGATCGGCGTGCCCGTGCCCGACGCCCGGATCTACGTCCTCGACGGCTTCCTGCGCCCCGTACCGGCGGGCGTACCCGGCGAGCTGTACATCGGCGGTGACGTGCTGGCCCGCGGATACGTCAACCGCCCGGGGCTGACCGCGGCACGCTTCGTCGCCGACCCGTTCCGCACCCCCGGTGGCCGGATGTACCGCACCGGGGACGCGGCCTGGTGGCGGCACGACGGGATGCTGATGTACAGCGGCCGGCTGGACGACCAGGTCAAGGTCCGCGGCTACCGGATCGAGCTGGGCGAGGTCGAGAGCGCGCTGGTGGCCGACCCCGCTGTCGCCCGGGCCGCGGTGGCCGTACGGGAGGACCGACGCGGGACACCCAGGCTGGTGGCCTACGTGGTGGCGTCCGACGTCCCGGAGAACGGGACGGCAGGGCTCGCCGAGCGGATCGCGGCGCGGCTGCCCGCATACCTGGTCCCGTCGGCGTTCGTCACGCTGCCCACGCTGCCCGTGACCCCCAACGGCAAGGTGGACCGGGCGGCGCTCCCCGCGCACGAGCCGCTCCCCGCCGAGGACCACCGGCCCTCGCCGGAGCCGACTCCGGGAGCCGCCGCGCGCCAGGAAGCCGAGGCGCTCGCGCAGGCCCGGGAAGCGGAAACTGCCAGGGCGACCGGAGCCGCCGGCGGAACCGAGGCGTCCGACCGGGACGTCGCGGACACCCTGACCCAGTTGTTCGCACAGGTGTTGCACCTGGACGACGCCGGGACCGGGGACGACTTCTTCACCCTCGGCGGAGACTCCATCACCGCCATCCAACTCGTCGCCCGCGCCCGCAAGGCAGGTCTGCACCTCACCCCGAAGCACGTCTTCACCCACCGCACGGCCGCCACCCTCGCCCACTTCCTGCAACAGAACGTCAGCACCCCCCGCACCGGGACCGACACCACCCCGGAACGGGACGGCCGGCCCACCGCCCACGCCGAGACCTCCCGGCGGGGCCCCGGCGCGACGAGGGCGGAGACGAAGCCGGAGACGAGGGCGGAGACGCAGGCGGACCACGACGGCTCCGCGACGGCCCTCGCCACCCCGATCATGCACTGGCTGCACGAGCACCGCGGCACCATCGACGCCTTCCACCAGTCGACTCTCCTGCGCGTCCCGCCGCGACTCGGCCTGAACCACCTGGTCACCGCCGCACAGGCCGTGGCCGAACGCCACCAGGCGCTGCGCGGGCGCCTGGACGCAAGCGGCGGTCTGGTGCTGGAACCCGTCGACCGGGACGCGCTGCGGGACGCCGTGCGCCGGGTCGACGTGTCAGGACTGGCCGAGGAGGCCCTGCGGGGTCGCGTCACCGGCTGCGCCCGGCAGGACGCTGCGGCACTCGCGCCGTACGACGGCGCGATGATGCGGGTCACCTGGTTCGATGCGGGCCCGGACGGCCAGGGCCGACTGCTCGTCACCGTCCATCACCTGGCGGTGGACGCGGTCTCCTGGCGGGTCCTGCTCACCGACCTGTACACCGCGTGGCACGGCGCCACGACCGGCACCGCCCCGCGCCAGGAGCCGGTGCCACTCACCCTGCGGGACTGGAGCGACAGGTTGCGCGAGGCCGCGCACAGCCCCGACGTGATGCGGGAAATGCCGTACTGGAAGCGGACGTTGGGCGGTCGCAGCATCCAGATCGGCGACGCCCCGCTGTCCGCCGCCCACGACATCTACGCCACGGCCGGGGAGAGTGTCCTCACCCTCCCGACGGCCCTGACCGCCCCGCTGCTGACGACCGTGCCCGCCGCGTTCGACGCCCGCACCAACGAGGTGCTGCTCGCCGGTCTGGCACTCGCGGTCGCCGCCTGGCGACCCCGCGCGGCGGACGGCACGGCCGTTCTCGTCGACGTCGAGGGGCACGGCCGCGAGCAGCTCGACGAGGACGTGGACCCGTCCGCCACCGTCGGCTGGCTCACCTCCCTGTACCCGGTGCGCATCGACGCGGGGTTCGGCGACTGGAACGCCGAGGGCGACCCCGCCGACCCGCGGCTCGGCGCGGCAGTGCGCAGGGTCGCCGACCAACTCGCCGAGGTGCCCCGCAACGGCCTCGGCTTCGGCCTGCTACGCCATCTGAACCGGAACGCGGCCGCCGACCTCAAGGGCTTTCCGAGCCCCCAGGTCGGGTTCAACTACCTCGGCAGAGGACGCGGTTCGGGAGACGGCGACTGGGACGTGGCGCCCGAGTCGGACGCACTGCCCCTCGGAGCGGATCCGCGGATGCCGATGCGGCACCTCGTCGAGGTCAACGCGGTGGTCGACGACGGCCCGGCGGGACCGCGCCTGGTCGCCCACTGGCTGTGGGCCCGGCTGCACCTGGCGGAGGCCGAAGCCCGCGAACTGGCCCGGCTGTGGTTCGCCGCGCTGCGCGCGCTCGTCGCGCACGCGGCGACCCGGGCGGTGTCCGCCGCCGCGGCCGCCCAGGCCGACACCGAGGAACTGGCCCGGCTCGGCGCCCGGACGGGCCTGCCCGTCTCCCACGTGCTGCCGATGACACCGCTACAGGAAGGACTGCTCTTCCACGCCCGGTACGACAGCCGCAGCCTGGACGTGTACAACGTGCAGATCGCGCTGGAAGTAGCAGGACCGCTCGACCTACCGCGCCTGCGGGCCGCCTGCGACGCACTGTTGCGGCGCCACCCCATGCTGCGGGCAGGCTTCCTGCAACTGCGCTCGGGCGAGCCGGTGCAGGTGGTACCGGCCGACGCCCGCATGCCCTGGTACGCGTACGACCTCACGGACCTTCGGCCCGGGGAGCGGGCCGAGCGGCTCACGGAGCTCCTTGAGGACGACCGGCACCAGCGCATGGACCCGGCCACCCCGCCTCTGCTGCGCTGCACCTGCGTCCACCTCGCCCCGGACCACTGGCAGGTGGTCCTGAGCATGCACCACCTGCTGGTGGACGGCTGGACCACCTCGCTCCTGCTGCGCGACCTGCTCTGGTTGTACGGCGACGGCAGCGGCGGCGCCCTGCCGGAGCCTCCCGACTACCGTGCCTACCTGTCGTGGCTGGCCGCCCAGGACCAGGGCCAGGCCCGGTCGGCCTGGCGCGCGGCGCTGGCCGGGCTCAAGGAACCCACCCTGCTCACCGCGGACGACGACACCGCTCGGGTGCGGGCACTGCCAAAGCGCGTCGTCGTCGAGTTGTCCGAGGCCGAGACCGACGCGCTGCACGAGGTGTCGCGTCACCAGGGCATCACGCCCAACACGCTGGTACGTGCCGCATGGGCGCTGTGCCTGCACGGGCGGACCCTCCAGCGTGACCTCGTGTTCGGCGCCACGGTCTCCGGCCGCCCGGCGGAACTGCCGGGTGTCGAGGACATGGTGGGGGTGTTCATCAACACCGTTCCCGTGCGGGTACGGCTGGAGCCCGCCGAGCCGGTGGCGGAGCTGCTCGCCCGGCTCCAGGAGGAGCACGCGGAACTCCTGCCCCACCACCATCTGCCCCTGCCGGACATCCAGCGGATCGCGGGCATGGGCACGCTCTTCGACAGCTGCGTCGTCTTCGAGAACTTCCCGACCGCCGAGGAGCTGCCGAGCGGACCGGACGACGGCCTGGGGCTGGTGCAGGTCACCGGATACGACGGCTACCACTACCCGTTGAAGCTGATGGTCGCCCCCGGCCCCCGGCTCCGACTGGAGGTCAGTCACCGCCCCGACCTGATCGACGGGGCGTTCGCCCAGCAGACCGCCGACCGGCTGCGCGCACTGCTCACCGCGTTGCCCCAGGCCATGGACGCACCGACGGAACGCTTCCTGACGGCCGAGCCGGAGTCCGCCCGTGGCCCGGGGCCCTCGACGCTGTGCGGCCTGATCGCCGAGGTGCTCGGCCGGGACTTCGTCAGCGCGGACGACGATCTGTTCGCCCTGGGCTGCGACTCGCTGTCGGCGCTACGCCTGGCAGGCCGGCTTGAGGCAGTACTGGACCGCCCCGTCGACGTCGAGACCGTCTTCCGCTGCCGCACCGCGCGCGGCCTGGCCAAGGCCCTCACCTGAACCGCCCCGGCCCCTGGGCCGCCCTCCCCCGCCTTCCGCACACCCGAGAGCACCGAGACCTGGAGGACCAAAGACCATGACCAACCCCTTCGACAACGAGGACGGCACGTTCCTGGTGCTGGTCAACGACGAGCGTCAGCACAGCCTGTGGCCCGCGTTCGCCGTGGTACCGGCGGGCTGGGAGGTGGTCGTGACGGAGACCGACCGGCAGAGCTGCCTCGACTACATCGAGAAGAACTGGACGGACATGCGCCCGGCCAGTCTCGCCGACGCGGTCTCCGCGACCTGATCCGTACGTTCCGCACCCTGGGGCACCGAGGCGACGGCGCGCGAGCGAAGGCCCGCACGCAGCCACCCCCTCAGGTCCCCGGGCTCCGCCGGTCTTCCGCATGACCGGTTCACACCCACGTCAGAAAGGCAGGGCGCCGCGCACCATGCAACGGACCATGCTCAAGTCGAAGATCCACCGGGCCACCGTCACCGAGGCCAATCTGCACTACGTGGGTTCCGTGACGGTCGACCGCGACCTCATGGAAGCAGCGGACCTGCTGGTGGGCGAGCAGGTGCACATCGTGAACGTGAACAACGGAGCCCGCCTGGAGACGTACGTCATCGAGGGCGAGCCCGGCTCCGGCGTCATCTGCCTCAACGGCGCCGCCGCCCGACTGGTGGCCCCCGGCGACATCGTCATCGTCATCGGCTACGCCACGGTCGACGACGCCCAGGCCCGCACCCTTGAGCCGAAGGTCGTCTTCGTCGACGAGCGCAACCACGTGGTGAAGCTGGGCACGGACCCCGCTTCCTGAGCAACGAAGACGGTCCTCCCGGTCGAGTCGGCCTGCGGACCGGGTCGCCCCGGAAGCGGTGGCCGGCCGTCCCGGAGCGGAACCCGCGAGGGGGTCCGCTCCGGGGCGCAGTGGTGCGGGCCGGGCACCGCCCGTCAGCGGTGTTGGAATTTTGGCGGTCGCTTGTCGATGAAGGCGGTCATGCCCTCCTTCTGGTCCGCGGTGGCGAAGGCCGCGTGGAACAGCCGGCGTTCGAAGCGGACGCCCTCGGCGAGGGTGGTTTCGAAGGCTCGGGAGACCGCCTCCTTCGCCATCATCGCGATGGGCAGCGACATGCCCGCGATGGTCTCGGCGACGGCGCGGGCCTCGTCGAGGAGGTCGGCGGCGGGGACGATGCGGGAGACCAGGCCGGCGCGTTCCGCCTCGGTGGCGTCCATGATGCGGCCGGTCAGGCACAGTTCCATCGCCTTGGCCTTGCCGACGGCGCGGGTCAGGCGTTGGGAGCCGCCGATGCCGGGGATGACGCCCAGCTTGATCTCCGGTTGGCCGAACACGGCGGTGTCGGCCGCGAGCAGGACGTCGCAGAGCATGGCGAGTTCGCAGCCGCCGCCGAGGGCGAAGCCGGCGACGGCCGCGACGGTCGGGGTGCGCAGTTGCGCCAGCCGGTCCCAGGCGGCGAACCAGTCGGTGAGGTACATGTCGACGGGGCCCTGCGGCGCCATCTCCTTGATGTCGGCGCCGGCCGCGAACGCCTTCGCCGAGCCGGTCAGGACGATGCAGCCGACGCCCGGATCGCGGTCCAGCAACTCCGTCGCCGCGACGACCTCGTGCATGACCTTCAGGCTGAGGGCGTTGAGCACCCGGGGGCGGTTGAGGGTCACCAGGGCGGTGCGGCCGGTGCGTTCGACGAGGAGGGTCTCGTAGGTCGGCTCGTGGGGTGCGGTCATGCGGCGGTGCCGTCCTTCGGGTCGCTGGTGGGTTCGGCGGGCGGTGGGGCGGTGGCGGCGTCCCGCAGGGTGCGCACGATGCCGGAGAAGTCCTGCCGGGCGCCGGCTCCCGCGGCGTAATCGGCGTACAACTGGGCTGCGGCGAGGCCGAGTTGAGCGGGGACTCCGTGCTCCCGCACCGCGTTGGCGGCCAGCCCGAGGTCCTTGGCCATCAGGGGGGCGGCGAAGCCTGGGGTGTAGTCGCGGTTGGCGGGGCTGGTGGGGACGGGGCCGGGCACCGGGCAGTTGACGGTCAACGCCCAGCACTGGCCGGACGCGGTGGACGCCACGTCGAAGAGCGCCTGGTGCGAGAGGCCGAGGCGCTCGCCGAGGACGAACGCCTCGCTGACGGCGATCATCGAGACGCCCAGGATCATGTTGTTGCAGATCTTGGCGGCCTGGCCCGCGCCGGCCCCGCCGCAGTGCACCGCCTTCCGGCCCATCGCGGCGAGCAGCGGTTCGGCCTCGGCGAACTCGGCCGGCGCGCCGCCCGCCATGAACGTGAGGGTGGCGGCCTCGGCGCCGGGCACGCCGCCGGAGACCGGGGCGTCCAGGGCGCGCATGCCGGCGGCGACCGCGGCGTCGTGGGCGGTGCGGGCGTCGGCGACGTCGATGGTGGAGCAGTCGACGAACAGCGTGCCGGGGCGGGCGGCGGCCAGCAGCCCGCCGTCCTGGTACAGGCCCAGGACGTGCCGGCCCGCGGGCAGCATGGTGAGCACCACGTCCGCCGCGGTCACGGCCGCCGTGGCCGAACCGGCCGCCTCGACCCCGTTCCCCGTGGCGGTGGCGAGGAGTTCGGGCACCAGGTCGAATCCGAGGACGCGGTGGCCGGCCTTGACGAGGTTGGCGGCCATCGGGCCGCCCATGTGGCCGAGGCCGATGAAGCCGATGGTGCGGGACGGGCCGTTCACCAGGGCACCTCCTGTGCCGTCGCGCGGGGGGCGGGTCCGAAGGACGCGGCGGGGCAGGGCGGTTCGGGGGAGGCGAAGAACCGCTCGACGTCCGCCGCGCCGACCTCGGCCAGCGTGCCCGGTGACCACTTCGGGGCCCGGTCCTTGTCGATGACCTGGGCCCGGATGCCCTCGACCAGGTCGGGCGAGGACAGGGCGGCGCAGGAGATCCGGTACTCCTGCTCCAGTACGCGTTCCAGGGGCCCGAGGCGCCGGGCGCGGCGCACCGCGGCGAGGGTGACCTTCAGGGCGGTGGGCGACTTCCCGGACAGGGTCTCGGCGGCCCGTGCGGCCTCCGGCGCGGGGTGGGCGCGCAGCGCCTCGACGATCTCCTCCACGGTGTCCGCGCGGTAGCAGGAGTCGATCCAGGCGCGCTGCCGGGCGAGTTCGCCGCCGGGCGGCTGGCGCACGTGGCGTTCCAGCGCGTCCCAGACCTCGGTGGTGGTGAGGTCGGCGAGCAGGTCGGGCAGGCGGTCCGCGGGGACGAAGTGGTCGGCGAGGCCGCACAGCAGGGCGTCGGCGGCGCCGATCGCGGTGCCGGTGAGCGCGAGGTGGGTGCCGAGTTCGCCGGGGGCCAGTCCCAGCAGGTAGGTGCCGCCGACGTCCGGGACGAAGCCGATGCCGGTCTCGGGCATGGCGATCTTCGAACGCTCGGTGACGAGGCGGACGTTGCCGTGGGCGGAGAGGCCGACCCCGCCGCCCATCACGATCCCGTCCATGACGGCGACGTAGGGCTTGGGGTAGCGCGCGATGCGGGCGTTCAGCCGGTACTCGGCGCGCCAGAAGGCCGCCGAGGCGGTGCCCCGGGCGCGGGCGTCCTCATAGATGGAGCGGATGTCACCGCCGGCGCACAGGCCGCGGTCCCCGGCACCCGTGAGGACCACGGCCGCCACGGCGGGGTCCGTCTCCCAGGCACGCAGCGCGGCGTCGATGCGTTCGACCATGGGGTGGGTGAGGGCGTTGAGGGCGCGGGGCCGGTTGAGGGTGATGCGGGCGGTGCGGCCCTCCTCGGTCAGGAGGACGGGCTCGTCGGAGTCGGTCACCGCAGGGCCTCCGTCAGGCCGCGGGCGACGATCACGCGCATGATCTCGTTGGTTCCTTCCAGGATCTGGTGGACTCGCAGGTCACGGACGATCTTCTCGATGCCGTAGTCGCTGAGGTAGCCGTAGCCGCCGTGCAGTTGCAGGGCCCGGTCGGCGACCGTGTAGCCGGTGTCGGTGGCGAACCGCTTCGCCATCGCGCAGAGTTGCGGCGCCTGCGGGTCGCCGCGGTCCAGGGCGTGGGCGGCCTGGTGGACCAGGGCGCGGGCGGCGGTGAGTTCGGTCGCCATGTCGGCGAGCCGGAACTGCAGTGCCTGTGCGTCCAGCAGGCGCCCGCCGAACGCCTCGCGGTCGGCGAGGTGGACCAGGCTGCGGTCCAGTGCGGCGCGGGCGCCGCCGAGGGAGCAGGCGGCGATGCCGAGCCGGCCGCCGTTCAACCCGCTCATGGCGATGCGGAAGCCCTCGCCCTCGCGGCCGAGCAGCCGGTCGGCGGGCAGCCGCACCCCGTCGAGGATCACCTGGCGGGTCGGCTGGGCGTTCCAGCCCATCTTCTTCTCGTCGGGGCCGAACGACAGGCCGGGGTCGTCCTTGTCGACGAGGAAGGCGGAGACGCCGCGCGCGCCGTCGTCGCCGGTGCGCGCCATGACGAGGTACGTCTGGGAGGCGCCGGCGCCCGAGATGAACTGCTTGACGCCGGTGAGGACGTAGTGGTCGCCGTCGCGCACCGCGCGGGTGCGCAGGGCGGCGGCGTCCGAGCCGGCGCCCGGTTCGGTCAGGCAGTAGCTGCCCAGGTCCTCCATGGCGCACAGGCGCGGCAGCCAGCGCCGGCGTTGGGCGGCGTCGCCGTAGTGGTCGATCAGCCAGGCGACCATGTTGTGGATCGAGACGAAGCCGGCGATGGACGGGCAGCCGGACGCCAGGGTCTCGACGATCAGCACCCCGTCCGTGCGGCCCAGTCCGCTGCCGCCGTGTTCCTCGCGCACGTAGATGCCGCCCAGGCCCAGGCCCGCGGCCTTGCGCAGCACGTCGACGGGGAAGTGCTTGGCCTGGTCCCAGGCGACGGCGTGCGGGACGAGGTGGTCCTGGGTGAAGTCCAGCGTGGCTTCGACGAGGGCGAGTTGGTCCTCGGTGAGCGAGGTGGTGGTCACGGCGCTCAGCCCATCGTCGGGAGGGTGAAGCTCGCGCCCTCCTTGGTCCCGGAGGGCCAGCGCGAGGTGACGGTCTTGGTGCGGGTGTAGAAGCGGATCGCGTCCGGTCCGTGCTGGCCCAGGTCGCCGTAGCCGGAACGCTTCCAGCCGCCGAAGGTGTGGTAGGCCACCGGCACCGGAATGGGCACGTTGACGCCGACCATGCCGGTGTTCACCCGGCGGGTGAAGTCGCGGGCGGTGTCCCCGTCCCGCGTGAAGAGCGCCACGCCGTTGCCGTACGGGTGCTCGCTGGGCAGCCGCAGCGCCTCCTCGTAGTCGGCGGCCCGTACGACGCACAGGACGGGCCCGAAGATCTCCTCGCGGTAGACGCGCATCTGCGGGGCGACGCGGTCGAAGAGCGAGGGGCCGGCGAAGAAGCCGTCCTCGTGGCCGGCGAGGGTGAACCCGCGGCCGTCCACGACGAGTTCGGCGCCCTCGTTGACGCCGATGTCGACGTAGCGCCGCACCCGGTCCAGGGCCTCGCGGCTGACGAGCGGGCCGAAGTCGGCCTGGGGGTCGTCGCTGCGGCCGATGCGCAGCTGCCCGATGCGTTCCTTGAGCCGCTCCACCAGGGCGTCGGCGGTGGCCTCGCCGACGGGGACGGCCACGGAGATCGCCATGCAACGCTCCCCCGCCGAGCCGTAGCCCGCGCCGATCAGGGCGTCGACGGCCTGGTCGAGGTCGGCGTCCGGCATCACGATCAGG
This sequence comes from Streptomyces lunalinharesii, assembly GCF_039532155.1. Lineage (NCBI taxonomy): Bacteria > Bacillati > Actinomycetota > Actinomycetes > Kitasatosporales > Streptomycetaceae > Streptomyces > Streptomyces lunalinharesii. The sequence goes on from NZ_BAAARK010000027.1 coordinate 65,551, forward strand.
TGGTTCTTGGCGCCGCCGAAGCACTGGGCCCGTTTGCCGTGCGCGGCGGCGGTGGCGTAGAGGTGCGCCGCGATCGGGGTGGAGCCGACGAAGCCCAGGGCCCCGACCCTGGGGTCGGTGAGCAGGGTGTCGACCGCTTCCTTGCCGCCGTTGACGACGTTGAGGACGCCCGGCGGCAGCCCCGCCTCCAGGAAGAGTTCGGCGAGCCGCAGCGGCACCGAGGGGTCGCGTTCGGAGGGCTTGAGGATGAAGGAGTTGCCGCAGGCCAGGGCGGGGGCGGCCTGCCACAGCGGGATCATCGCGGGGAAGTTGAACGGGGTGATGCCGGCGGTGACGCCGATGGGGCTGCGCAGGGAGTGCACGTCGATGCCGGTGCCGGCGTTGTCGGTGAACTCGCCCTTGAGCAGATGGGGAATGCCCGCGGCGAACTCCACCACGTCCAGGCCGCGCTGGAGGTCGCCGTGGGCGTCGGCGACGGTCTTGCCGTGCTCGGACGACAGCATCCGGGCCAGCGACTCCCGCTCCCCCTCGACGAGTTGGAGGAACTTCAGCAGCACCCGGGCGCGGCGCTGCGGGTTCCACTCGCCCCACCCGCGCTGGGCCTCGGCGGCGTCGGCGATCGCCGCCTCGGTCTCGGCGCGGCCGGCGAGCGGCACCCGGGCCTGGACGGCGCCGGTGTTGGGATCGTGCACGTCGCCGTAGGTCCCCGAGACGCCCGGGGTGTGCTTGCCGCCGATGAAATGTGCCAGTTCACGGACCATGAATGCCTGCTCTCCGTCAGGTGCGATCCGGGGATGGCGCGCGGACCCGGCACGGTCGCCGGAAGCGGCGCGTGCGGGCAGCGCGGGATGCGCAGGGCCGGGTGACCGTCAGACGTCGGTGCGCGGCACCCATACGGTGCGCCGGTCGGGGGCGCGGGTGCGTGCCGGTGCCATGCGTGTCTGCTCCATCCTCGTGGACAACACGGAACATCCCGCGGCCGGTATCCTGACTCCCGGATCAGCACGCGCTCCCCGGCCTTCCCGACGGAACTCTCCGTCAGTGGCCGGTCTCGTTCGGGGAGCGCATTCCCCGGTCACAGTGGCGGGACCGCGCCGGAATCGCACCGGCTTCCCTGCACCGCGGGCCTTGGTCACGACGATATAGTTGGACGTCCTAGTAAGTCCACCCTCGACGGCCGTCGGCGGCATCGGACGCGCCGGAGAGCGGTCCGGCGCGAGGCCGGCGCGGCGACCGGCCCCCGCCCGATCACCGGCCACGACGGGGCCGCCGGGGCCGGTCGGGGCCGGACGCGACATCGTGCGCGGCGACGCCTCAGACCGGCTGACGACCGGCCTCGCGGTACAGCTCCTTGGCGATCAGGGAGCGTTGGACCTCCGTGGCGCCCTCGTAGATGCGCGGTGCGCGGACCTCGCGGTAGAGGTGTTCCAGCAGGTGGCCGCGGCGCAGCGCGCGGGCGCCGTGGATCTGGACGGCGGCGTCGACGACCTCCTGTGCGGTCTCGGTGGCCAGGAGCTTGGCCATGGCCGAGCGGCGGGCGATGTCCGGGGCGCCGCGGTCGTAGGCGGCCGCGGCCGCGTAGACCAGGAGGCGGGCGGCCTCGACGCGGGTGGCCATCTCGGCCAGTCGGTGGCCGACGGACTGGAGTTCCCTGAGCGGCCCGCCGAACGCGGTGCGCGTCCCGGCGTGCGCCAGCGCGGCGTCCAACGCGGCCTGCGCCATGCCGACCGCGAAGGCGCCCACGCTCGGCCGGAAGAGGTTCAGGGTGCGCATCGCCACCCCGAAACCGCCGCCCACGTCGCCCAGCACGTCCGCTTCGGTCACCGGCGTGCCGTCGAAGACCAGGGTGCCGATGGGGTGCGGGCTGAGCATGTCCAACGGCTCGCCGCCCAGGCCCGGGCGGTCGGCGGGGACGAGGAAGGCGGTGATGCCGCGGGCACCGTCGGCGCCGCCGGTGCGGGCGAAGACGGTGGCGAAGTCGGCCTCGGGGGCGTTGGAGATCCAGCACTTCTCGCCGGTGAGCCGCCAACGGCCGGGCCCGTCGGGCGTGGCGGCCAGGGCGAGCGCCGCGGCGTCCGAGCCCGCGCCCGGCTCGCTCAGCGCGAAGGCCGCGACGGCCCGGCCGGCCGTCACCTCCGGCAGCCAGCGGGCCCGTTGGGCGTCCGTCCCGGACTGCAGGATCGGGCAGGTGCCCAGTCCCTGGAGCGCCAGCGCGGTCTCCGCCTCCGTGCACTCCTGCGCCAGCGATTCGCGCAGCAGGCACAGGTCCAGCGCCCTGGGGCTGCCGCCGTCGGGGAAGAGCCGGGCGAGCAGGCCCAGTTCGCCGAGGGCGGCGACCAGGGGCCGGTTGATCCGGCCCGCCCGCCCCTGCTCGGCGAGGGGGCGCAGCCGTTCGGCGGTCCGGGCGCGCAGCTCGGCGCACCACTGCTGTTCCTCCGGTCCCAGTGCGAATGCGGTCACGAGGCGGCTCCCTGGTGGCGGACCGGGCACGGCGACGGCCCGGCGGCTGGATATCGCGGTCTGTTGACTGCCGTCACGAAGACGTTACGCTGACGAGGATCCGTACGGCAGTCCTCCCCGGTCCCCGCACCCGACCACCACCCCTCCCCGGCCGCGCGGCGGCCACCCGGCCCAAGGGGGCGCACCCCGCATGGAGCTACGGTCCTCGGCCCACACCGACACCTTCGCGCGCGATCGGCTACCACCGCCGGAGCAGTGGCCGCACCTCACCGACCTGGGCTATCCGGACCGGTTGAACTGCGGCGCCGAACTCCTCGACGCCACCATCGCCCGACTGGGCCCCAACCGCCCCGCGGTCCGCGACGCGCACGGTCGGGCGTGGTCCTACGGGGAGTTGCAAGCCCGCGTCGACGCGATCGCCCACGCCCTCACCGGCCCGTTGGGCGTCGTGCCGGGCAACCGGGTGCTGCTGCGCGGCCCCACCACCCCCTGGCTGGCCGCCTGCTGGCTCGCGGTCATGAAGGCCGGCGCGGTGGCGGTGACCGTATTGGCGGCGCACCGGCCGGAGGAACTCGCCACGATCTGCGGGCTCGCCCGGGTCCGGCACGCGCTGTGCGCCGCGGACGCGGTCAGCGACCTGGTCCGGGCGGGCGTCCCGGGGCTGCGCATCACGACGTTCGGCGGGGACGGCCCGGACGACCTGACGCGGTGCGCCCGGCCCGGCGGCGCGCCGTACGAAGCGGTGCCGACCGCCTCCGACGACGTCGCGCTGATCGCCTTCACCTCGGGCACCACCGGCCGCCCCAAAGGGTGCCTGCACTTCCACCGCGACGTCCTGGCCATCGCGGACACCTTCTCCGCGCAGGTGGTGCGGCCGCGACCGGACGACGTGTTCGCCGGCAGCCCGCCGCTCGGCTTCACCTTCGGGCTCGGCGGTCTGGTGGTCTTCCCACTGCGGGTCGGCGCCTCGACGTACCTGGCCGACTGGAACGGGCCGGAGCGGCTGCTCGCCGACGTCGCGGCGCACCGGATCTCGGTGCTGTTCACCGCGCCGACCGCCTACCGGGCGATGCTGCCCAAGCTCGCCGGGCACGACCTGGGCTCGCTGCGCCGCTGCGTGTCGGCCGGCGAGAACCTGCCGGCCGCGACGTGGCGGGCCTGGCACGAGGCGACCGGCCTGCGGATCATCAACGGGATCGGCGCCACCGAGCTGTTGCACATCTTCCTGTCCGCCGCCGACGACGCGATCCGGCCGGGGACGACGGGACTGCCGGTGCCCGGCTTCGAGGCGCGCGTGGTGGGCGCGGACGGCCGGCCGGTGCCGGACGGCGAACCGGGGCTGCTCGCGGTCCGCGGCCCGACCGGCTGCCGCTACCTGGCCGACCCCCGCCAGACCGGCTACGTCCGCGACGGCTGGAACCTCACCGGCGACACCTACGTACGGGACCGGGACGGCTACTTCCACTACGTGGCCCGCGCGGACGACATGATCATTTCGGCCGGGTACAACGTCGCCGGCCCCGAGGTCGAAGACGCCCTGCTGCGGCACCCGGACGTCACCGAGGCGGCGGTGGTCGGCCGACCCGACGAGGACCGCGGTCAGCTGGTCGTCGCCCACGTGGTGCTGCGGGACGGCGTACCGCCCGGGCCGGAGACGGTCGGCGCGCTCCGGGCGTTCGTCAAAACGCAGATCGCGCCCTACAAGTGCCCGCGCGAGGTGGTCTTCCACACCGCGCTGCCGCGCACCCCGACCGGCAAGCTCCAGCGGTTCCGGCTGCGCTCCCGGGAACTAGAGTGACCCGGTGAGCGACGAGCAAGCCCAGCACACCCCGCGGTCCCTGATCGTCACCTTCTACGGGGCCTACGGGCGCGGCGGCACAGCGGACCACCCGGGCGCGCCCGGTCCGGTGCCGGTGGCCGCGCTGATCCGGCTGCTCGGTGTACTCGGCGTGGACCCGCCGTCGGTGCGGTCCGCGGTCTCCCGGCTCAAGCGCCGCGGGCTGCTGGTCCCGGAGCGCACCACCGCGGGCGCCGCCGCGTACGGCCTGTCGGAGGCGGGCCGCCAACTGCTGGCGGACGGCGACCGCCGGATATTCGGGCGGCCGACCGGCCCACCGCCCGCGGGCTGGGTCCTGGCCGTCTTCTCCGTCCCCGAGGAGGAGCGGCACAAGCGCCACCTGCTGCGCTCCCGACTGGCCCGCCTGGGCTTCGGCACCGCCGCCCCCGGCGTGTGGATCGCCCCCGCACACCTCTACGAGGAGACCCGGCACACCCTGGAGCGGCTCCAACTGGACTCCTACGTGGACCTGTTCACCGGTGCCCACGCCGGTTTCACGCCCACCGCACGGGCCGTGGCCCGCTGGTGGGACCTGGACGCGCTCGCCGCGCGGCACCGCGCGTTCCTGGCGGCGCACGAACCGGTGCTGGAGCAGTGGAACCGGCGCCGCTCCGTTCCCCCCGAGGCCGCCTACCGCGACTACCTGCTCGCCCTGGACGCCTGGCGCCGCCTGCCCTACGCGGATCCCGGACTGCCGCCGGCGCTGCTGCCCCCGGACTGGCCGGGCGGCCGCGCGGCGGAGGTCTTCCGCCGGCTGCACGACACGCTGCACGCGGCGGGTGCCCGTTACGCGCACGAGGCGACGGCCGGGACGTCCCGCACCCAGGACGCCGGCTGACCCGACCCGCTCGACCCCCGGTCGAGCGGGAGGTGTCCCGCGTCCTCGCACGCCCCGTGCCATCGCCTCCTGCCCGCGGCCCCGGTGTTCCCCCTGGGCCGCGGGCACGCCCCGTGCCCCCGTCGTCAGCGTCGCCGCTGCTGCGCCCCCACCGGGACGGCGGCCCGGCGCGGCCGGACGACCGGCCCCGCGGCAGCCGCCGCCGGACGCGGACGGGCGGCGGCGATCACCGACACCACGTCCTTGAAGGAGCTGCACATCCGGGTGCCGGCGACCGCGGCGAGTTCACCGAACGTTCCGCTGCCGTAGGTGACCGCGACCGGCTCCATGCGCGCGGTCACCGCCATCCGCATGTCCCCGACGGTGTCCCCCACGTACGCGCTCTGCCAGGCCGGGACCCCCAACCGGCCGGCCGCGCGCAGCACCATCTCCGGGTGCGGCTTGCCGCGGCGCACCATGTCCTGCCCCACGACCGGTCCGACCAGGTCGCGGATGCCCATCACGTCGAGCAGGGCCTCGGCGCTGCGGGTGGTCTTGGAGGTGGCCACGGCGAGTTCGACGCCGTGGGCGCGCAGCGCGGACAGCCCGGCCGTCACTCCGGGGTACAGCAGCTGCGGCCCCTGGCACAGGACCTCGTAGGCGAACAGCTCCCGGTAGCGGGAGATGGCGGCCTGGACCCGGCCGTCGTCCTCGGGGCGGCCCAGCAGCCGCCCGAACGCGGCGGCCGGGGGCTTGCCGATGGCCGTGGCCGCCTGCCGCGCCGTCACCGAACAGCCCTGCTCCGCGGCCACCTTGACCAGCAGCTTGCTGATCGCGGGCAGGGTGTTGGCGAGGGTGCCGTCCAGATCGAAGACGGCGGCCTTGAGGGTCTCACCGCCGGCGCTCCGCGCGCCTCTCACAGGACGTTCGCCGACTTCCATTGATACGCGCATGGAGGGGGACCTTTCCGGGTTCCGTGGGTGCGGGGGCTCGGGTGACTGTGCGGGCTCAGCTGGTCGGGCGGGCCTGCGGTCGACGACTGTGGCGGCAGAGGCGGTCTCGCCGAGGCGCACCGCTGTCCAAGGGCGGCACGCGACCGTCGAGGCGGCGGCATCGGAAGGGATCGTCCCGTTTACCGCCTTCGGAGATTTAAAAACCGCCTGCGCTGTTTGTCAATGTGCCTTAGCCCGTCCCTGACGGTCGACAAGCCTCCCCAGGCCCCCCACACTGGACATAGCCCCCCGGCGCCGCACGGCACAGACCCCTGGCCCACCGGCCCGAGCGATCACTTCCCGACAGGTCAGCGGGGTTCCGGCCATTTCGCTCAGCCATAGCGAACCGCATGGTTGGTTTTCTCTGTAGACTGCAAACACGTTGCAGTCGTACGAGAGACGGGACGGACACCGTGCCCACGCAGCATCGCGCCATCCAAAGCCGTCAGGCACTCATCCGCTCGGCCGCCGAGACCTTCCTGGAGAAGGGGGTACCCGCCGCAGGCATGGTCGAGATCAGCCGGCGGGCCCGACTGAGCAAGGGTGCCCTGTACTTCCACTTCACGTCGAAGGACGACCTCACCCTCGCGGTGCGGGACGCCGCCCTGGCCACCCTCAACGAGATCGAGGAGGGCTTCGCGCGCTCTCCCGAGCCCCTGACCGTCGCGGTCCGGAACTTCGCCGTGGAGCTGTTCGGCCGGGTGCAGTCGGACGCGGTGCTCCGCGCCGGCCTGCGACTGCGCCCGGAGACCGCACCGGGGCTGGACATCCACGCCTTGGAGCAGCGCTGGTACGCGCTCTTCCTCGACAAGGCGGTCACCTGCGGCACCGGCGCGCCGGTCGGCATCGGGGACGGCCTCACCGGCCCGCACCCCTCGGACGCCGAACCCCGCCGCACCGCCCAGCTGCTGACGTCGATCGTGGTGGGCCTTTTGCACCTGGGCGGCGGCGACCGGACGTGGTGGGACGCGGAGGCGGTCACCGGGCTGTGGGGGCTGCTGCCCGCCGCGTCGGGCCGGTTCCCGGCCGGAATCCCGGCGCCGGCGCAGGTCCCGGCCGGCTGACCGACCGCCCGCGGCGCCCGCCCCGCGCCGCGCACCGGCCCCGCGCCGTTCTCACAACTCCACGAGCACCGACCCGACATGGCGCCCCTGGGTGAGTTCGCAGAGCGCCCGCGGCGCCTGCGCGATCCCTTGCAGCAGGACGTGCGGGAAGGCGAGGGAGCCGTCCCGCAGCCCCCGACCGAACTCCGCCGTCCACTGGGCCGGAAGGTCGGGATGCGCGTACACCCCGAAGCCGCGCAGCGCCACCCGGCGCGTGATGATCAGTCCCGCGTCGAGTTCGACCGGACTGACCACCCCACCCCCCTCGCCCATCTGGCTGGAGAGTGCGCCGACCAGCGCGAACCTCGCCTCCGGACGCGCCAGCGCGAGCGCCGCGCGCAGCTGCTCGCCACCGACGAGGTCCAGCAGCACGTCGATGCCGTCCGGCGCCGCCCGGCGCAGTTGCTCCTCGATAGGCCCGGCGCCGCGCACCACCGTGGCGTCGTACCCCAACTCCGTCCGCAGGCGGGACGCCTTGGCCTCCGAGCCGGTGCTGCCGATCACCCGGGTGGCGCCCAGGCGGCGGGCGAGCTGGCCGGCCATGCTGCCCACGCCGCCGGCCGCGCCGCTGACGAAGACGGTGTCGCCGGGCCGGACCCCGGCCGCCCGGCGCAGCGCTCCCCAGGCGGTGGCCCCCTGGGAGAGGTGGGCGGCCGGGAAGGGCAGGGCGTCGGGAGCCAGCCGCTGGGCGCGCGCCTCGTCGACGGCGGCGAACTCCCGCCAGCCGTAAGGGTGGTGGACGAGGTCGCCGGGGGCGAGGGCGGCGCCCTCGGCGGCCACGACCTCGCCGACCGCGGAGCCCCACAGCGGCCGGCCGGGCTCGAAGGACGGCATCGGCAGCCGGGCCGCGGTCATCCGCGTGCGCATCGCCGCGGTGACCGCCATGAAGCGGGTGCGGACCAGCACCTGACCGGGCTGGAGCGCGGGCAGCGGCACCTCCGCCAGCTCGAAGTGACGCTCCGTCACTTGCTCACCGCTGACCTGGCGGACGAGCCGCACTTCCCGGTGGACTGCGGGGAGGCCGGGTGCGGCGGGGACGGTCATCGATCTGCTCCTCGGACGTTCGACGGCACCGCGCGGCACCGCGTCGCCGGGCCACGCATTCCGGCCAGGGACGCGCCGTCGGCTATCAATACCGCACGGTTGGCTTCTTTATGATGCGGAAATAGACTGCGCGGCCACGGCAGCGGGGCGCGCCCGGGCACAACAACTCCAAGAGAGCATACGGAGGATGATCGGTGGTCAAGCAGGAACGCGCAGTGCGCACCCGGCGCGCCGTCCTCGAGGCCGCGGCTCACGTCATCGGCATCCGCGGCTACCAGGCCGCCACGATGGCGGAGATCATCCAGCGCGCCGGCGTCACCAAGGGCGCCGTCTACTTCCACTTCCGCTCCAAGGACGCCCTGGCGCGCGCGGTCATCCGGGAGCAGACCGAGCCGTTCGTGCCACCGGTCAGCGACTCCCGCCTCCAGGACGCCATCGACTTCACCCACCAGGTCGCCCTGGCGCTGCGCAGCGATCCGTTGTTGCAGGCCGGCACCCGGATCGCGGTCGAGACGACGTTCAGCGAGGAGCCGCTGGTCCCCTACCAGGCATGGACCGACATCATCACCGCGATGTTCGCCGACGCCCGCGACAAGGGCGAACTGCTGCCCGCCGTCGTGCCGGAACGGGCCGCGGAGTTCTTCGTCGCCGCCTACATGGGCGTGCAGTTGTTCTCGCGGGCGGCGACCAACCGCGCCGACCTGCCCGAGCGGGTCACGGCCCTGTGGCGGCACACCCTGCCGGGCCTGGCGGCACCGGGGGCGCTGGGCCATCTGGACCCACAGGGGCGCTCCGCGCGCATCGCCGTCTGACCGTTCACCAGGGGTGTCGCCCTGACGGGGGAACGGCGCGCTCATCACTGGAAAACAAACCGCATGGTTCGTATCTTGGCCGGGAGATCGGATGCCGTTCGCCGGGGCGCCGAGAGCCGTTCCTCTCCGAAAGGACCTTCATGGCCAGCGCCATCCTCAGCCCGTCCGCACGTGAGCGATCCGACGACCTCCCGGGGCGGTGGGCGGACGGAAACCGACCGCGGGCGCTGACCACGACCGTACCGCGGGAGTACGTGCACCGGGCGGCGGTCTCCGAGGTGTTCCTGACCAACTGGCGGCAGGAGGGGCCGGGCGGCTGGCTGGTGACGGCCCAGTGGCCCCGCGCGCACAGCTTCTACGGGCCGGCGGGCGGCCTGCACGATCCGCTGCTGCTGATCGAGACGGTGCGGCAGACGGGGATATTACTGAGCCACGTCGCGCACGGCGTGCCGCTGGACCACCCGATCATCTGGCAGAAGGTCAGCTACGTCCTGCGCCCGCAAGCGCTGCGCGCCACCCACACGCCGGCCGACGTCGCGCTGCACGTCACCGACCAGGAGGTGGTCCGCCGCCGCAAGCAGTTGGCCGGCGTCCGCCAGGAGTTCCGCATCGTGCGCGACGGCGCCGAACTGGCCCGGGCGTCCCTGGACTACACCTGCCACAGTCCGGCCGTCTACCGCCGGCTGCGCGGCGAGTACGGCGACCTGCTGCGCGCCAACGCCCGCCGGCTGCCGCCGTCGGAGCCGGTCGCCCCGCCGGTGGTGGGCCGGGACCGGGCCGCGGACGTGGTGCTCTCCCCCACCGGCCGCGCCGACCTCGCCGACTGCTGGCGGTTGCGGGTGGACACCGCGCACCCGGTGCTGTTCGACCATCCCGTGGACCACGTCCCGGGCATGCTGATGGTCGAGGCGGCCCGGCAGGCCGCCCGGGCCGTGGCGCCCCACTGGTCGCTGCCGGTCGCGCTGGACTGCTCCTTCGCGCGGTACGCCGAGTTGGACGCGCCGTGCTGGGTGGCGGCGCGGGCCGCCGCGGCGGGCGCCGACGGTCGTCGGGAGGTGGCGGTGCGGGTCGAGCAGCACGGCCGGCCGGTGGTCGACGCCCGGGTCACCGGCCTGCCGCTGCCGGAGGGCCTGCCCGACCCCTGTTGACGGCGCGCCCGGTCCGCGCCCCGTATCGGCCCCGCCCCGCCCCGCCCCGCGCTGCGCCCGGCCGCCGGCGTCAGGGCAGCGTGAGGCGGGGCTTCGGCGCGTCGGTGCGGCCGGTGGGCGGGGTGCGGCTACCGGCCTGGTAGGGCAGCGGCCAGGGGGCGCCCGGGCCGCTGTAGCCCTGTTCGGCGGCGGCGTGCAGGGTCCAGTGCGGGTCGTAGAGGTGGGGCCGGGCCAGGGCGCACAGGTCGGTGCGGCCGGCCAGGATCAGGGAGTTGACGTCGTCCCAGGAGGAGATGGCGCCGACCGCGATCACGGGCACGCCGAGGGTGTTGCGGATCCGGTCGGCGAACGGCGTCTGGTAGGAGCGGCCGAAGTCGGGGCGCTCGTCGGGCACGACCTGGCCGGTGGAGACGTCGATGGCGTCGGCGCCGTGCTCGGTGAAGGCGGCCGCGAGGGCCACCGCGTCGTCGGGGGTGGTGCCGCCGTCCGCCCAGTCGGTGGCGGAGATCCGGACGGTCATGGGGCGGTCCGCCGGCCACTGTTCGCGTACCGCGTCGAAGACTTCGAGGGGGAAGCGGAGGCGGCCGGCGAGGGAGCCGCCGTAGGCGTCGGTGCGCCGGTTGGTCAGCGGCGAGAGGAAGCCGGAGAGGAGGTAGCCGTGCGCGCAGTGGAGTTCGAGGAGGTCGAAGCCGGCGCGGGCGGCGGCCGCGGCGGAGCGGGCGAACTGTGCGCGTACGGTGTGGAGTTCGGCGGTGGTCAGGGCGTGCGGGGTCTGGTTGACGCCGGGGCGGTAGGGCAGCGCGGAGGGGGCCACGAGCGGCCAGTTGCCGTCCGGGAGCGGTTGGTCGATGCCCTCCCACATCCGGCGGGTCGATCCCTTGCGGCCGGCGTGACCGAGTTGCACGCCGACGGCGGTGCCGGGGGCCTGGGCGTGGACGAAGTCGGTGACGCGCCGCCAGGCCCGCTCGTGCTGCGGCGCGTACAGGCCGGTGCAGGCCGGGGTGATCCGCCCTTCGGGGCTGACGCAGACCATCTCCGTCATCACCAGGCCGGCGCCGCCCAGCGCGCGGGCGCCGAGGTGGACGAGGTGGAAGTCGCCGGGGGTGCCGTCGTCGTCGGCCGCGTACACGTCCATCGGGGAGACCACGACCCGGTTGCGCAGGGTCAGGCCGCGCAGTCGGAAGGGGGTGAACATCGGCGGGGTCCCGGTGGGGACGCCCGCCGCCGCGGCCACCGCGTCGGTGAACCCGGCGTCGCGCAGCCGCAGGTTGTCGTGGGTGACCCGGCGGCTGCGGGTGAGCAGGTTGAAGGCGAACTGGTGCGGCGGCTGGTCGGCGTAGGTGGCGAGGTCCTCGAACCACGCGAGGCTGGCGCGGGCGGCGCGTTGGGTGGAGGCGACGACCGGGCGGCGCTCGGCCTCGTAGGCGGCGAGGGCGTCCGGCAGGGCGGGGTGTTCCCGTAGGCAGGCGGCGAGGGCGAGGGCGTCCTCGACGGCGAGCTTGGTGCCGGAGCCGATGGAGAAGTGGGCGGTGTGCGCGGCGTCGCCGAGCAGCACGATGCGGCCGTGCGACCAGCGTTCGTTGACGACCGTGCGGAACGCGATCCAGCTGGAGTTGTTGGTGCGCAGCGGGCGGCCGCCGAGGGTGTCGGCGAAGAGCGCGGCGCACCAGGCGGCCGCCGCGGACTCGTCGTGGGCGTCGAGGCCGTTGGCGCGCCAGACCTCTTCGCGCATCTCGACGATGACGGTGCTGGCGCCGCCGTCCGGCACGCCGACGCGGTCGGTGGTCGGGTGCGGGGGCGCGGATGCGGTCCGGGGAGGCGTCGGTGAGGGGTGGTGGTCGGGTGACGGGTGGGCGTAAGGGTAGGCGTGGAGTTGGGCGATGCCCCGGCCGGTGTCGGCGGTCTCGAAGCGGAAGGCGTCCAGGGCGAAGTCGGCGGAGAGCCAGATGTAGCGGCAGCGGTGGGTGGTCAGCCGGGGCCGGAAGACGTCGGCGTGGGCGGTGCGGGTGGCGCTGTGCACGCCGTCGGCGGCGATCACCAGGTCGTGGTCGCGGGCGAGCAGGGCGGCCGGCGGGGCCTCGGTGCGGAAGAGCAGCCGCACGCCCAGGGACCGGCAGCGGTCGTGCAGGACGGCCAGCAGCCGGCGGCGGCCGAGGGCGGCGAAGCCGTGGCCGCCGGAGGTGAGGGTGCGGCCGCGGTGCACGATGTCGATGTCGTCCCAGCGCACGAACTCCGCTTGCAGCGCGCGGTAGACGTCCGGGTCGGCGTGCTCGATGCCGCCGAGGGTCTCGTCGGAGAGGACGACGCCGAAGCCGAAGGTGTCGTCGGGGGCGTTGCGCTCCCAGACGGTGACCTCCCGACCCGGGTCGAGTCGTTTGAGCAGGGCCGCGGCGTAGAGCCCGCCGGGGCCGCCGCCGAGGACGGCGACCTTCAGCGGGCGGTGGTCCGGGCCCGCGGGGGCGGTCACTTCCCCTGCCACTTGGGCGTCCGCTTCTCCGTGAACGCGGCGTGGAACTCGGCGTAGTCGGCGCTGTTCATCAGCAGCGCCTGGGTGGCCGCGTCCAGTTCGACGGCGGCGGCCAGTGGCATGTCGAGTTCGGCGGTGAGCAGGGCCTTGGTCTGGGCGTGGGCCAGCGCGGGGCCCTCGGCGAGCCGGCGGGCCAGGGCGGCGGCCCGTTCGTCGGCGCGGCCCTCCTCGGCGAGTTCGCTGATCAGGCCGAGGCGTTCGGCCTCGGGGGCGCGGACCGGGTCGCCGAGCATCAGCACCCGGGTGGCGTGGCCGAGGCCGATGACCCGCGGCAGCAGGTAGGCGGCGCCCATGTCGCCGCCGGAGAGGCCGACGCGGGTGAAGAGGAACGCAAAGCGGGCGGAGGGGTCGGCGACGCGGAAGTCGGCGGCCAGGGCGAGCACCGCGCCGGCGCCGGCGGCCACGCCGTGCACCGCCGCGATGACCGGGAAGGGGCATTCCCGGACGGCCCGGACGACCTGTCCGGTCATCCGGTTGAAGTCCAGGAGTTGGGCGGTGTCCATGCCGAGGGTGACGCCGATGATCTCCTCGACGTCGCCGCCGGAGCAGAAGCCGCGGCCCTCGCCGGCCAGCACCAGCGCGCGTACCGAGCGCTCCCGGGAGAGTTCGGCGAGCAGGTCGCGGAGGTCGGCGTAGGCCTCGAAGGTGAGGGCGTTGAGCTTCTCGGGACGGGCGAGGGTGACGGTGGCGACGCCGCCCTCGGTGGTGACCCTGAGGTGGCGCCATGCGTCGGTGCTGCGGGCGGATCCTGCGAACGGACTCATCGGTCTGCCTGCCCCCTTCAGCCGGATGGCTGGTGCGTGCGGTGGCCGCGGATGCGGTGGCGGTGCGGGACGCGCGGAATGCCCCTCGAAGCTATCACTGGTTCGTGACCGTCGTCACGAGGGCGCGATAGGTGGAGCGGCGCGGCGGGTGCGCGTCCGGCCGGGCCGGAAGGGGGCGGTGGAGACCGGCCGGCGGTCGGTGACCGCCGGTGGTCGGGCGGGGCGTCCGGCGGGTCCGGGGCGCCGTGCGGCCGCCGGCCCGCGCCGGACGCCGCGCGGCGGTGCGGTGCGGCGGTGCGGTGCCGTTCAGTCTTCCCGTGCCGCGCGGGCCGCGGCCGTCGTGGCGGCAGGTGCGGCCCCGTCGCGGGTGGCCTCGTCCGTCCCGGCGTCGGGGCGCGACGTCGGGACGCTCACCGCACCGTCCGGGGCGGCAGCGGCGTCGGCGTCGGCCGCGAGGCGGGAACGGCGGCGCCCGTAGAGCGAGTAGACCACCGCGCCGACGGCGAGGAACGCGGCGAACTGGAGCCAGGTGGCCGGGCCGGTGCCGTAGACGAGGTAGCCGCAGAAGGCGACGCCGAGCAGGGGGCAGAGCGGCGCGAGCGGGACCCGGAAGTGGCGCGGCAGGTCGGGCCGGGTGCGGCGCAGGACCAGGACGCTGACGTTGACCACCGCCATGACGGCCAGCGTGCCGACGCTGCTGAGGTTCATCACCATGTCCAGCGGGACGACGGCGGCCGGCACCGCGAAGACCACGGCGACGATCCAGGTGTTGGCGACGGGCGTGGCGGTGCGCGGTGAGACCCGGGCGAAGGCCCGCGGGACCAGGCCGTCGCGGGCCATCGCCATCAGGATGCGGGTCTGGCCGTACATCACGGCGAGGACCACGGAGGCGATGGCGACGACCGCGCCGAAGGCGATCACCGCGCCGCCGAGGTCGGAGTGGGTGACCCGGTCGACGATCAGCGACAGCGCCGCGGGCCGGCCGGCGACCTCTGGGGAGGACAGCGCCCCGATGGCGGCCAGCGCGACCAGGCAGTACAGCACGGTCACCACCCCGATGCAGATCAGGATGGCGAGGGGGACGTTGCGGCGCGGGTTGCGCACCTCCTCGCCGGCGGTGGTGATCGAGTCGAAGCCGATGTAGGAGAAGAACGCGACGGAGGCGCCGGAGGTGATCCCGGCGAGGCCCTCCGGGGCGAACGGGGAGAGGTTGCCGCTGCGGAACGCCCCGAAGCCGATCACGCAGAACAGCACCAGGACCGCCAGCTTGAGGACCGCCATCGCGGCGGTGGCCCGGGCGCTCTCCCGGACCCCGCGGACCAGCAGCAGCGCGGCCAGCAGCACCACGACCACGGCGGGGAGGTTGACGACGCCGCCGTCGCCGGGCGGGTTGGCGAGCGCGGCGGGCAGCTGCCAGCCGGTGAGGCTCCCCAGGAGCTGGTTGAGGTACTGGCCCCAGCCGACGGCGACCGCCGAGACCGAGACGCCGTATTCGAGCAGCAGGCACCAGCCGACGAGGAAGGCGGTGCGCTCGCCGAGGGTGGCGTAGGCGTAGGAGTAGGAGCTGCCGGAGACCGGGATCGCGCCGCCCAGTTCGGCGAAGGAGAAGGCGGTGAAGACGCAGGTGACGGCCGCCAGGACGAAGGAGACGACGACCGCGGGGCCGGCCTGGGCGACGGTGTCGGAGAGCCCGACGAAGATGCCCGTGCCGACGACGGCGCCGATGCCGAAGCAGACGAGCTGGAAGAGGCCCATGCTGCGCCGCAGCCCGTGGCCGTTCAGGTCCGCGCCGGATTCGGCGATGAGCAGATCGGGGGACTTGATGCGCAGTCCCGTCGCGCCTGGGCGGGGCATGGGGTGGTTCTCCCTTGGGTGGTGCGAGGCGCGCGGCGCGGGTGGGCCGGGCACGCAGCGGGGTCCGGACCGGTGGGTCCGAACCCCGTGAGCGGCTCGATGGTACCCATCCCCGCCGCAAGATCGCGCACGTGGGCGCACGGCCCCGCGCCGCCCGGCGCACCGCCGGCGGCGGTCGCCGCCGGCCTCAGGGGGCCAGCGTGGCCACCAGCACGGCCTTGATGGTGTGCATGCGGTTCTCCGCCTCGTCGAAGACCACCGAGTGCGCGGACTCGAAGACCTCGTCGGTGACCTCCAGCGAGTCCAGGCCGTGGCGGGCGTGGATCTCCCGGCCGATCTCGGTGCCGAGGTCGTGGTAGGCGGGCAGGCAGTGCAGGAACTTCACCCCGGGCTTGCCGGTGGCGCGCAGCACGTCCATCGTGACCGCGTACGGGGCGAGCAGGGCGATCCGCTCGTCCCAGACCTCCTTGGGCTCGCCCATGGAGACCCAGACGTCGGTGGTGACGAAATCGGCACCCCGCACGCCCTCGGTGACGTCTTCGGTGAGGGTGATGCGGGCCCCGCTGGTCTCCGCGAGGGCGCGCGCCCGGGCGATGACGGTCTCCTCGGGCCACAGCTTCCGGGGGGCCACGATCCGCACGTCCATGCCGAGCAGGGCACCGGTGACGAGGTAGGAGTTGCCCATGTTGTTGCGGGCGTCGCCGAGGTAGGCGAAGGCGGTCTCCGGCAGGGGCCGGCCGCCGCCGTGCTCGATCATGGTCAGGACGTCGGCGAGCATCTGGGTGGGGTGCCAGTCGTCGGTGAGCCCGTTGTAGACGGGCACCCCGGCGTGCGCGGCGAGTTCCTCGACGTCGGCGTGGCGGCTGCCGCGGAACTCGATGGCGTCGAACATCCGGCCGAGGACGCGGGCGGTGTCCTTGACCGACTCCTTGTGCCCCATCTGCGAGCCGGACGGGTCGAGGTAGGTGGTGGTCGCGCCCTGGTCGGCGGCGGCGACCTCGAAGGAGCAGCGGGTCCGGGTGGAGGTCTTCTCGAAGATCAGGGCGATGTTGCGGCCGTTCAGGCGGCGGACCTCGGTACCGGTGCGCTTGGCCGCCTTCAGCTCGGCGGCCAGGTCGATCAGTCGGCGGAACTCCTCGGCGCTGAAGTCCAGCTCCTTGAGGAAGTGGCGGCCCGTGAGGTCTATCGCCATGGGGGGCTCCTGGTTCGCGGCGGTCGGGAGGGGCGGGTCGTCGGTACCGGGTCCGGACCGCAACCGGGTGCGGACCCGGTGGGCGGATCGGACCTGCGGCGGGATCGATCCCGTACGGACTCTGGAAGTCTATACGAGCTTCCGTATCTCTATACGATGCTGCCCCCGGGAGCACGCCCCAATCCCGTACGCCCCGGCGCACGGAGGCGCACCGGGGCCCGCCTCCACCGTGGCACGGGGCCCGCGTCGCCGCCCGCCCGGGTGGGCGGGGCCGACCGGCCCCGCCCCGGCTCGCCCGCACCCGCGCTCCGCCCCCGGTCAGCCGAGGCCCGGCACGGGGTCCCGCGTCACCGGACAGCTCATGCAGCGCGGTCCGCCGCGGCCCCGGCCCAGTTCGCTGCCGGGGATCGTGATCACCTCGATGCCGCGCTTGCGCAGGAAGGTGTTGGTGGTGACGTTGCGCTCATAGGCGACCACCACGCCGGGCTCCACGGCCAGCACGTTGCAGCCGTCGTCCCACTGCTCGCGCTCGGCCGCGTGGACGTCCTGGGTCGCGGTGAGCACCCGGATGTCGGCCAGCCCCAGGGAGGCCGCTATGGCGCGGTGCATGTGCTCCGGCGGATGGTCGGTGACCTTGAGGTCCTGGGCGCCGGCCCCCGGTTCGATGGTGTACGAGCGGAGCATGCCCAGGCCGGCGTACTGGGTGAAGGTGTCCCCGTCGACCATCGTCATGACCGTGTCCAGGTGCATGAACGCGCGGCGCTTGGGCATGTCCAGCGCCACGATCGTCCGGGCGGAACCGGCGGCGAACAGCCCGCGCGCCAGGAGTTCCACCGCCTGCGGGGTGGTCCGCTCGCTCATGCCGATCAGCACCGCGCCGTTGCCCAGCACCAGGACGTCGCCGCCCTCGATCGTCGAGGGGTAGTCCGCCTGGCCCTCGGACCAGACGTGGAACGACGCGTCGCGGAAGAGCGGGTGGTGGTGGTAGATGGCCTCGTAGTGCACGGTCTCGCGCTGCCGGGCGGGCCAGCGCATCGAGTTGATCGACACCCCGTCGTAGATCCAGGCGGAGGTGTCGCGGGTGAAGAGGTGGTTGGGCAGCGGCCCCAACAGGAAGTCGTCGAGGTCCATCACGTGGAAGCGGACCGAGGTGGGTTCGGGGTGGCGTTCCAGGAACTCGCGCTTGGTCATCCCGCCGACCAGCGCCTCGACGAGTTCGGGCACCGGCAGCTGCTCGAACGCCGCCCGCAAGTGGTCGGTCGCCAGCGGCCCGTACTCCTTCTCGTCGAAGACCCGGTCCAGGACCAGCGTCCGCGCCTCGGGGATCTGCAGGCTCTCGGCCAGCAGGTCCCCGAAGAGGTGGACCTCGACGCCCCGGTCGCGGAGCACGTCGGCGAACCCGTCGTGCTCGGCCCGGGCCCGGCGCACCCACAGCACGTCGTCGAAGAGCAGGGTGTCCTTGTTGGACGGGGTGAGCCGCTTCAGTTCCAGATCGGGGCGGTGCAGGATCACCCGGCGCAGCCGCCCGGCCTCTGAGTCGACATGGAATCCCATCTCCCCATCTTGTCCGCTCCGGGCGCGCGACGTCGGGAGTCGCGCCATGTCGGGCGGCGTCGCCCCCGGGGCGGGCCGGGGGCCCGGGTGGCCCGGGGGGCCTGAACCACCCGGGCCGCCCGGGGCGCGGCCGGTCACAGTCGCGGGTCGACCGGCTCCGACTGAAGCGCGAGCACCGCGAAGACCGCCTCGTGGACCCGCCAGAGCGGTTCCCCGTCCGCCAGCCGGTCGAGCGCCTCCAGGCCCAGGGCGTACTCGCGCAGTGCCAGCGAGCGCTTGTGCCCCAAGTGCCGGGCGCGCAGGCGACGTAGGTTCTCCGGGCGGGTGTACTCCGAGCCGTAGACGATCCGCAGGTACTCCCGACCGCGGCACTTGACGCCCGGCTGCACGAGCCGCCCGTCCGGCTGCCGGACCAGCGCGCCGACCGGCTTGACCACCATGCCCTCGCCGCCGTCGGCGGTCAGGTCCAGCCACCACGCGACGCCGGCCGCGACCGACGCCTCGTCCTCAGTGTCGACGACCAACCGCCGGGTCGGCGCGAGCAGTGGCGAGCGGTCGGCGGCGGGCCCCGCGGCCTGCGGTGCGGCGTCGCCGGCCTCCTCCAGCAGCGCCCGTTCGGCCGCCAACAGGCGGTCGATCAGGGCCAGTTGCTCGGTGTGCGGCACGGCAGCCAGGCTGCGACCCTCGACGGCGAGCAGCTGGAACGGGGCGAGCCGGATGCCGGCCGACCCGGTGGACCCGGCGGCGGCCGCGCTCGGGTCCGCCGCGCCGACCCGCCAGCAGTACCGCCGGTAGGCGTCGGTGAACGCCGCGGCATCGGCGGCCCGCCCGCGCTGGCGGTCCAGCAGCGACGCCACGTCGACCCCGCGGGCGGCCGCCGCCTCCAACGCGCCGAGCGCCCCGGGGAACACCGACCTCGACGCCGCGCCGACCGCCGCGTACTGCGTCCGCAGCAACCCCGTCGCCTTGAGGGACCAGGGCATCAACTCGGCGTCCAGGAGCAGCCACGGGGTCTCCAGTTCCGCCCACAGCCCGGCCCGTTCCACGCAGTCCCGGACCCGGCCGAGCAGCCGCTCCGTCGTCGCGCGGTCGTCGAAGAACGGTCGGCCGGTGCGGGTGTACACGGCGCCCGACGCCCCGTCCGGCACGCCGAACCGTTCGCGGGCCACCGCCTCGGAGCGGCAGACCAGCACGACCGCCCGGGACCCCATGTGCTTCTCCTCGCACACCACCTCGCCCACGCCCGCCGCGCGGTACTCGGCGAACGCCTCCCGCGGGTGCTCCAAGAAGCCCTCGCCCCGGGCGTCCGCCTCGTCGGAGGGCTCGGCCGTCGCGCAGGGCGCCATGGTCGGCGGGAGGTACGGCAGCAGCCGCGGATCCAGCGCGAAGCGGCTCATCACCTCCAGGGCCGCCGCGGCGTTCTCCTCCCTGACCGCGAGCCGGCCCATGTGGCGGGTCTCGACCGTGCGGCGACCGGCCACGTCCCCGAGGTCCAGCGGGCGGCCGTCGGCCCCGCCCGGCGCCTCGGCCGCCAACGGCTTGGTGGGCGCGTACCAGACCCGTTCGGCCGGCACGTCGACCAGTTCGCGCTCCGGCCAGCGCAGTGCGGTCAGCTTCCCGCCGAAGGCGCAGCCGGTGTCCAGGCAGAGGGTGTTGTTGAGCCAGCCGGCGCGCGGGGTGGGCGTGTGCCCGTAGACGACGGCGGCGCGGCCGCGGTACTCCTCCGCCCACGGGTAGCGCACGGGCAGCCCGAACTCGTCGGTCTCGCCCGTGGTGTCGCCGTACAGCGCGAACGACCGCACCCGGCCCGACGTGCGGCCGTGGTACTTCTCCGGCAGTCCGGCATGGCACACCACCAGTCCGCCGCCGTCGAGGACGTAGTGGCTGACCAGCCCCTTGATGAACTCCGCGACCCCGGCACGGAACGCCTCGTCCTCCCTCGCCAACTGCTCGACGGTTTCGGCCAGGCCGTGCGTGTGCCGCACCGTGCGACCGTCGAGGTGCCGGCCGAGCTTGTTCTCGTGGTTCCCGGACACGCACAGGGCGTGGCCGGACGCCACCATGCCCATCACCAGGCGCAGCACGCCCGGACTGTCCGGTCCCCGGTCGACGAGGTCCCCGACGAAGACCGCCGTGCGGCCCTCGGGATGCACCGCGTCCACGGCCCGCCCGGCGGCGTCCCTGGCGAGCGCGTAGCCGAGCCGGTCGAGCAGGGCCTCCAGCTCCGCGCGGCACCCGTGGACGTCACCGACGACGTCGAACGGCCCCGTCAGGTGGCGCAGGTCGTTGAACCGCCGCTCCCGGACGACCTCGACGCCCTCGACCTCCCGCTCGCCGCGCAGCACGTGCACCGTGCGGAACCCCTCGCGCGCCAACTTCCCCACCGAGCCGCGCAGTTCGCGCTGGTGGCGCTGGATGACACGGCGCGGCAGGCCGGCCCGGTCGGCGCGCGCCGCGTTCCGCTCCGCGCAGACCTGTTCGGGCACGTCCAGCACGATCGCGACCGGCGGCACGTCGTGCTCGCGGGCCAGCCGCACCAGCTGGGCGCGCGACTCGGCCTGCACGTTGGTGGCGTCCACCACCGTCAACCGGCCGGCCGCGAGCCGCTTGCCCACGATGAAGTGCAGCACCTCGAACGCGTCGCCGCTGGCGGCCTGGTCGTTGGCGTCGTCGCTGACCAGCCCCCGGCAGACGTCCGACGAGACCACCTCGGTCGGCTTGAAGTGCCGGGCTGCGAAGGTCGACTTGCCGGAGCCGGTCGCGCCGATCAGCACCACCAACGACAGGTCGGGCACGCCGAGCGCCCGCGGGCCCGGGCCGTGCACCGGATCCGGCGCACCGGACTCCGCCCCCGCGGCCGGCCCCTCGGCCCCCTGCTGCGGCCCTGACGTGCGGTTCCCGTCCGTCATGCCGCCGCCCCCTCGACGCGCGCTTTCCCGCTCATTCCCCTACTACCTCTACTCCCGCTACTACCTCTTACGTCCGGTGTGCCGTACTCGCCGCTCCCCCGAGCTTCACCGCCCGCACGGGCACCACCGTCTGCATGGACACCATCGTTCGCACGGGCACCGCCGTCCACACAGACACCTCCACCCGCACTGACCCCACCGTCCTCGCGGGCACCACAGTCCTTGCGGGCACCACCGTCCTCGCGGGCACCACCGTCCTCGCGACGGAAGCAGGCCAGTTGGGTGGGTGCCCCGACCTGAGGGTCCTCCGGTCCCACCGGGTCGAACGTCACCGCGTAGCCGTACCGCGCGCCGACGTCCCCCGCCCAGCGCCGGAACTCCCCCCGCGTCCACTCGAACCGGTGGTCCGGATGCCGCACCCGCCCGGCGGGCAACGACTCCCAGCGCACGTTGTACTCGACGTTGGGCGTGGTCACGACGACCGTCCGGGGCCGGGCGGCACCGAACACCGCGTACTCCAGCGCCGACAACCGCTCCGGGTCCACGTGCTCCACGACCTCGCTGAGCACCGCCGCGTCGAAGCCCTTGAGCCGACCGTCCACGTACGCCAACGAACCCTGGACCAGCCGCACCCGCTGCGCCTGCCGCTCGGACATGCTCTCCAGGCGGAGCCGGCGCCGGGCCTCCTGGAGCGCCCGCATCGAGACGTCCATCCCGACGACCTCGGTGAACCGCGCCTCCTTGAGGAGCGCACCGATCAACTGCCCCTGTCCACAGCCCAGATCGAGGACGCGGGCCGCGCCGGCCGAGCGCAGCACGCCGAGGATCGCGTCCCGCCGCCGCACGGCGAGCGGCACGGGCTGCTCCTCGGTGTCCGCCATCTCGTCCACCGCGTTGTCGAACTCCTCGACCGCCGCGTCGTCCGTCTCGGCCAGCCGCGCCAGCTCCAGTCGCGCCATCGCCTCACGGGCCAACGACCGGCGACGGGCCAGATACCGGCCGACGATCAACTCCCGCTCGGGGTGGCCCTCCAGCCATCCCTCGCCGGCCCGCAGCAACTTGTCGACCTCGTCGGGCGTCACCCAGTAGTGCTGGGCGTCGTCCAGGACCGGCAGCAGCACGTACAGGTGCCGCAGCGCGGCGGCCAGTTCGCACGCACCCTCCAGGACCAGCCGCACGTAGCGCGAGTCGCCCCACTCGGGGAAGGTCTCGTCCAACGGCAGCGGCTCGGCCCGCACCGACCAGCCCAGCGGCCGGAACAGCTTCTCCACCAGCGCGCCACCGCCCCGGGCGGGCAGCACCGGCACCTCGACGCGCAACGGCAGCGGCCGCCCGACCAGCTCCGGGCGGGCCTCGCACTGCCCCTTCATCGCACTGTCGAAGACGCTCCGCAGCGCCACCGCCAACAGCGACGACGCCGCGTAGGGCCGGTCGTTCACGTACCGCGCCAGCGCCGCGTCCGGGGCCCCGCCACGGCCCTTCCCGCTCCCCCGGCGGACCAGGGCCACCGGATCGACCTCCAACAGCAGTGCGGCCGTGCACCGTTCCGCATGCGCCTCCGGGTAGAAGACGTGCGCGGTGCCGTACGCGGTCGAGAACCGTTGCGCCTTGTCGGGATGCTTGTGCAACAAGAACCCGAGGTCGGTCGCGGGACGGTCGGTGGTGCCTGTGGTGGTGATGGTCAGAAACACACGATGAGTATCGGTGTGTCCGGTGCCGCTTCCCCACCGATTTTTCCGCGCGCCGCAGCCAGGCAACAGGCACCCCCGCGCGCCCCGGTCTCGCCGCCCGCCGCCCCCGGATCGCGCCGCCCCCACCCGTGACGTGCTCGCCCCGGGCGGGAACGGACCCGACGTGCCCGGGGACACGACCGTTGGCCACCCGCCCCCGCCCCGCGCACGCCGCCCCCTGCGCTCGGCCCTCAGCCTTCAGCCTTCAGCCCTCAACCCAGCTGCGACTGGACCTGGGCGGAGATCAGTTCCAGGTGGTCCAGGTCCGCCAGGTCCAGGATCTGGAGATAGGCCCGGGACGAGCCGATGGCCGCGTACCGGCCGAGCTTGTCCACGACCTCCGCGGGCGAGCCGGCCAGTCCGTTGGCCTTGAGCTCGTGCACCTCGCGCCCGATGGCCGCGGCCCGCCGCGCCACCTCGGCGTCGTCCTTGCCGACGCAGGCGACCAGGGCGTTGGAGTACACCAGGTCGTCGCCCTTGCGCCCGGCGGCCTCGGCGGCCGCCCGCACCCGTCCGAACTGTCGCTCGCTGTCCTCCAACGAGGCGAAGGGCATGTTGAACTCGTCCGCGTACTGAGCCGCCAGCCGCGGCGTGCGGGTCGCCCCGTGGCCCCCGATCAGCACCGGCACCTTGGCCTGCGCCGGCTTGGGCAGCGCGGGCGACTTCTCCAGCTGGTAGTGGCGTCCTTCGTAGGAGAACTCCGCACCCACTTCCGTGGCCCACAGACCGGTGACGATCGCGAGCTGCTCCTCCAGCCGCCCGAACTTCTCCTTCGGGAACGGGATGCCGTACGCCTTGTGCTCCTCCTCGAACCACCCGGCGCCCAGCCCGAGTTCGACCCGACCACCGGACATCTGGTCGACCTGCGCGACCTGGATGGCCAGCACGCCCGGCAGCCGGAAGGTGCCGGCCGTCATCAACGTGCCGAGCCGGATCCGCTTGGTCTCACGGGCCAGGCCGGCCAGTGTGATCCACGCGTCCGTCGGCCCGGGCAGGCCGTCGGAGTTCCCCATCCGGAGGTAGTGGTCGGAACGGAAGAAGGCGTCGAACCCGAGGTCCTCGGTGGCCTTGGCGACCGTCAGAAGGGTGTCGTAGGAAGCCCCCTGCTGGGGCTCGGTGAAGATGCGTAGGTCCATACCTCCATCCTGCACGGCGCCCACCGAACAATCACCCGGGCCCATCAACATCCCAAGCAAGTCCATCCTGCTGCGCGGCGGGCGAGTGGAAGGCCCGGCAGACCGGGGCGGTTTACGTGACGGGCCCGGGTTCCGCGGCGGGGCGATATACGTGGTGGGCGCGGAGTCCATGGTGAGCCCGGAGCCCGTAGTGGGAGCGATGTACGTGGCAGACCCAATGCACGCGGCGGGCCCGGTCTACGTGACGTCTCTGGCGCGGCCGGTGGGTGCGGCGAGGACGTGGCGGTCCGGTGTGCGCGATGGACCCGCTGCGCAGGGCGTACGTGGCGCAGAGTGTGCCTGGCACTTGAGAAGGCCATCCGGCTGGGCGCCCCTCTACCCGTTCCCGGTGGAGCGCTCCGTGACTGCGGAACACCTCGATGCACTCCTCCCCAGGCATCGCCCCGTTCGCCGCCGGATCGGCATGCATCAGCTCGCCATGCATCACCTTGCGATGCGTCAGCTCGCGATCCGCCACCACCGTGTGCGTCGTACCGCGGCCCTCGCCCCAGAACCCGACGCAGGCACGTGGCCACAGCACGAGCAACGTGAGCGGGACGACCGCCGATTCCCCTGAGCCCCCAGAGAGGCCGAAAGCGCAGGCAGCAGAAGAAAGCAGGACGCAAGAAAGACCACCCCAGACGGAAACAAGCAGGAAGGAACAGCGAAAGAGGAAGGAAGGCGAGGAGAGGAGCGAAGGAAGAGGAGGGAAGCGAGGCGAGGCGAGGGGCCAACGGGAGGAAGGAGGACTGACGGAAGAGGAGACCAAAGAACGGGACGGAGAACAGGGCAGAGAACAGGACGGCGGACGGGACAGAGGACGGCACGGATGACGAAAGAACACCGCGGAAGAAGACCGCCGAAGACCACCGCCGAAGAACACCGCAGACGAAAAACGGGCGAAGCGCCGGCGAGAACCGGAAGCGGAAGCGGAACCGGAAGCGAAAGAATCGGGTCTCGCTTGCCGATGCGACCGGCCGAGAGCGCGAAAGGCCAGGGCCGCGGGCCGCCCGGGCGTGGAGGACGTGCCTCGCCCTAGGCGTGCCGGTGGGGTTGCTCAGTCGGCTGGGTTGCCAGCCTGGCCGACCGTGGCGGCAGAGGGCAGGTCGAGGGACGGCCCGCCCACTGTCAGGCAAGGTGCCGGGCGCGTACCTCCAGCTTCTCCAGTATTCCGGCGACGTGGTCCCGCGATTCGTCGGCGGTGTCCATGGCTTCGACGCAGGTCCAGTACAGCCCCTCCTCCTCCGCCGAGATCACCACCCCCACCAGCGCCTCGCACACCTCTCGCAGCAGTTGGCACAGACCGATTAAAGCCGCTTTGGCATCGCGTATCTCGGTCAACTGGGTCGCTCGAAGTCCGCCGTTGGTCGTCGCCGAGCACAGCAGTCCCCCGCTGGACCGCCCGCCCGCGTCGCCCAACCCTCGGGCTCTGGACCGCACTTCGTACGGACCGAATATCGCGAGATGGCTGCCTATCGCCTCCGCCAAGGCTTGCGCCTGCCACGCCTCGACGACCACGTCGTGCACCGTGTTCGCCTGAGCCAGCCCGCGCCGACTGGCCGCGATGATCCGCACCGCGTCCATCCGTGTCCCTCCTTCCTTCGTCATGCGCATCGCTCCGCCCTCCTTCCACTACCCAGAGTGAGGCCCAACAGCCAAAAAGGCCAGAGGAATTCGCAAATCTGTGGACAACCAAGGCGCTGTGGAAAGATCCGTGACTCCATAGAGTGACGGGAGGCGGATTTGAGGCGGTCTCAGCGGCGCTTCGGACCGTCGAGACTCCCCCGCACGCCACTCTGATGCCTCCAACCCCCCAGCATGACGGGGACCACACGCACCACTCAACGCCCTTTCGGCACACTTGCCTCCGCCGCCCCGACCTTGCGTTCGGGACACGCCCCTCGCGGCGCACAACACCCTCCGACGGCGGGAACGGCCGCCGGACGACGCCCACGGCACCGGCGCACGGACCGGAGTACGGCCCGCGGCGCGAGCCGGCCCGCAACCGGCGTGGAAAGGCCGGAGGGGTGGCGGCCCCGCCACCCCTCCGGCCTCAGACCGTCCCGCGACGCCCGCGGTCCGTCCGCCCGACGGTCACTCGCCGCCCCGCGGCCGGTCCGGCGGTGCCTGCCGGACCGCCGGGAACCGCGACTCGTTCCGTTCGATCTTCGCGGCGAGCGCGGTCAGCGGGTCGATGCCCAGCGCCTGGCAGAACTGGAGCAGGTACGCGAGGACGTCCGCGACCTCGTCCTCCACCCGACCGGCCGCCTTCGGGTCGACCATGACCGCGGCCGACTGCTCCGGCGTCAACCACTGGAAGATCTCGACCAGTTCCGCGGCCTCCACGCTGAGCGCCGCAGCGAGGTTCTTGGGGGTGTGGTACTGCTGCCAGTCCCGGGCGGCCGCGAAGTCGGCCAGGCGTCGCTGCAGGGCATGAAGGTCCTCACTCATACCCCTAGGTTTAGCACCCGCACGTCGGGCAGCCCCTCGGCGACCGTCGGGTCCCGCACCGTGCCCAGCAGCCGGACGTGTCCGCGCTCGGCCATCCGCACGGCCAGCGACACCAGCTCCCGGGCCTGACGCCGGTCCATGCAGCGATCCATGCCGTCCGCCATCACCGTCATCTGCTGCAGCGCCGACGGGATCTCCCCGGCCGGATCCATCGCCAACACCCCGGGACCGGTGAGGAGCACCAGCGCCAGCCCGAGGAACCGCAGCTCTCCGTCGCCGAGCTGCTCGACGGGCATCTCTCCCAGGTCACCGCGGTCGAGGACCGTCCGAACGTCCCGTAGGTCCGGCAGCCCCTGCCCACCCGTCACCGCCCCGTCGCCGGCTCCGCGGGCGTCCGTGACGTCCGGTGCCGTCGTGGCATCCGGCTGCCGCGGCACCGCCCGCAGCCCGTCGACGGGCCCGGCACAGGCGTCCCGTACAGCCGCGACGAGGATGGCGTGCCGTCGGGCGCATTCGCGGCTGGTGCGCTCCAACACGGCCGCGAGGTTGTCGCAGGACGACCGCAGCCGCCCCTCGTCCCGCTCTTCGTCGTGGCCCCAACCGCTGGCTTCACTGCCGCTGCGGATGCCCTTACGACCACGCGGCAGCGCCGCCGCCCCTCCGGGGCCTCCGGTGCCACCGCCCTTCCCGGCCCGGCCCGGACCACCGCCCCGGCCCCCACCCCGCGCCCCGGGACCGCGGCCCGCGCCTCCCCCGCCGGACGCGCCCGCCGCGGCAGGGCCGCCTTCCGCGGCGTCCCCCGCCGCCTGCCCCCGCATCGCCTCCGGCCGCGGATCGCACACGAACACCGAACGCAGCGCCACCACGACCTGTTCCGCGGCGGCCAGGACGAGGCGCTGCCCCTCCGTCTTACCCGCGACCCGCAGCGGGAGGAGGGAGGTGGCCAGCCGGTCGTCGGGGAGCGGAGCACGGGTCACCGGGGTCGCGCCGGCGGTGTACCAGGCCGCCTGGACGGCGGAGCGGGTCGGATCGGTGAGGGCGGTGGTCAGCAGCGTCGCGCCGCAGCCGGTCAACCGCTCCCCCACGATGCGGAGTTCGGGTTCGGCCTGAACCGCGAGGTCGAGGTGGACCGGGCCCACCGAGCCGTCGACCGTGCAGCCGATGCGGAAGCCGCGCCGCCCCTGGTCATCGGGACGGGCGTCGGCCGGCACGCAGGCGGAGGCCCCGCCCGCCACCACCCCCACGGCCCGTTCCAACGGGTCGCCGCTGCCGAGCCTGGCGAGGATCTCGTAGGCCTGCAACACACTGGACTTGCCGCTTCCGCTGTCGCCGCTGAGCAACGTCAACGGGCCGAGCGGCAGGGTGACGCCACGATGCGTCTTGAAGGCGGACAGCCGTAATTCGGTGACCGCCGGACGTGCACTGTCGGTATCCATGCGGGGACGCTATGCAGTCGACCGCGCGGAGAACCGTTACGCCCAACTGCTCTTCCTACGAACGGGGGACGCTGCCCGCCGCCGGCTCGGCGACCTCGGTACCGGCCGGCGCCAGGAGGAACACATTGGTGTCCACCCGGTGCATGCCACTTCCCAGCCCGAAGACGACCCCGCTGGCGAAGTCCAGGATGCGCTTGGCGACGTCGGTGTCCGCGCTGCTGAGGTCCAACAGGACCGGCAACTGCGCCATGAGGTACTCGGCCACTTCCCTCGCGTCCGCGAAGGTCTGGACGCGGATGACGATGAACCGCCGGGTCTCCTCCGTCGGTTCGTCGTCCGGGAGGGCCCGGTGGTCGGGCCAGGAGGGCCATTCGTTGCCGCCGCGTAGCGGTACGACTTCGGCGAGCCCTTCCCACTGCTCGTCGGTGGCATCGGGGCCGTTCACCGAATCACCTCACCCAGAGGAGCGCTGGCTTTCTGCGGTATGTGCATCGCACGATTCTAGAGATAAACCTACAAAGGTCGCCGACCACGACACACGCGGCGACGTAGCCTCTCCCATCCTGCCTCATAGCCCTGACCAGTGCTGACACCTGGACAGATCTACCGGGTCGAGTTTCTGTATGCCTGTTCATCCTCTCTTGTGACGACAGCCGGGCGCCCCCGCCCACCGACTGACCCACAACTGCCTGACATGCACTCACATTTGCGCCCGACAGCCTGCACTGATCACCCGTGAGCCAGCGCCGAAGAGCACCCTCACATCCCCGCCACCGCAACCCCAGACGTGGGGTTCATCACGGAAACGATGCCGCACAGGGAACGACGCCCCCGAGCACCGCAACGCCACCCCGTGAACGAGCGACGCGCTCCCGACACCCCACCCCGGAACCCAAGTACGTTGCGACCACGCACCACTGACGGCGACGGGGACTCAGAGGGGCAGGCACAGCGACGACATCGCCAACGTCGCTTCGCGCAAGGTTTTCCACAGGCCGAACGCGACTCCGCCGGAGCCTCGTACGGTAGCCCCATGAACACAAAACGTTGCAGCCGAGAGCGGGACCCGACGGGCTCCGGCCCGTCGAGCGGGAGGCGTACAGCTCATCCTGCGGAGGGGTCACGACCGGAGGGTCAGCGCGCCAGCCGCCCGAGCAGCGAGGAGGCCACGGCGATACCGGCGACCGCCGCGCCGGCAAGGACGGCGAAGTCGAGGGCCAGATGGGAAGCAGTGCCCAGAAGCAGTCCGCGGAGGGCGTCGACCTGATAGCTGAGCGGGTTGATCCTGCTGACGGCCTGGAGCCAACCGGGCATGACGGCCACGGGATAGAGGGCGTTGGAGGCGAAGAAGAGCGGCATGGTGATGGCCTGGCCGATGCCCATCAGCCGATCGCGGGTCAGCACGATGCCGGCGATCGAAATCGACAGGCACGAGAAGAAGGCGGAGCCCAGGACCACTGCGACGGCCACACCCAGCAGGCGCAGCGGGTTCCAGGTCATGGCCACGCCGAGCAGCGCAGCGATGACGATCACCACGACGGCCTGGAGCAGTGCCTTGACTCCGGCGGCGAACGCCTTGCCCGCGATCAGGGCGGACCGTGGTGTGGGGGTGACCAGCAGTTTGGTGAGGATCCCGGCATCCCGTTCCCAGATGATCATGATGCCGTAGAAGATCGCGATGAACATCGCGGACTGGGCGATGATGCCCGGCGCCAGATAGTCGATGTAGGGGGTGCCACCGGTGGGAATGGCCTTGATACGGGTGAAGGTCTCGCCGAAGACCACAAGCCAGAGGGCTGGTTGGACGGCGCGGGTGTAAAGCTCCGTGCGGTCGTGGCGGAGCTTCTGCAACTCCACCACGCACATCGCGGCGACCCTGGCGGGCAGCACCCGCCAGCCG
Organism: Streptomyces lunalinharesii; assembly: GCF_039532155.1. Taxonomy (NCBI): domain Bacteria; kingdom Bacillati; phylum Actinomycetota; class Actinomycetes; order Kitasatosporales; family Streptomycetaceae; genus Streptomyces; species Streptomyces lunalinharesii. The sequence goes on from NZ_BAAARK010000027.1 coordinate 95,256, forward strand.
GCACGGGCGCGCGGCGGGACCAGCAGGAGGTCCAAGTGGCGGGCGGCAGCGCCGGTCTCAACCGACTCGTGCTGCGGTGCGACGGGTGCTCCGGACATCGCGGAAGCCTCCTGACTGCTCGTCGAGGCCGGTGCCGGCGACGTCCCGGAAGACGTCTTCCAGCGTCGGCTCCGCGGCGGACAAGGACGAGAGGGAAGGGGAGGAGGGGGAGGGAGAGGGGGAGGGGGAAGCGGGGGTGAAAGCGGTGCCCGGTGCGGCCGGAGTGCCTGCCGTGCGGGCGCGGCGGGCACGTAGGTCTTCGCGGAGTTCGCCGGGCGTTCCGAGGGCGCGGATCCGGCCTTGGTGCATCAGGGCGACACGGTCGCAGTACTGCTCGGCCTCGTCCATGTAGTGGGTGGTGACCAGCACGGTCATGCCGGTGGCTGCGCGAACCTCGTTGATGCGCTCCCAGACGCTGGTGCGGGCGATCGGATCGAGCCCGATCGTCGGTTCGTCGAGCATCAGCAGGCGGGGTGCGCTGACCAGTGCCTGCGCGAGTTCCAGGCGTCGGATCATGCCGCCGGAGTACGTCTTGGCGAGCCGGTCGGCGGCGACGGTGAGGTTCACGGCAGCCAGCGCCTGGGCGACGCGGGCCGCGCGTTCGCGGCGCGGCACGTCGAAGACCCGGGCGAACAACGCGACGTTCTCCCGGCCGGTCAGCCCGGAGTCGGCGGACAGTTGCTGCGGCACGTAGCCGAGGAGACGGCGCACGGCCATCCGTTCCCGTGCCGCATCGCGCCCGAAGACCCGGACCATGCCCACGGGAACGGGCAGGAGGGTGGTGATGCAGCGAATAGCGGTGGTCTTTCCCGCCCCGTTCGGACCGAGCAGACCGAAGACCTCACCGGGGCGGACCGCCAGATCCACCCCGTCCACGGCACGGGTCTCACCGAAGTCGTAGCGGAGGCCATGGCAGGTGAGGGCGTCGGCGCCCGAGGCCCGATCCGCCGCGGAAACCTGCTCGGTGTCAGCGGCCACCGCTCGGCCGGGCAACGCTCCGGTGCTGTCCACGGCCGCTCCGGGGCCGGTCCGCGGGGCCGACCGGCCCGGGTCTTCGCTGCTCATGGTCCCTCCGTCTGCTGGTGCAGGTTGTGGGCGAGCCGGCGCAACGCCGGAAGGGCAGCCTCCAGTGCGGTCCGGTCGGCCTCGGTGAGGCGCGTGACCTGTTCGCGGACGAGGGCACTGCGGCGGATCTCCCAGTCGTGCAGCCGCGACCGGGCCGTCAGGGTCGGGAAGAGCTGGGCCGAACGCCGGTCGAGGGGGTCCGTCTGCCGGCACAGGTAGCCGGCCCGGCTGAGCTGGTTGACGAGGGTGGAGACCGAGTTGCCCGCAAGGTAGAGCTCTTGCGCGGCGGCGGAGACGCGGATGCCGGGCCGGGCAGCGACCAGCCGCAGGAGTTCGACCTGGGCGCCCCGCAGCCGCGGGGCGGGCAAGCCGGACCGGAGCCGACGCCGGATCAGCCGTTGGATACCGGCCAGTACGTCAGCCAGCTCATCGGGGAGGTCCCCTGTGGCCATATATCGACTTTAGCTCTCAGTGAGAGGCATGTCAGCCGGTGCTCGACCGGTCAGAGAGGAGGGGCACCCGTGGAGAAGACCCGGTAGGCGGAGCCCCGCAGGAGCACGTCGGGCAGCCCCTCACAGGCCCCCGCTCATCCCTGAGAAGCCGGCGCCTGGCCATGGGGCAGGATGCCGCCCATGGCCAGGCCCAAGGAGTTCGATCCGCGCTCCACGCTCGGCGGCACGTCCCTGCAGGACCTCGTGGACGCGCTCGGGACCAATCGCTCCAGCAGCGCCACGGAAGGCCACCACACGGCTGCGGACCGCACTCCGCGATACGGAAAGCACCTACACCGCCCTGCCGGCCAGGAGCACGGACCCGGGCGGGTCTCCCCTGGGCGCTGACGCGAGCACCGCCCGCTTCAGCGGTCCGCTGCCGGCCTCAGACGCCGTAGAGGTGGCGGAGCACCCGATCGACCTCCCACTACTGGTGAAGTCCTCGACGGCCACACCCGGGACGCCGGTCTCACCCCACGCCTCGACGACCTTCCGGGAAGTGCGGCTGGCCGCAGCATCGGCCGCCTTCCCCAAAGACAAAGGACCGGGCACTTCCCTCAGCACCCGGACGAGGCGCACCGGACCGTTCGCCTCGTACCCGAAGACCACCGCCCGCGCACTACAGCAGACGGGGTGCACGATCCATCCCGCAACCCGGGAGTTGGGGCACGGCGGGACAAAGGCATCGGGAAACGCGATCCCGACAGCAAGACAAGCCAAGGAAACCCACAGCAAGTCAACCGGGAACGGTGGAAGGCCACGGTGCGGCACGCCCCCTCACACGGATTGCCACCGCACCCGCAGAACCAGCCAACCGCACCGCGCACCATGGGTATTGTGGCGCCGCGTGGGCGACAGCACGGTGTGGACTCTGGCCATCGCGGCGTTGACGGGCGGTACGGCGGTACTGGCCAGCTGGGTGACCAGTCGCGGCAGTACGCAGGCAGCCAAGATCCAGGCGGAGACCGCCGCGCGGTCGCAGCGTGCGGAAAAGCTGCGGGAGAGTCGGCGCACCGCCTACCTGGACCTGATCGAACAGGCTCACCAGATCGGCGAACTGTACTGGGAGATCTCCGCGGAGCTACGGGGCCCGGCCTCGGGCACCCGCACCACCAGGCTCGACGCGCTGCACGACCGCGAGATCGCCGAGTACGCGAAGATCCGTCGCTGCGCGCGGGTCGTGGAACTGGAGGGCCCGCCCTCGGCCGCGGCCGCGGCACTCGCCCTCCAGAAGGCCACCGGCCCCTTCTACGAAGCGCTACGGACCGGTATGTCCGAGGGCGCCGACTGCAACGAGGAGTTCAACGCCGCGTACAGCCCGTTCTGGAAGGCGCTGGAGACCTTCGTACAGGCAGCCCGAACGGCACACCAGACGGACTGAGCCCCACGCGCCGACCACACCGCGGGCACCCGCCGCACCCCCGCATCAGACACCTCCCGCCCCACCCATTCAGCCCACCACCTCCTCCCCCACCCCCACCCCCCACGCGATCCCCAAACCCGCCGCACAAGCGCTGGGTAATCCCAGGTAGCGACGCGTAACGGCGGGTAACGACGCAAGAGGCCGCGTCGAAAAACAAAGCCGGCACCGCCGCACAGGCAGCCGCCCCCCGCGCACAGCCGAGGCGTCGCCCCCATCGGCTACGTACGCTATCCGGGATGAAATACCACCTTTGTGACCGATGAGTGAAGGCAAGCAAAGACAGGCACCAGGCACTCCTCCCCTGCCGCCCCCCGGTACGCGGACGGCAATTCGCTCATCGTTCTCGGCAATTCCCCCGCTCACGAAATCGCCCGTCCTTCTCACCCCGGGAGTTCGGAATGGCAAAGGAAGCTGACCCCACCGTCTGGAACTGTCCCTTCGATTACGCCGAGGCGTTGGAGTTCGATCCGACGCTCAGGCGGATCATGACCGAAGAGCCGGTTGCGCGCATTCGACTGCCCTACGGCGAGGGCGAGGCGTGGCTGGTCACCAAGTACGACGACGTGCGGACCGTGACGACGGACCGGCGGTTCAGCCGGCACGCCATCGTCGGGCGGGACTTTCCGCGGATGACGCCGGAGCCGATCGTGCAGGACGAGGCGATCAACGTCATGGACCCGCCCGCGAGCAGCCGGCTACGGAGCCTGGTCGCCAAGGCGTTCGCCCCGAAGCAGGTGGAGCGCATGCGGTCCCGCACACAGCACGTCGTGGACGAGCTGCTGGACCGGATGGTCGAGAACGGGGCGCCGGGCGACCTGATGGAGAACCTCGCGTCCCCGCTCCCGCTGACGACGATCTGCGAGGTGCTGGACATCCCCGAGGGCGAACGGGCGCAGTTGCGCGGCTACGCCCGGACGATGATGAACACCAGCCTCGACAACAAGGACAACGCCATCCGCGCCAAGGCCGACATGCGGGAGTACTTCACGGAACTCACCGCACGGCGCCGGCGGGACCCCGGGGACGACCTGATCAGCGCGCTGGCCACGGCCCGTGTCGGGGACGAGGTCCTCGACGCGAAGGAACTCACGGTCATGGCCATGGTGCTCCTCATCACCGGCCAGGACACCACGACCTACCAGATCGGCAACCTCTCGTACACGCTGCTAACCCGGCCCAAGGACCTGGCGATGCTGCGCGCACGGCCCGAGGCCCTGCCGCAGGCGATGGAGGAGATGCTGCGGTTCATCCCGTTCCGCAAGGGGGTCGGCATCCCGCGGGTCGCCCTGGAGGACGTGGAGCTCAGCGGCGTGACGATCCGGGCCGGGGACATCGTGCACGTGTCGTACCTGACGGCGAACCGGGACGCCGAGAAGTTCGAGCGCCCCGACGAACTGGACCTGTCCCGCGAGGCCACCGGCCACATGACCTTCGGCTGGGGTGCCCACCACTGCTTGGGCGCCCCGCTGGCCCTCACGGAACTCCAGGTCGCGCTCAGCACCCTGCTGCAGCGGTTCCCGGACCTGAGGCTCGCCAAGCCTGCCGAGGAACTCCGCTGGAACACCACGGCGATCTGGCGTTACCCGTTGGCCTTGCCAGTGGTGTGGTGAGGGGCCGGGGCCGCGGTGAATCCGCGGCCCCGGCGGCGGCATGCGGAACTCACTCCCCTGGCGTACGGTCTAGGAATGACCCAGCTGCACGGGGACAGTTCATTCTTCGACGGATGGCCCGCTCGCGTCCTTCCAGGGGTCTGTGTCATCAGGCCGGCGTAATCGCTGAGGATTCCGCCGGCCGACAACGGAAGTGACAACAACGCGAAGTGCAAAGCGAGAACAGCTCTGGGCGGACCACAGTCTGCAAGGAGTGCATCGATGGCCGTTTTGTGCAAACCGGCAATCGCGGTCCCTGAATACATCATCACCAGGGACGACACCCTCGAACTGGCACGAGAGCTGCACGCCAACCACGCACAGCTGAATCTCGTGCTCAGGCTGATCGAGCATACGGGCGTGGTACGACGGCATCTGATCCAGCCGATCGACAAGGTGCTGGAGCACCCGGGGTTCGACGCCCGAAGTGCCATCTACGAAGAGGAGTCCAAGGCGCGCGTCCCTGACGTGGTGCGCAGGGCACTCGTCCAGGCAGAGGTGGAACCACGCGAGATCGACCTGATCATCTACGTGTCGTGCACCGGGTTCATGATGCCGGCACTGACCGCGTGGCTCATCAACCACATGGGGTTCCGCTCGGACACCCGGCAGGTCCCCATCGCCCAACTCGGCTGCGCCGCGGGAGGTGCCGCGATCAACCGCGCGCACGACTTCTGCCGGGCGTACCCGCACGCCAACGTCCTGCTCGTCGCCTGCGAGTTCTGCTCGCTGTGCTACCAGCCCGAGGACATCGGAGTCGGATCGCTGCTGTCCAACGGCCTGTTCGGGGACGCGGTCGCGGCAGCCGTGATGCGCGGCTCTGGCGGCACCGGCGTCCATCTGGAGCGGAACGCCTCGTACCTGATCCCCCACACCGAGGACTGGATCTCCTACGCGGTGCGATCCACCGGATTCCACTTCCAGTTGGACAAGCGGGTTCCGGGCACGATGGAACCGCTCGCACCGGCACTCCGCGGCCTCGCGGAGGAAAACCACTGGGACGCGGGGAACTTGGACTTCTACATCGTCCACGCGGGAGGTCCGCGCATCCTCGACGACCTGAGCCGTTTCCTCGGCGTGCCCGACGAAGCGTTCCGGTTCAGCCGGGCGACGCTGACCGAGTACGGCAACATTGCCAGCGCGGTGGTGCTCGACGCCCTGGCCCGCCTGTTCGACGAGGCATCGGCACAGGACGGACAGCGCGGCCTGATGGCCGGCTTCGGCCCCGGCATCACCGCGGAGATGTCACTGGGAACGTGGACATCGACGGCCTGACCTGACCCAAACCCCAAACCCCAAAGCCACCCGACGGGCCGTCACCGACGGCCCGTCAGTCATGCTACGAAACGACGCCAACTACCCCGAGAAATTGAGCACTTAAGGACCCGAGGCATCGCAATGCAAACGCTCCCCGAGCGAACGAGCCGGAACGCAGAAAAACCCCGCACCATAAGGTGCGGGGCTTTCCCACAATGATTGTTCGGCGGCGTCCTACTCTCCCACAGGGTCCCCCCTGCAGTACCATCGGCGCTGAAAGGCTTAGCTTCCGGGTTCGAAATGTAACCGGGCGTTTCCCTAACGCTAAAACCACCGAAACA